>NZ_KI911782.1:5280069-5585780 GCF_000515395.1 Jiangella gansuensis DSM 44835 | reverse complement strand
TCTCGATGTCAGGATGAGCGGTTGCCGCCGCTCACCGCCGTACGGCCGGGCGAGTTTGACCCCGAGCGCGTCCAGCGCGTACCGTTAATCGGTCCGACGAGGGCTCCTGTCGACATGCCCGGGGTGCGTATCCCGGGGATGCGCGGGTCCCGGACGGCACCCAGAAGCACGCACATCTCACCGATCGACACAGGAGCCCGGACGTGGTCAAGCGCACTTTCCAGCCGAACACCCGCCGTCGTGCGAAGACTCACGGCTTCCGGCTGCGCATGCGCACGCGTGCCGGCCGCTCTATTCTTGCGTCCCGCCGCAGCAAGGGCCGTGCCAAGCTGTCCGCCTGATCCGGCTGGCCGGCTTGCGCTCGCTCGACGATCTGAGGTGCTGAAGGCCGAGCACCGGCTCCGGCGCTCGGCTGATTTCCGGGTGATCGTGCGCCGCGGAGTCCGCGTCGGACGGCCCACGATGGTCGTGCACCTGTTGCCCGCCGCCGAGCAGGGCGGTCAGGAAACGTCCCCGTCGGTGGGCCTCGTCGTCGGCCGCGCGGTTGGGGGTGCAGTGGTTCGCAACACCGTCCGGCGCCGGCTGCGTCATCTGATGGCCGACCGTGTCGATCGGCTTCCGCCTGGATCCTCGGTCGTGATCCGTGCGCTGCCCGGCATCGCCGGTGCGCCCAGCTCCGCGCTCGCGCGTGAGCTCGATGCCGCTCTCGATCGGGCCCTGGTCCGGGTGGAGAAACGGCGATGAAGACTCTTCTGGTGGCCCTGCTCAAGGGCTACCGCCTGATCATCAGTCCGCTGTACGGGCAGACCTGCCGCTACTACCCGTCATGCTCGGCGTACGCGCTGACGGCGGTCGAGCGGCACGGTGCCCTGCGTGGAGCGTGGCTGGCGGCCCGTCGCCTCGGTCGGTGTCACCCCTGGTGCGCCGGCGGTGTCGACCTCGTGCCGAGCCGGGAGAACTACCGGTGGTGGGGCCGTGCGGAAGGTACCGACGGCGAGACGCCCGGTGCCGACGATTCCCGACGAGCTTCCGAGTCCCCGGTGAGACCGCAACCGGGGGCCCCAACCCCTCTCAGAGGAGTCTGATAGACCCGTGGATACCGTCCTCGCACCGTTGCTGTACCTCGTCAGCTGGATCATGATCGGCTGGCATTGGCTCTTCTCCGAGTTGATCGGCATCGACCACGACGGTGTGAACTGGGCGTTGTCCATCATCGGACTGGTCGTCGTCATCCGGATCCTGCTGATCCCGCTGTTCGTGCGGCAGATCCGCTCGCAGCGCAAGATGCAGTTGCTCCAGCCTCAGCTGCGTGAGCTGCAGAAGAAGTACAAGGGTGACCGCGAGCGTCTCCAGCAGGAGATGATGAAGCTCTACAAGGACACCGGGACCAACCCGTTCGCGTCCTGCTTGCCTGTCCTGCTGCAGGCGCCGTTCTTCTTCGCGCTGTTCCGGGTACTGGACGGTATCGCCAAGAACAACCCGCGCGGTGCGTTCGAGCCCGGCACGCTGTTCGACTCGGCGCGGAACGCGGAGATCTTCGGCGCGCAGCTGGCGGACTCGTTCCTCACGTCCGACGACCTCAACACGAAGATCATCGCTGCGGTGATGGTCGTGCTGATGGTGGTGTCGCAGTTCATCACCCAGCGGCAGATCATGCGCAAGAACATGCCGAAGGAGGCGCTCGAGGGCCCGTTCGCGCAGCAGCAGAAGATCCTGCTGTACGTGCTGCCGCTGGTCTTCGCGTTCTCGGGCGTGTACTTCCCGCTGGGCACCGTGCTCTACTGGCTCACCTCGAACTTCTGGACCATGGGCCAGCAGCTCTACGTGATCCGGCGGATGCCGGCACCGGGCACCGAGGCGGAGAAGGCGCACCAGCGGCGTCTGGAAGAGAAGGCGCGCCGCAAGGGCATCGCGCTCCCCACCCCGGAGACCGCCGAGCCGGATGAGGAGAAGCCCGTGGGTGAGGTTGTGCGACAGCAGCCGAAGAAGACCACCCGGGCACAACGCAAGAAGAAGTGACCGCCGTAGGCGGCGTGCGTGTGACCCGGCCCGACGGGCGCGTCCCGTCGTATGAACGAAAACTGAGGAGTCGAAGGTGAGCGACGCTGACACCGAGCGCGACGCTGTGCAGGAACGCGGGAATGACACGGCCATGAGTACGGCCGAGCGGTTGGAACGCGAGGGCGACATCGCCGCGGACTACCTGGAGGAGCTGCTCGACATCGCCGACCTCGACGGCGACATCGACATGGACGTTGAGGGCGACCGGGCTGTGGTGTCGGTCGTCGGTGATGGTCTGGACGCATTGATCGGCGACAATGGGAAGGTCCTGGAGGCGCTGCAGGAGCTGACTCGGCTGGCGGTGGTCCGGGAGACCGGCGAACGCAGCCGGCTGATGCTCGATGTCGGCGGCTTCCGAGCCAACCGGCGGGCCGAGGTGCTGGAGCTGGCCAAGCAGGTGATCGAGGCGGTGCGTACGTCGGGCGAGTCCGAGTCGCTTGGGGCGATGTCGCCGTTCGAGCGCAAGGTCGTCCACGACGCGGTCGCGGCGGCGGGTTTGCGCAGCGAGTCCGAGGGTGAAGAGCCGCGCCGATACGTGGTCGTGCTGCCTGCCTGATCGGCGGCCCCTGATGGGTGCCGGCGGCGACCACCTAGCGGTGACCAGCCCCGTGAACCGCGCCAGCGGGCGTCGTTTCACGTGAAACACCGAGCTTTGGAGGCCGAGTCATGGACGAGATCGACGGCGTACCTGACTCGGCCTCCTCCCTTTTCGGGGACCGAATGGGCCTGGCGGTCGCGTATGCCGACCTGCTCGCAGGGGCAGGCATCGAGCGCGGGCTCCTGGGTCCTCGCGAGGTCCCACGGCTGTGGGACCGTCACATCCTGAACTCCGCGGTCCTCGCCGAGCTGATCGAGACCGACGCCCGGGTTGCGGACGTCGGCTCCGGGGCCGGCCTGCCTGGTATTCCGATCGCGATAGCTCGTCCGGATCTCGAGGTCGTCCTCGTCGAACCGCTGTTACGGCGCAGCGAGTTCCTCGCCGAAGCGGTGGAGCAGTTGGGGCTGGCATCGGTGACGGTGCTGCGGTCCCGTGCCGAAGACGTGGCGCCGGGTGGCCGGTTCGATGTCGTCGTCGCTCGGGCTGTGGCGCCGATGGAGCGGCTGGCCGGCTGGACCCTTCCGCTGTTACGGCCGGACGGGCGGCTGTTGGCGCTCAAGGGCGAGTCCGTTTCCGAAGAGTTGCGCGATTCAGCCGCGTCGTTGGCGAGAATGGGCGCGACGTCATGGAGAGTTGAGACAGCCGGCACCGGCGTCGTCGAGCCGGCCGCACGGGTGGCCGTGGTCACCGCAGGACGGTCGGACAGGGTGCCGGGACGGGGTGCACGACAACGGAGGAAGAGCAGATGAGCGATGCCACTGTCGTACTGGGCCTGGGGTGGCCGACGACAAGTGGGGTCGTCGCGAGCTCGGACGCTGCGGGGGAACGGCGGTCGGCGATCGGCTGGCCACCGGACAATGGGACCATTGAACCGACGGGCCAACCGTCGAACCTGGAGCGTGAGAGATCGGTGAATGCGGGCGAGCGACCGGCCGACGTGGCGGAACGGACACAGGTGCGTACGGCGGCCGAGTTGGCCGACTTCGCGATGTCCGGATCGCTGGCCGACATGGACACCCCTATCGCCCGCGAGGCGGCCGTCGCGCTGATGGCGGTGGGCCGCCGGGCCGCGCCGATGCCGAAACCCGACCAGACCCGCGTGATGGTCGTCGCCAACCAGAAGGGCGGCGTGGGTAAGACCACCACCACCGTCAACCTGGCGGCCGCGCTGGCGGTCAGCGGACTACGGGTGCTGGTGGTCGACCTCGACCCGCAGGGCAACGCATCCACTGCGCTGGGCATCGACCATCACGCGGAGATCCCCAGCATCTACGACGTCATGGTCGAGGAGACGCCGATCGGTGACGTGGTGCAGAAGGTCGAGGACATCGACGGGCTCTGGTGTGTACCCGCCACCATCGACCTGGCCGGCGCCGAGATCGAGCTGGTCTCGATGGTTGCCCGCGAGTCACGGATGCGGAAGGCGCTCGACCAGCATCTGAAGGCCGACGGCACGGAGTATGACTACGTCTTCATCGACTGTCCGCCGTCGCTGGGGTTGCTCACCGTGAATGCGCTCGTGGGTGGCGACGAGGTGCTGATTCCGATCCAGTGCGAGTACTACGCCCTGGAGGGCCTGAGCCAGCTGCTCAAGAACATCGACATGGTCCGTGCACATCTGAACCGCGATTTGGCGGTGTCCACGATCCTGCTGACGATGTACGACGGTCGCACCCGCCTGGCCGCCCAGGTGGCCGACGAGGTGCGGCGCCACTTCGGTGACACCGTTCTGCGCACAGCCATCCCGCGTTCGGTGCGCATCAGCGAGGCGCCGAGCTACGGGCAGACCGTCATGACGTACGACGCCGCATCGAGTGGCGCACTGTCCTACCTGGAAGCTGCCCGCGAGATCGCGGAGCGGGGGACGACCTCTGGAGAACCACATGGGGAGACAAGTGATGGCTGAGAAGAGGCGTGGGCTCGGGCGTGGCCTGGGCGCGCTGATCCCGACGGGGGAGCCGACGGACGCCGGCGGCGTGCGCACGTCGCCCGTTGACGTCTTCTTCCCTGACGGTCGGCTCGGCTTGAACGGGGGCCACGGCGCCACAGGCGGCACTGTTTCACGTGAAACGGAGGCGACGGATACCGAGCTGGTCCCCGTCGACGGAGCCACGTTCGCCGAGATCCCCGTTGATGCCATCACGCCGAACCCACGGCAGCCGCGGCAGGTCTTCGACGAGGACGCGCTGGCGGAGCTGGTGTCGTCCATTCAAGAGGTCGGGCTGCTCCAGCCGATCGTCGTGCGGCTGCTGGAGGACGGTCGCTACGAGCTGGTCATGGGTGAGCGGCGGTGGCGGGCTACCAGGGAGGCCGGCCTCGCCACCATCCCCGCGATCGTGCGGACCACCCGTGACGACGACATGTTGCGGGACGCACTGCTGGAGAACCTACACCGCAGCCAGCTGAACCCGTTGGAGGAGGCGGCCGCGTACCAGCAGCTCCTGGACGACTTCGGCTGCACCCACGACGAACTCGCGGTCCGCATCAAGCGGAGTCGGCCACAGATCTCGAACACCCTGCGGCTGCTCAAGCTGCCGCCCTTGGTGCAGCGGCGCGTCGCCGCCGGGGTGCTCTCCGCCGGTCACGCGAGGGCACTGCTGGGGTTGTCGGACGGCGCGGCTCAGGAGCGGCTCGCACAGCGCATCGTCGCCGAGGGTCTGAGCGTCCGCACTGTCGAGGAGATCGTGTCGATCGGCGACGCGGAGACGCCGAAGGAGCGCGCGAAGCGGCCGGCCCGACCCATGGCGCCTCGGCTCTCCGACATCGCGAGTGCATTGTCGGAGCGACTGGACACCAGGGTGAAGGTCGACCTCGGGCGCAGCAAGGGCAAGGTCACCATCGAGTTCGCCAGCATCGACGATCTCGAGCGCATTGTCAGCACCATCGACCCGAGCATGCACGTCCCGGGGCGCAACAACGACGTCGCCTGAACGCATACCCTGGGCTCAGCCCGTACAAGACAATCGCGGCCGGTCCGCTCCATCAGGAGCAGCCCGGCCGCGATTCTCGTGTCAGAGGTGCGGAACGCTCAGCTCAGGGCATCGGAGTCGCGGTGATGCCGGCCGACAGCAACCGCCAGCAGGTCCCGAGCGAGCAGTCCGAGGTCGAGACCCGCTGCCTGCACGGCCTGCGGAAGCAACGAGGTCTCCGTCATACCCGGGGCGACGTTCACGTCGAGCAGCCACGGCATGCCGTCGGCGTCGACGATGACGTCGGTGCGGGAGAGATCCCGCAGGCCGAGCGTCCGGTGAGCGGCGACCGCGACCTCCGCGACGGCCTTGGCCGCGGTGTCGTCCAGCCGTGCCGGGACGAAGAACTCCGTAGCGCCGGCGGTGTAGCGGGCGTGGAAGTCGTACGTGCCCGACTCCGGGACGATCTCGACCGCGGGCAACGCCCGCGGACCGTCACCGGTGTCGACCACGGCGACCGCCACCTCGGTGCCGTCGATCCACCGCTCGACCAGGGCCGGCTCACCGTAGGCGAAGCACTCGACCATGGCGGCCGGGAGGTCCTCGACGCGGCGGACGACGGTGGTGCCGAGCGCCGACCCGCCTCGAGCCGGCTTCACCACCACCGGCAGGCCCAGCCGGGCGGCCAGGGCGTCGAGCAGCACACCGGCGCCCAGTTCACGGAACGTCGACTGCGGCAACACAGCCGACGACGGCGTGGCGATGCCCGCGCGACGAACGATGGACTTGGCCGCCGGCTTGTCGAAGGCGAGCCGGCAGGCGGCCGCTGCGGACCCGACATACGGCAGGTCGGACAGCGACAGCACTTCCTGGATGGCGCCGTCCTCGCCCTGGGCGCCGTGCAATAGCGGGAAGACGACGTCCGGAGGGTCCTGGCGCAGCGCGGACAGCAGGTCGCCGTCGGCGTCGCGCTGTTCGACGTCGAGGCCCACCTCGCGCAGAGCCTCGGCGACACGGCGGCCCGAACGCAGCGACACGTCACGTTCGTGCGAGAGGCCGCCGGCGAGTACGAGGACGCGGCCGAGATCACTCATGGTGGAACGAACCCCTAACTCTGGTCCGGTGCCGGGCCGTCCAGCCCGGGCCGGCGGGTCGCCGCCCAAGCCCCGAAGGTGGCGCGCAGGTCCATCTCCTGCTCGATGACCTGCGCGAGCCGGCGTACGCCCTCGCGGATGCGCTCCGGTGTGGGGTAGCAGTACGACAGGCGCATGGAGCGGGAGCCGAAGCCGTCGGCGAAGAACGCGGTTCCGGGCACGTAGGCGACGCGGCTGGTGACTGCCCGCGGCAGCATGGCCTTGGCGTCGATGCCGTCGGGCAGGGTGAGCCACACGTAGAAACCGCCAGTGGGCTTGGTCCAGTGAGCGCCCTCGGGCATGAGGTCGCTCAGTGCCTCCAGCATGGCGTCGCGCCGCTCACGATAGGTCTCACGGAAGTCCTTGACCTGGGCCAACCAGTCGTGACCGGCCAGGTACTCCGAGACCGCCAGCTGGCTGAACGCCGGCGGGCACAGCACGCTGTTCTCAGCCGCCAGGACCAGTTTCTCGCGTACGGCGTGTGGCGCGAGCGCCCAGCCGACCCGGAAACCCGGCGCGAACGTCTTGGAGAACGAGCCCAAGTAGATGACACGCTCGGCATCGTCGGCCCGCAGCGCGCGCGGGACCTCGCCGTCGAACCCGAGCAACCCGTACGGATCGTCCTCGATGATCAGCACATCTGCCTGCCGGCAGATCTCCAGCACCTCAGCGCGTCGTTGCGGTGACAGCGTGACGCCGGCCGGGTTGTGATAGCTGGGAATCGTGTAGAGGAACTTGATGGTGCGGCCGCTTGCGCGCACCGTCGCGATCGCGTCACGCAGCCGGTCGGGGATCAGCCCGTCGTCGTCCATTTCCACATGCACGACGTTGGCCTGATACGACCGGAATGTCCCCAATGCGCCGACGTACGACGGGGCCTCGGCGAGAATGACGTCGCCCGGATCGATGAAGATGCGCGTCACGAGGTCCAGCGCCTGCTGCGAACCCACCGTGACCGTGACGTCGTCGGGATGTGCCCCGATGCCCGCCGGCCGCATGACCTCGCAGATCTGCTCGCGCAGCGTGGGGTCGCCCTGGCCGGAGCCGTACTGCAGTGCCGTCATGCCGCGCTTGTCGACCAGCTCGTGCACGAGGGAACCGACCACGTCGAGCGGAAGCCCGGAGATGTTCGGCATGCCGCCGGCCAGCGAGACGACCTCGGGCCGGGAAGCGACCGCGAACAGTGAACGCACCTCGGAGGCGGTCATGCCATGGGTGCGGGTGGCGTAGCGATCGACGTATGAGTCCAGACGTGAGCCGGTGGCCGCTGCTGCGTCCGTCGTCTTCCGGTTCGGGCTCGACTGATGGCTCACGTCACACACCTCCCGTGGAACGACCGACAACGTCTAACGGGCCCGGACAGACCGGTGCCCAGGATCAACCATGCCTCACCACCAGGGGAGAAGGCGAATCGATTGCGCTGATTTCGGGCAGTGTCTCCAGCTGGACGGGCTGCGCGACGCTGGGCTGGCGATGCATGTGCCGCTTGGATCGCCGCGGCGAGGGAGCCTACGGCCCCCGGTCGCCGCGCCGACGTCGCACACCCCGTCGTCCCCAGATGGACGGGCTGTGTGACGCGTGCACCCCGTCAGTTCGTGGCGAGGTCGTGGAACCGCAGCGCGCCGGTGGCGGCGTCCTCTCCCGACGGCAGGTAGACCCGCTGGATGGCGATGACCATCGCCTCGGCCACGACGTCGCGGAAGTCGGGATCGGCGAGCCGAGCGACGTCGCCTTCGTTGGTGAGGTAGCCGAGCTCGACGCGCACCGCCGCCATTTTCGTGTGCCGCAGCAGGTCCCATGTCTTGGCATGCGCGCGGCAGTCGACCAGGTCGGTGCGGGCCACGATCTCGCGCTGCACCAGGCCGGCGAACTGTTCGCCGATGGCACTGGCGGTTCCCGGTTCGCTGCCGCCGAAGTAGTACGTGGCGACGCCGGACGCCTCCGGGTTGGGGTGCGCGTCGACGTGCAGGGAGATGAGCAGGTTCGCGCCGGAGTCGTTGGCGAACTGGGCCCGCTCGGCCTCACTCGGAGACGAATCCGACCCGGGCCCCCTGGTGAGGAACGTCTGCACACCGGTGGCGGTGAGCCGGCCCTCGATGCGGGCGGCGAGGTCACCGACGACCGAAGCCTCGTCGAGGCCGTGCGCCTGGTGTCCGCGGTCGGCACCGCCATGACCTGGGTCGATGACGACGACCTTGCCCGGCAGTCGCTTGCCGGCCTGCCGCAGTGCCTCGACGGCCCGCAGGCTCTCCGGCCGTCCTCCGGTGACGATGGGCGCCAGCCGGCCCAGTGTCTTGAATGTGCTGGGCCCACAGGTGCCATCGGCCGGTAGGCCGACGTTGCGCTGGAACTCCCGCAACGCGTCACCGGTACGCGGCCCGAAGACACCGTCGACCCGGCCCACGTCGAACCCCAGTTCGGAGAGCCGCCGCTGCAGAGCGATGACGTCGTCACCGGCCTGCGGGTTGCCCACGACATACGACAGCAGCCGGTCGCCCAGCCGCCAGCGGGCCTCGTCGAGCACCCGGTACGTCGTGGCGTCCACGACACCAGTGGCGGTGAGGCCACGCTCCTGTTGGAACTGTCGCACGGCGCGGTCGACGTCCTCGTCGAACGTGCTCGGGCCGGGCGCAGTGTCGTCCAACAACCCCAGCTGAGTGAGCTTGGAGCGGATCTCCGCGATCGCTGGGCCGGTGTCGCCCAACTCGTAGCGAAGCGAGGTCATCCGCGGGTGGTCCTTCCGTCGGCCGTGAATCTGACATCGGGCTGCACGACGTGACCAGCGCATCGGCCCATCAGGCCGCACAACCCTCCGCCACAGCTCGTCGCGATTCTACCCACCCTGGGCCACCCGAACCGGCACGCTCGGTGAGTGTTCGGGTTGCCGCTGAGACCGATCGCCCACCGACCGCGCCCGCCGGCCCGCCGCGACGGCGCGGCTCCAGCCGCTGTGAGACAGGTGGAAGGCGTCCAGCCAGCGAGAATGACACCGACCGTTCACAGCGAAGGTGTTGCTCCTGTCATGCCTTGATCGATATTGTCCCTGCATGAACGGCTCGCGTCCCCGGGCGGGCCGGCGCTTCTTGGTCGGCTTGGCTTGTGCTTCGCTCTCGGCCGCCGCATGCAGTGGCGGTGACGAGAACGACCCCGCGAGCACGCCGACCCCCACGGCCAGCGCCGACCCTGCTGCTTCGGCGGAGGCGCAGATCGAAGAGCTTTTCCGCGACTATTGGGACGCTGTCATCCAGGCGCAGAGCGGGCAGTCGGACGACCCCGCCGCCCTGTTCGAGGGTATCGCCACCGAAGAGACCACCGAGCTGAACGTCGGCACCGCCCGGCGATACGCGCAGGAAGGCATCACTCGCGTCGGCGAACCCGTCATCAGCGACGTCACGGTCCAGGTCGTCTCCACGTCCGGGGTCGTGAGCGCCTGCATCGATGAGTCAGAATGGCTCGCACAGCTCACCGACGGCACCACCCTGCCGCCGCCGGAGGAACAGCTGACACCGCACCCGGTGGTGTTCGAAGTGATCGACTCCGATGGCTCGTGGCTCATCGGTGAACCGATCGAACCAGGAGGGACGATCACATGCTGAAGCTCCGGACGGCGGCGCAGGCACTGGTGGCATGTGTCGCGCTCGTGGCGGCGCTGCTCGGGGCCACGAGCGTTTCGGTCGCGGTCGACGACGCCCAGACGCGCGATGTGTGTTGGATCTACCTCGAGGTCCGCCCAGGTGTCTTCGATTACGTCAATGTCTGTGCCGGCCCCGACGAGGACCAGAGCGGCGGGGGCGGCGGCGAGGGCGAGGGGCCACGGTGCGACCTCACCGAGGAACCGTACGACGAGTTCTGCCTCGGCGTCCGGTCCTGCCGAGCCGACATCCCGTCGACCATCGACGAGGACGACTGGCCGGAGGAGACCCGCCCGAGCCCCGACCACATCTTCACTTTCGTCCAGTGCCTGGTCCCTGGCGAGGAAGGGACCTGGGACCGGTGGCGCTGGATCGAACCCTACGAGGACGCGTTGCCCGGGCTGGGCTGGCAGGCGTTCGGTCGGCTGGAGACCCCGGCCTTCACCATGAGTTTCGCGCCTGCCGGCATGACTTACGTCGGTGCCGACACCCGGTTCTTCCTCGACGGCCTCGGCGACGGCGAGATCGTCGGTGGGCAGGCCGGGCCGTTGCACGCCACCGGCACTCTCAGTCACGTCGAGATCGACCCCGGTGACTCGAGCGGCATCATCGAGTGCGACCCGGACCTACGCACCCGCGCGTGTGAACACGTGTACCTGATGACGTCGCACGGGCAGAGTCCCCTCGACCTCGACGGTCGGCCCTCGTTCGCTGCCCAGGCACGCCTGGTCTACGACGTCACCTTCACCATGGGCGGTATCGAGGTCGACCTACCCGGCGTGCCGGAGACGCTGGAGAGCCCGTGGAACGGGACCCTGGTGCCCGTGGGAGAGATCCAGGCGCTCGTCCGATAGACCCCACCCGGCCGACGCGCTAGTGGTGGCCGGTGCCCTAGTGGTGGCCGATTGGCGGGCCAGCCGCGGGCCACGTGCGTCCGTGACCAGCATCGGCGCGAAGGAAGGTTTCACGGGAAACGAGGTGGCCACGGTTCCGCGGGGTCACGGGGGCGACTGCGGTGGCCGATTCCGGTTTCGCTCGAGCTCTCGTTCCGCAGTGTCACGGTTCCGTCGTTGATCAAGGACTCCGCGCCCAGCCTCCTGGCTCGCCGTAGCGTCGTGGCCGGGCGTAATGCGCAGCGCCGGACAGCGGGCCGGAGGCGCTACTGAGAGCCAGCAAGCCTTCCCTCGTGACAGCGGTGCCGTCGAGGGCCAGCCGGGCACCGCCGCGGCGCGACAGCTGACCAGCACCCGGGCGCCGCACCAGGGCCGCAGGCACCTCAGAGGCGCTCCGGCACCCCGGAGCGCTGCGGCACCGTTGAGAGCTCGGCGATCAGCCGGACCGTGTCGTCTTCGAGGTCGTCGCCCAGGTCGGCGCTGATCGCGGTGAGCCTGGCGATGGCGTCGTCCATGCCGCCGCGGTTGCCCGCCAGGTGCTCGGCCCGGATGCGGTCGCGCCACAGCAGTTCCATGCCCGGCTCGACCTGGAGGCCGATGGTGGCGGCCTTCCGGGCCAGGTGGGCGTCGCCGCTGCGGAGCGCGCGCTGGGCCAGTTCGTGGGCCGCGTCGACGATGGTGGAGATCATCTCCTGTTTGAGGTGCTCCGCCCAGCCGTACCGGCGCGGGTTCACGCCGGTGAACGGCTGGCCGCGGACCAGCTCCAGCGCAGCCACCAGCTGCTGGGTTCCTGCTACCGCCGGGTCGGGACCGACCAGCGCGTTCCACTGGTCCCAGTCGGTGGTGACGCCTGGGTTGAACCGGTAGCCGGAGTCGACCCGCGGCAGGTAGTCGTCGCCGTTGTGGTCGCGGCCGAACCAGCGCCGCAGCTTGGAGACCGCGGTGTTGCGGGTGTTCTGCGTGACCCGGCTGCCGGGCCACATGGCCTCGTCGAGTGCCGCGTGCCCGCGGCCGGGATTCAGCGCGATGTAGGCAGCGATCTCGGTGAGCTGCCGGTACTTGGACTGCTCGACCGGGCCGGTGGCGTCTTCGACCTCGACCGGACCCAGCAGCAGGATGGTGGGCCCGTCGTCGACGGGGGTGTCGGCTGGAGGCGCCTCCGCCACGCTGGGAGCCGTCTCCGCCACGTTGGGCGTCGCGGTGGCACCAAGGCCGCCGCCCGCATCGGCGACACCCTCCGCGTCCGTGACCGGCTCGACGCGCGGCTCGGTGGGAGCCACCTCAGCTGCGGTGGCGCCGTTGCTGTGAACGTGGTCGAGCTCCCGCCCGAACTCCGCTTCCAGGCTCTCCAGCAGGCCGGGGCCCGGCTGCGCATGGTGCACGGCCGGTGGTTCGCGGTGCTGTTCCCGACGGGCGGGTTCCGGTCGGGCCGCGGGCCGTTCAGCGATACCGAGGAGGTCCAGGATCTGGGAGTACTGGCGCTGGTCGAGCCGCTGTGGCTGGACGTCCACCCCGACCGGCTGCAGGACGGCGGCGTCGGGGTTGTCGGCGGACAGGTCCAGCGACCAGGTGCCCTCGGCGCTGGGGCCGCTGGTGACGGCGGCTACCGCGATCCGTGGGAGGGCATCGACGAGGTCGGCGAGCTGGTCGCGCTGACTGCTGTCGAGCGGATGCCCGAGCAGCACGATCTCGGGTGTCCAGGTGGCCGCGGCCACACCCTTGGCGCGCGCGTCGTCGAGCGAGTAGGCCCCGGACTCGGCCAACGCCTCGCGGTCCTGGCGGGCGCGCCGGTTCAGCTCGTCGAGCAGCCCGCCGACCGATGGCAGATGCCGGATGCGTCCGGTGTCCAGCCCGGCGGCGAGCTCTGGGCAGGTGCCCACCAGGGTGACCTGGAGGTCGTCGGCCCACGGACTGGTGGCGAGCTCCACCGCCAGCGCCGCCAGCACCTCCTGCGAGGCCTCCGGCTCCCCGGCGACGGCCAGCGTTCCGAGCCGTTCGAGGTCGAGGAGCAGGTGGCCGTCCTCGGGTCCGTGCCCGACGGTGACCAGGCTCGGGTACGGCGCCGGGACCTCACGCAGGGAGTCGGCGTCGAGCTGGTCGCGGGCGGACGCCGGCAGGAACCACACGTGCCCCTGGTCGGTGGCGACGAACGGCTCCGGCAGCTCGGCCGGTTCGGTCAGGTAGAGCTCGAACTGTTCGGACGTCAGCCGGCCGATGCGCAGCGGCGGCAGCGCCTCGCCGCGCTGGGCGCAGCTGGCGGCCAGGCCGCGTAGGGCGAGGTCGACGAGCTCGACGCTCATCGGATCGGCCACGCCGCGCAGTTCCTGCTCGGTGTCGGCGAGCGCTCCGGCCGGCATGGCGATGCGTTCCCCCGGCTCGCGCCGGCGCTGCTGAGAGTGGCGCTTGGCGGCCAGGAAGACCAGCACACCGGCGGCCAGGAGGGCTCCCACGCCGGCGGCCGTGCGCAGCGGGAGGGCGGCACCGTCGGGGTCGGACACCGTCTGGACGCCCGGCTGTTCGACCTGGGGTTCCTCGGCGACCGGCTGTTCCTCGGCGGGCGCCTCCTCGGCGGGCGCCTCTTCGGCAGGTGCCTCCTCGGCCGGCGCCTCGGCGGCGGGCTGCTCCGGCGCCGGAACCTCCGCTGGCTCTTCCGGTGTCAGCGCCGCCGGCTCCTCGGCCGGCGGCTGAGCAGGTGGCTGAGCGGGCGTCTCGACCGGACCGGTGCTGGCCGGCACGGTGATGGTCCAGCCGGGCCGGATGAGGTCGGGGTCGCGCAGGCGGTCGCCGTCGGGCTGGACGGTGTCGCGGGACGCCTCGACGAGGTCCGGATACCGGGCTCCGTCGCCCAGGTGCTGTTCGGCGATGCCCCACAGGGTGTCGCCCCTGACCACCACGTGCTGTACCGCGGCGCCGGTGTCGGCGACCGGGGTCGCGGCGTCTGCCGGTAGCAGGAGTTGCCAGCCCGGCGCGATCCAGTGCGTGCCGTCCAGGGCGCCCCCGCCGGGCTGTGAGCGGCCGTAGTTCAGCTCGGCGATCTCCGGCCAGCGGGCGCCGTCGCCGAGCTCCTGCTGAGCGATACGCCACAGGGACTCGCCGGCGCGGACGGTGTGCGTGGGCTGCGCCGGCGCGGCCTCGGCCGTCTCGGCGGTGGGCGGCGCTTCGCCGGCTGGAGCGCCTGCCGCGGTGGCGTTCTGTCCGGGTGTGGAAGCCGTGGCGGCGGAGGGAGTTTCCGGCGCGGTCAGTGCCGGCGACTCACGGGGCTGATGCGGCGACTGGACCGGCTCGGCCGCTGTCGCCATCCCGACCGGTCCGACGACGAACACGGCGGCCACCGCGGCGACCAGCCCGGCGGCTGCTTGCTGCTGGAACCGTAGCGCCGGCAGCCGTGGCGCCCGCCGTCCCCTGAAGGCCGCCGGGATCTCCACCAGCAGGCCGAGCGCGAATGTCGCCCAGCCGATCCAGGCGATCCACACGAGTGCGTTCAGGAACAGCGAGCCGTCGTCCGGCGCGGTGAGCGCGGACTCGACGTCGGCCCAGGTGGGCATGGAGTCCGGTAGTGGGTTGCCGCTGATCGCGACCAGGGCCAGCGGGATGCCCACCAGCACGGCGACGATGACGATCAACGCTCCCAGGCCGCGGAGGACGGATCCGGCCGTGCGCCTGGGGCGGGCGGTGCGATGTGTCCGAGTAGGCACGGGGACGCTCCTCTACTCCTCGGTGCCGACGCCGCGCGCCAGCCGCGCCTGCGCGCTGCCGGTGGCTTGGGACGTCGGCTCGCCGATCAGGGACAGGAAGACGTTGTCGTAATGGACGACGGTGTCGACCTGGACCGTGGTGTCGTTGACCCGCCGGCAGTCGGCCGGCTGGCCGCCTGCCTGCGTGATGTAGGTGGACGCGGCGCGGCAGGCCTCGCCGAAGTCGATGGTCGGGTGCCCGTTTCCGGCGCCCTCGATGATGACGGCCTGCGCTCCGGTGCGAGCCGCCTCCGCGGCCATGGCGTTGGCCCGCTGCATGGCGCGCACACGGCTGCCGCCGTCGACGACCAGCCCGATGGCCAGGAACAGCGCCATCACGATGACGACGGCGATGACGGCGACGGCGCCGCGCTCGCCGCCGGGCCGGGCCGACCTGCACCGCCGCGCACTCATCCGCGCATCCGATACGTGTCGAGCGGGCTGCGCACCGTCTCGGTGATCTCGCGCGACCCCGGCAGGCCGGGGATGGCGACGTCGGACAACTGCACCCGGCAGGTGACCCGGGCAGCCACCGTGGCCGGTTCGCCCGGTGGGCGGCCGAACTGGCTGGTGTCGATCTCGATGGACGGCCCGCCGACGCAGAGCAGATCCTGCTGCTGGAGCGAGGCTTCGGCGGTGTCGCGACCGCGCTGCTGGGCCTCCGCCTCGGTGCGGGCCAGCGACGCCGTACGCGCGGCCTCCGCGGCCGCGTGCTCGACCGCGCCGCCGGCGATGGTGATGCGACCGCCGAGCACCAACAGCGCGACGATCATGAGCAGGCCGGGCGCCACGACCGCCAGCTCGACGGTGGCCGAGCCGCGATCCCTGCTCATCGTGTACCAGCGCATGTCAGTCCGGCCCCGTGAAACGCTCGACCGGGCCGCTGGCCGTCTGCGAGACCTGGTGCCCCGTCCAGCCCGGGAACAGGCTCTGCGACGCCCCTTCGACGGTGACGGTGACCTCGGCCTCGCTGCCGCGGCCCGACACGGACACGGCGCTGAGGACCCCGTCGGCCCCGGCCCGGGCGGCGAACGACCGCGCTTCGGCGAGGCCGTCGTCGAGGGAGCCGCCGTTGACGGTGGCAACCCGGACGCCCTCTTCCGCCGCGGCCAGCGCCACGTTGCGGGCGTGATACCAGAGGGCGCCCTCGATGACTCCGAAGGTGATCAGCAGCACCACGGGGAAGAGCACCACGAGCTCGAGCGTCGCCGCGCCGCGTTCGCCACGCCCCGGGAGGCGACGACGCGGCCGGCGACGCCCTGCAGGTGGCCGGCGGCTCATGGGTCTACTGGATCTTCGCTTGTTCGCGGTTGATGACGCCGATGATGATGCCGACGAGCGCCACGGCGGCGACGAACACCGCGGCGGCGATCACGACGTACTCGAGCGTGGTGGCGCCCTGTTCACGACGGCGCTCGGTCAGGTCGGCGTAGCGGTCGCGCAGCTCGGCGGACAGGACCGTCATCCATGTCTGGAGTTGCAGCATTGGCGTGGTTCCTCTCGGGGGTGCGGGCTGTCCGCGCCCGTCACTAGCTGTAGGCATGTCCGGGGAGACTTCTGTGACGGCGGGACCTGGAGAATTACCGACGTGGAAATGCAGGGACAAGATCATTCGAGCATACGCATCACCGTCGGAGCGGCCAGTAGAGCCATGAAAACGACGCCCAGCAGGGCGACGGGCATGACCATTCGTTCGCTGTCGGCGTTGGCTCGGGCGTGCTCCGCCGACAGCGTCGCGTCACGTAGTCCGCTGGCTCGTGCGCGCAGGCTCTCGTAGACCGTCGCGCCCTCCTCTCCCGACAGCCGCATGATGTCGGCCAGGTCGTCCAGGTCGTTGAGACCGAGCTGCACCGACAGCGTGTGCAGCCCTTCCCAGGGCGTGGTGCCCGACCAGCGAGCCCGCGCCAGCTCTTCGCGCAGGCGCTGGAACACCCACGAGTCGCCCACCTCGGCGGCGTTCTCCAGCGCCTGGGTGGAGCCGGCTCCGCCCGCCCGCTCCAGTGCGACGAGGTCGATGTACGCGCCCAGCGCACGCGTGAACTCCTCGCGGGCGTTGCCGGCCTTCTGCCGGGTCTCGATGTCCGGCAGGAACCACATGACGACGGCGAGGATGAGCCCCACGAACGCCGGAACGGTGAACGGCAGCGCGACACCGGTGATGCGCAGCGTCAGCGCGAGGATGGCCGGGAAGGCCAGCCCCAGCAACGCCCACAGCGCCTTCTCGCCGAAGTAGCGGTAGGCCGGGATGCGCAGCAGGTCGAGCTCCTGGCGGGGGAGCCGGAACCCGACCAGGGTCGGCAGCCGCTGTTCGAGGAACCGGCCGATCCGGTCCTGGAACAGCGACGACGACTGGCTGGGCTGCGCCTCGAGCTGCCGGGCCGGCTCGGTGCCGGTGTCGTGCAACCGGAACAGGGTGGCGCGCAGATGCGGATGCGACGGCACCAGCTCACGGACCACGAGCGTCAGGCCGAGACCCGCCAGCGCGCCGGCGAGGATGCCCAGTTCCCAGATCACCGGCCCGCCTCCACCCGGTCGGGCGCTGGGGTGCGCAGGTCCCAGCCCATGATCCGCGGCAGCGGCTTGGCCTTGGTGATCTGGCGCATCCACAGCAGGCACAGCACGTAGCAGGTGAGCAGCACGATCAGGACGATCTGCCCGATGGGTGTGCCGTACGGCTCGATGTAGGAGCTGTTGAACGTCATGAACGCCAGCACGACCAGCGTGATGACGGTGACCATCCGGGCCGTGGTGCGCGGCTTGGACCGGTCCGCTTCGATCTTGCGCCGCACCTGGACGTCCTGGGCCACCGTCGACGCCAGCCCTTCCAGCACCGCGGCCAGACCGGCGCCGCGCCGGGTGGCGCCGAGGATCAGCGATGACGCGATCAGGTCGCCCGTGGCGTCGTCGAGGTCGTCGGCGAACGCCCGCAGCGCCGCGACCGTCGGCCAGCGAGCACGCAGCCGAGCCACGAGCGTCGTCACCTCCGGCCGGATGGCGTCGGGCGTGGACTTCATGGTCGCCGTGATGGCCTGCTCGAGCCCCACGCCGACCGTGAGCACGCCGGCCAGGGACCGGGTCCACTCCTCCATGGCCTCCAGCTTCGCGACCGACGTGGCCGAAGCCTGCGGAGCCAGCAGCGCGGGCAGTCCGATCAGCGCGGCGGGCACCAGCAGCACGAGGATGAGCCAGCCGGTGACCAGCCAGCCGACCATGCCGCCGGCGAACCCGATACCCAGGAGCAGCCGAACCTGCCGGGCCGCCGCATTGCGACCGCCGGTCGCGCTGACGAACCTGGCCTTCAGGCGCTGCCCCGTGGTTGCCGGCCGCGCCCGCGCCGGCTGCGGGATCAGGCCGACGACCACGAGCATCAGGCCGCCGAGCACCATGACCGCGGCCAGCGCCGCCGCGAACGGTGTCATGGCGCGCTCCCGTGGTCGAGCAGCCGCGGGTTGAAGCCGACCCGCTCGAGGTCAGGCAGCCAGATCGGCGGCGTGCCGGGTGTGGCGTGTCCGTCCGGCCCGGGGTGGAAGACGTCGGTGACGGCGGGCAGCCCGTGCTCACCCGGCTCGATGGCGATGATCTCGCTGATGTACCGGGTCCGCTTGCCGCCGGAGTGGCTGTCGTCGCGCATCTCGATCTGCACCACCAGATCGATGTGTTCGGCGATCTGGCGGTATGCGAACGACTCGGTGACGTGCTGGCCGGCCTCCATGGCGCAGGTGACGAGCCGCTCGATGGCTGCCCGGGCGGAGTGGGCGTGCGTGGTGGACAGGGAGCCGGCGCCGGACTGCATGGCCTTGAACATCGGCAGCACCTCGCGGCCGCGGACCTCGCCGACGATCAGCCGGGACAGGTTCATGCGCAGGGAGTCGTATACGAGGTCGTCGAGGGTGATCTCGCCGACGGCCCGGCCGTCCGGGCCGCGCTCGCCGCTGCCCGGACGTGCCTCCCAGGCCACGATGCGCTTGTGCCGTTCGGGCATGTCGTGCAGGTGGAGTTCGTACTCCGTCTCGATGGTGCCGATGCGCTCCATCGGATCCAGTTCGTTGGTGAGGGCTCGCACCAGTGTCGTCTTGCCGGCCCCCTGCGCGCCGGAGACGACCAGGCTCTTGCGGGCACGGACGGCCGCGGTCAGGAACGCCGCGGCGGCCGGGCTGAGCATGTCGAGTTCGACGAGGTCCGCGACGCCGATGTCGGTGAGCCGGTGCCGGCGGATGACGGCCACCGGGCGTGGCGTGATCCACGCGGTGGCGGCGAGCCGCGACCCGTCACGCAGCCGCAGGTGCAGTCGCGGGTTGGAGGGGGAGAAGGGCCGTTCGTTGGCGCTGGTCCGGGTCGCCAGGAACGACAGGGTCTCGATGAGCTCCTCGTCGTTGTCGGCGACCGGGGGGCCGTCGACGATGCGGCCGTCGCTGTAGATGAGGTGGACGTTGTCGTGCCCGTTGATCTCGATGTTCTCGATGTCGGGGTCGTCGACCAGCGGCTGCAGTCGCCCGAGGCCGAACAGCGCGGCCATGATGGCCTCGGCGAGCTGGATCTGCTCGTCCGGCGTGATGATGGGCAGGCCTTTGGTGAGCGCCCGCTCGGCGTGGTCGGCCAGCAGTTCGACGACGATGCTGCGGCCCAGCTCGCGCCGGCCGGCCTCGTCCAGACCTTCCCGGCTGCGTAGCGCGTGGGCCAACTGATCGGCGGCCTGCTCACGGTAGGCGCGCACCAGCCCCCAGTCGACCTCGCCCGCGCCGGCTCCGCGGCGCAGCGTCGCGCCGTTGCGTTCCAGGGCGGTGAGCCCGGCGTCCGATGCGCGCCGAGCATGCGTCCCCGACGGCGCACCGCGGCCTCGGTGGCCGCCCGCGCTGGCCGAGGCGAGCCGCGCCTGCAGCGAACGGCGCAGGTCGCTCTGGCCGGCCGGGCCGCTGAGCGAGCCGGAGCCGTCGCCCCAGTCGTCGAACGGTTCGTGGCCGCCCTCCGGCTCGGCGAACAGCGGAAGGTTCTCCAGGCTGGCCGCGGCGTTCGTGGGGTCAGCCATAGGTGCGCTCCTCGATCAGTGACTCCGGGGCGGGAGCGAGCCGGGTTCGGTGCCGCTCGATCAACTCGTGCACCGCACCGATCAGGACGCGGGTGCTGCGGAACAGAGGCGCGGCTGAGAACTTGCGTCCGTACGGCGCGCCCTGGCTCAGCGAGTCCGACGCGGCTTGGTCCCAGGCCATCGCGGCCAGTACGGGAGTGCCGAGCGCGGAACGGATCTCACGGGCCCGGTACGGCTGGCCCTCGCCGACCAGGAGCACCGCGAGGGTGTCGTCGCCCTGCCCGAGCTCGACGAGGTCCTCGCGCAGCAGATGCACGCGGGCCCGGGCCGCGCTGACCGCCGGCAGGGTGGTGCGGGTGACCAGCAGGACGGCGTCGGCGGAGCGCAGCAGCGGCATCGGCCCGTGCTGCATACCGAGCCGGCCGGCGTCGACGATGACGTCGGTGCCGGTGCGCTCCAGGCTGGCGAGCACCATGCCCAGCGGCGACCACAGCTTGTCCATGCTGGCCGCCTGCTGCGCGTTGACGAGCCCGGGTACCAGCCGGACCCGGTTCTCGATGAGCGCGATGGTCTGGTCGTAGAAGCGTTCGTCCAGCACCCCGCGCCGGTGCGCCACCGCCAGGCTGACCAGGCCGCGGTCGGGCGGCACCGTGCCGCGCAGGTATCCGGCGAGGACACTGCTGCTGCCCGCGACGTCAGCCTCCACGAGCACGACCGGCCGCGGCCAGAGCATCGCCATGGCCAGTGCCGTCGTCGTCACGCCGGGCGCGCCGCGAGCAGAGGTGAGTGCGACGACCGCCATCAGTCACCTCCCGCCCGGGACATCAGCACGACGGCGATGCGGCCGGTGGCGACGCGCGCCGCCAGGTCTGGTGCGCGGACCTCCGGCACGATGACGTCGACGATGCGCTGGCCGGACTCCTCCTCGACCGAGGACCGCACGACGGTGGCCTCGATGGAGTCGGGGGTGTCGGACGGTGGTTCGTCCTGAGCGTTCGGGGTGTCCACGATACGGACGATGTCGCCGGGACGCAGTGCCTCGGCCGGGAGCTGGGCGGAGGTCACGGCGACGCCGACCATCGCCTCGCCTTCGGCCGGCTGGACGAGGTCGTCGAAGTCGCCTTCGGTGAGCAGGCCACCGGCACTGAGGTCGCTGGTGGCGTACTGCCCGGCGATCTCGCCGAGCCGGGTGTCCCGGATGGGCTGGAGGCTGGGGTCGGCGTTGATGCTCGCCGTCGTGAGGTCGCTCTCCTCGATGATCTCGCCGCGGGCCACGTCGTTGCTCAATGCGATGACGTCGACGGTGTTGCTGACACTCGTGGCCAGCCAGGCGGCGCCCAGGCCGCCGAGGGCGACCAGGGCCACGCCGAGTCCGATCAGAGCCGGCCGGCGGCGCTGCTTGGGCGGCGCCGCGACGGCGGGTTCGAGCTTGGACTCGACGATCTCGAGGTCCGGGTCGTCGACCTCGTCGGGCGCCGGCTGATGGGTGGGGGGCGAACTCATCGCTGCCGTCCTGGTGATCTATCCGGGGAAGTTGATGTCGATCATGCGGAACCATCGAGGTAACGGGCAAGTGCCAGAGTCGCCAACCTGCTGCGGGAGCCTGCACCGAGCTCGCTGACGAGCCTGTCGAGCACCTCGTAGTCCTGCTCGTACAGACGGATGTTGAGGGGGGAGAGGGGCTGGGCCACGGGCAACCGCGGCTTGGCTGTGCGGGCTGTGAAGAGGCGACCTCCGATGCTGTTGGACTCATTGTGCAGTTTGACCAGGTGTTCGTGCCCCGCTTCGATCGCATCGATGAGGATCTGACCGTTGGACCGGCCGGATCGTAGGCGTTCGGCCGCGATGAGCGGGAGCAGCGACGCAGGTATGTGGACGACGCTCGGCCGGATCACCGGCGCCGCCAGTGCCGGCCGGGCCGTTCTCATGCCGGGCGAATCGGCTGCTGGACCAGCGGCCACCGGGAAGGCGGCGGGCGCCGGCTCGCGCCGCGCGATCTGCGGGGACCCGCCGATTCCCGGCACGGTCGCCGGGTCGGCCGACATCGCCGGACCTGTCGCGGACGCCTCCGGGTCGCCGGACGTCATGACACGGGTGGTCTGAGGTCCGCTGCCAGGAGGTTCGGACACGCCAGGAGCGAACCTCGAACGGACCGGACCGCGCGTACGGCGCGGTGGCGGCAACTACCATCTGTCATGCGGGCCTCCCGGGGAAGAGGTGTGAGACCGGGTCGCCCTGAGACCGGCCTCGTGCATGAGGGTATGTGACTGGACACACAACTGCATAGGCCGCGAAATGTTAAGTCTTGGCGGCCATCTGGCGACTACATGCCCCATACATGCCGGGCCGCGCGGTATGCCCCCTAAGCGGCCATCGGTGCCGGAACGTCGTCGTGAATGCGCCGGGCCACCTTGCGCAGTGCCCGGCTGGCGCGCTGACGCGCCGCCGGCCAGCTCAGTCCGTGCCGCTGAGCAGCGGCCGGACCGCCGTCGCACCCGGGCGCCGGCGTGTAGATGTCCAGGATCAGGGTCGCGTCGGCCGCGGTGATGGTGCCGTGGTCCACCGCCCACGTCAGCAGGTTCAGCAGCTCGTGATCGGCGCTGGTCCGGTGCTGATCGGCTGGCTCCTCTGTGAGGTTGGTAGCCAGTACCTCCGGGCTGGTGGGTGTCTCGGCGTGCTGGTGCGTCAGCTCCGCGGTGACCGCCCGCAGGGTCTCCATGGCGATGTTGGCGGCCACCTTGGCCGGCCTGCGCTCCACCGGGTAGGTGGCGATAGTCGTCCACAGTGCGGCGACGGCGGTGTGCTCCAGGCTCGGCCGGGAGTCGCGGCCGGCCCGCGTGGTGGCGATGCGGACGGCCTTGCCGAGCATCAGCTGGAGCACCGTCCGCCCCGCCAGCGGATCGCCCGCGTGGGCGAGCCGCAGCAGGGACAGCAGGATCCGGTCCGTCCCGTCGCCGGTCGCCCGGACGACGGCCCGCTCGACATCGGGGAGAGAGGCGCAGCCGGCGAGGCCGTCGTAGCTGGACGCCCACCGTTCGACGACGGCCTCGGTGGCGGCGTCGTCGCACAGCCTGACCCATTCACTGTTGAGCTGTCCGACGAGACTGGCGTCGCTGCGGCGGCGGGCACCGGTGCAGGTGGTGTCGTAGGCGGTGTCGCCGGGTCGGACGGCGGTAGCAGTCGGCATGGTCTGGCTCCTCCGGGGTGAATCGACGCCTTCACCCTGGTCAGGAGCCCTTGCCGAGCCTCTTGCCCGGCGCACCCCGACACCGGTCGCCTTCTTGCCCGCGCGCACGGGCCGTCCGGCCCCGACTTGCCCGGATTCCGGAACGGCACGATTGCCCGTTTCCGTTCGGGCGTCGCATCGGGTGAGCCGCGCGAAGTCCGCTCCATGTCCCCGTCACAAGACGGCCCTCCGCGACACCTACTCCGTCAACCGACCCGCCGACGGAGGAGCCTTCGATGGACCAGCGCTTCAGCAACCGGCAGTCCCTCATGGACGCGGCGACGGTCCTGGCTGCGCGGCGGGCGATCGACCGGGAGCTGGCACACCTCATCGCCGACCCGTTCGACCGCGAGGCCGCCAAGCGACTGCACGACGCCGTCGGCGCCAACGCCGACCGCGCGCAGGAAGCCCTCGAACGGCTGATGCCCGTGACGGAGCTGCGCGAGCCGTGGGCTCCCGAGGCACTCGGGCCGGCCACCGACACCACGCGCGAGGAACCGGCACCATGAAGATCAACTGGGGCTTCGGGCCGCCGAAGGAGTCCGGCGCTGACGAGAAGCCGGCGCCGAAGAGCGACGCCGCCGCCTCCGAGCAGCACTCCTGGACGGCCGGGTCGAGCCTGAGCACCCGTGTCATCGTCGGGCTGCTGTGGGCGGCGCTCATCGCCGGGCCGCTGGCGCTGGCGATGCAGGTGTTGATACCCAGTCCGCAGCCGGTGGTCCGTCAGGACGGCTACGTCGACCGCATCGGCGAGGCGGCCGCGGTGGGCGAGTTCGCCCAGCGGGCCGTTGTCGCCTGGCTGGAGACTCCCCGCGATCGCGCCGCCGAGCTCCAGCCGTTCTTCGGTGATACTCCGCAGAACCGGCCTCAGGTCGCGTGGACCACCGATCATCCGGCTGTGGCCGAGATCGTGAAGGACGACACCGGCCTGTGGTCCGTCGTCGTCGGCGTCGACGCCACCGAGGGACGTGTCGAGGACCCGGCCGCCCAGCCGGAGGCCGACGCCGCCAACGCCCAGCCGGCCGCGGACGCCTCCACCGAACCTCCGGCCGAGGAGGAGTCCGAGGAATCCGGTGCGTCCGGCGACGAAGACGCCGAGCCGGTCGAACGGATCACCTCCGGGCGGCTCTACTTCCAGGTGCCCGTGCTCTACGTCGAGGGCCAGATGATCGCGCAGGCGCTGCCCGCACCGGTCCCGGCACCCGCGGAGTTCGACCGGCTGCGGCCGGCCTACCGGCACGCACTGCCCAGCGACCACCCGGCCCACGCCAGGGTCACGAACTTCCTGAACGCCATGCTCGTCACCGGCGACCAAGCCGAGCTCGAGGCCTACAGCAACCCGGGCACGTCGTTCCGGGCCCTCGATCCCGTCCCGTACGCCGCCCTCCAGGTCACCAACATCGTGGCCACCGGTGAGGACACACCGTCCGACGAACCGGCCGACGGCGAGCGCGTCGAGGTGCAGGCCGACGTCACACTGAGCGGCTCCAACGGCGAGGAGCTGGGCGCGCAGTACTTCATGGTGCTGCTGGCGCGGCAGGGCCGATGGGAGGTCGCCGAGCTGCGCACGTCGCCGGCTCTGGCCGAGCCCGTTCCGGTCCCGACACCGACGCCCACCCCGACACCCACGCCCACCACACCGACTCCTGGGGCGAGCGGTTCGGACAGCCCCCCGTCCGGCAGCTCGTCCCAGGGCCCAAGCAGTCAACCGACGAGGGAGGCCGGATCAGACCCAGCGCCATCGGGGTCGGCCACCGAGTCGCCCTAACGCATCCGCACCATCAGCCCGCATCCAAGGAGAAGGAGCCATGAGCCTCATCACCCTCGCGGCGACGGCGCCCGACCTCGCCTCGTCGAATGTCGTCATCCACGCCGGTCTGCTCGACTGGACGTCCGAGACCGCCACCAACCTGCAGGACGTGCTGCGGGTGGTCGCCATCACGGTCGCCATCCTGTTCGTCGTCTACAAGGCGGTTCAGTCCAAGTTCGCCATCGGAACCATCGTCCTGTCCGCGCTGGCGGCCGGCGTGTTCATCTGGCTCGTGTTCAACGTGACCGACGTCAGCGACACCGTCGGAGAGGACCTGCCCGGCTCGGCGCCCGCATCCGCGTACGTCGACGTCGGCTGACCCATCCGCCGACAACCGCACGACCCACGCCCGCGAACGGAGGTGACGAGCGATGGCCGACGACGCCGACGAACTGGAAACCGTCAAGTACTACACCCGGGCCCGGAAGTTCCCGCAGCTGCTGGGACGGATGCCCGACGGCACCAAGATCCCGGGCGGGCCGTACACGGTCCAGCAGCTGCTGGCGGCCATCGCCGTCATTGTCGTCGGCGGGCTGACCATCGGCACGTGGGGAGTCTTCGGCAGCATCGGCAACGTTGCCGTGCTGTTCGGCCTCGCGTTCGGTGTCGTGTTCCTGATCGGCCGGCTGCCGATGAACGGCCGGAACCCCCTGTTCGCCCTGCTCGGCCTGTACCGAATGCTCAACGCTCCGGCGTCGGGTCGCTACCAGGGCAAGCCGGTGCGGTTCCGCCGGCCGCGGCGCGTCCGGCATCAGGTCAACGTGTACCTCGGCGCACTGCCCGGCACCGACCCGTGGGCCGGCGTGGAGCCGGGCCTCCAGCCGGCCAGCCAACTGCCGGCGGGGTTGCGTCGCCGGCTCGACCGCTCAGTGCCGGTCGCGGACCTCGAACCGGCCGCCGAGCCGGAGCCGGCACCGGTCACCGGACCGCTGAGCGGGGTGCAGGCGTTGCTCGCCCTGGTCCCCGCCGACGACGGTGCAGCGTCCGCCGCCGACGCTGCGCGTCCGCGGCCGGCGGCCCGCCGGCGGAGGGCCGGACGGGCAGTTCCAGGAGATGACGGGGTGATGAACGATGCGTAGTCCGGCTCGTGCCATGGCCGGCCACCTGATGTGGTCGCGCGGCGGCACGGTGTGGGCCACCTGGCGGCTGCAGGCGCTGCCGTACGGCTTCCGCCCCGACAAGGACAAGCACAGTGTCCGGGCCGCACACCAGGCGTTGCTGCGGGCGCTACCGGGCGAGGCGCTGCTGATCGGCGCCTGCGCGGCCCTCGATCCCGCGGCGATCGTCGAACGCATGATCACCGGCATTCCGCTGGAGGACTGCCCGGAGTGGGCGGCCGAGTGTGAAGCCACTCTCGACACCCTCGACGAGCTGGCGCTCGGCCAGCGGACGTTCTGGCTGAGCGTGCCGCTGCGCAACCGCGGCCGGTTCGGCAACCTCGGCGAGTCGTTCCACGCCGCCGTCGACGACTTCCGCGACCAGTTGGCGTTGCCGCGGCAGGGCATCTCACCGGCGGAGCTGAAGGCGCGCACCGAGCAGGCCCGCAAGGTCGAGTTGGGAATTCCCGGTGTGTTCCGGCCTGCGCCGGCCACGGTGGCGCAGCTGGTCTGGCTCTACCAGCACACTCTTCAGCGGGGCCTGTTCGCCGACATGGACCTGCCGGAGACGAAGGCCGACCACGAGGCCGCGGTGCTGCCTCGGCACGGTGTGCTCTGGCCGGACGCCCTGGTCGACGAGGGCGGCCAGACCGAGCTCGACCGCAAGCAGCTCAAGTCGTGGAACCCGCTGCGGCGCAAGTACGTCAAGATCACGCAGACGGACCAGCCCGATGCCGTGTCCTATCAGGGCCTGCTGGCGCTGGCCGACACTCCCGCCGACGGCATGGTCTTCCCTGGCGGCGAGTACCTCGGTCGGGTCGACGACTCCGGTCTCGACGTCGACTGGGCGGTCCGCCTGCACACGCGGACGCGCGAAGAGGTCATCGCGCGCAACCGCCGCGCCGTCGCCAACCTCAACGACCAGTTCCTCCAGCAGGAGGGTCAGCTCGCCACCGGCATGCACGCCATCGAGCGTTCCGCCCGCGACCTCGCCGAGTACGAGGCGCTGCTGTCCGCGGACGATCTCGAGGTCGAGGTCGAGGCCACCGTCATCTTCTGCGTGGCCGGCCGCACCGGTGAGCACGTGATGGAGCAGGCCAAGGAGCTGCAGGCGTTCTACGGCGCTTCGGGGTTCAAGCTCATGCATCCGCTGGGCAACCAGGAGGACCTCTGGTGGGCCATGCTGCCTGGGACGCCGCTGTCGAAGTCGGTGCGCGAGTTCGCGCAGATCACCACGTCGCACTCGTTCTCGGCTTCGGTGCCGGTGGTCACCACGGACGTCGGCGACAACAAGGGCACGCTACTGGCCCTCAACATCTCCACCGGGCAGACCGGTGTCGTCCACCACGACCCCGCCGGCGCCACCAGCCGTCTCGACGTCTCCGGGTCACTGGCCATCGCTGGTGAACTCGGCGCCGGCAAGTCGGTCGCCCTGAAGAAGATCGCCGCCGACACCGTCGACCGCGGCGGCCGGTTCATCGCGCTGGACCGCACCGAATCCGGCGAGTGGGTCACCATGGCCCAGGCGTTGACCACCCCGACCGTGGTGTCCGTGGCCGAACCCACCATGAGCATGGACCCACTGCGGGTGTTCGACCGGCACACCGGCTCGCGGGTGGCGCAGTCGTTCCTCACCCCGCTGCTGAACGTGTCGCCCACATCCGAGCGCGGTGTCCTGTTGTCGGAAGTGCTCGAGGTCGGCTACCTGTCCCGGCACGGCATCCGGGGGCTGGGCAACCTCACCGCGCACCTGCTGGAGAGTTGCACGCTCGACGGGGCGTACGAGTTGGGCCGCCTCATGAACGTGTTCGCCCGCAAGGACTTCGGGCGCGTCATCTTCGACTCCTCACTCCCGCCGGTGGAGCTCAGCGACCGCGCCATCGTGTTCTGGACCCGCACGCTGGAGCTGCCCGACCGCGACGAGTTGAAGCATGCCCACCTGTTCGAGCAGATGAAGCTCGAGAAGATCTTCGGGCGGGCCATGTACGCCCTGATGGCCAGCATGGGGCGGCAGGTCTGCTTCGGCGACCGTTCCGAGCTGGCGCTGTTCATCGTCGACGAGGCCCACCATGTGACCGCCTCCCCGGAGGGCGAGCGCGAGATCACCGTCTTCGTCCGCGACGGCCGCAAGCACCAGGCCGCCGTCGCGTTGGGCAGCCACGACCCCGAGAGCGACTTCGGCGACGCCACCCTGCGCGGCCTGATCCCCACCCGCATCCTCATGCGCCACCGGGACAAGACCCTGGCCAAGCGCGGGCTCAAGTGGCTCGACCTCGACCCGGACGACGAGTCGCTGGTGGCGCTCATCACCGAGCACACCAGCCCGGTGGGTCCCGACGGCGTTCCGGAGATGCGCCGCGGTGAGGCACTCATGCGCGACGCCCTCGGCAACGTCGCCCGCATCAAGGTCATGCCGCCATCGAGGCCCGAGCGGTTCGAGGCGATGAAGACGTCGCCGCCGGAGGTCGTCGTCGGCCGCCGCGCGGTCCAGCCCGCCGCCGACGACTGGGACGACTGGAACGACGGCGAGCCGGACGCCGTCGGCCCCGGGACGAAACCGATGAACGCCCTGAGCCGTGGCACGGGCGGGTACCGGCCCGCCGGTGAACTCGAACCAGGCGTCGCCTCCGGACTGATGGGGCAGGGGCCGGCATGAGCCTCATCGCCGAGTCCGTCACCATCCTCGCCAACGCCTGTGACGCGGCTGGCGGCGGCGGGCTGGGCGGACAAGTCATCGATCCACCGGACGGGAACGACTGCAAGGTCTCGGCGTTCCACGTCCAGCTCGGCCTGGCCGGTGGCATCACCGACCCGTTCCACCTGATCTTCAAGGTCCTCATGACCATCACCTGGGCGATCTACCAGTTCCAGGTGATCGCCCTGGCATGGGTGACGGACTTCGTCCTCGGCATGACGTGGCTGGACTGGTTCTCCGATTTCGCCTCGACAGCCCAGGACTGGGTGGCCGGGCTGCTGCACAACCTCAACGCCTACGTCACCATCCTCATGATCACGGCCCTGGTCTGTGTCATCTGGATGGCCCGAGGTATGTGGGGCAAGGGCATCGTGCAGTTGCTGATCTCGATCATCGTGGCGAACTATGCCCTCGCTGCCATCAGCTACGACTCACAACACCCGGAGAACAACCTCATCCCGTTCAGCCCGGTGACCTGGTTGGTGGGAGGCAACGAGCAGGGCCTGCTCTACGACGCACGCGACACAGCCAACTCCCTGGTGGATTCACTCACCGCCGACCTCAACGAGGTGCCCGAGACACCAGAGCAACCGGATTCACCGGGCCAGGGCATCCTTGAGACGTTTCTCTACCAGCCGGCGATGCTGATCAACTTCGGCCGAACCCTCAGCGGCCAGTGCGAGCAGGCGTACGTCATCGCGTTGTCCCATGCCGGCAACGGCACTTCCAAGGACGACCTCAAGGACGCGCTCGGCGACCGGGCGGGCCAGGGCACCGCCGCCGAGGGCGTCGACACCGGGTCCGAGCTCACCGACCCCGGCACCTGGTGGGGCGGCACCGGCGACGAACCGGTCAACTACGACCCCGAGGTGTGGAAGGTCGTCGGCAAATGCGAGACCGACGACGTCGACGCGTTCGCGAAGATGGCGCGTCCGGACAGCTGGATGGCACAGCTCGCCATCCAGCCTGCCGTCACCATCCTGGCGATCCTGATCATGATCGTCGCCTGCGTGGTGTTCATCGCCGGCATCTCGGCGCTGGTGCAGTGTGTGAAGCTGCTGGTGACACTGATGCTGGCGATCCTCCCCGGCGGCGCCAGGTCGGCACTGTGGCGCAACATCGGACAGCTGTTCGCCACCGTCCTCATGCTCATGTTCGCCATCGTGTTCCTGGGCGTGTTCCTCAACGCCCTCACCTACCTCATGGCCACAGGTGACGCGGGCGATGGCGGGTCGGCGATGTGGAGCCAGATCGGCAAATTCCTCCTCGTCGACCTCCTGCTCATCGCCGGCATCGTGCTCTTCTGGCGCGGCCGCGGCGCGGTCAACAGCACCAAGGATCGGATGGCGGCGGCCATGTCCTCCCGGTTCGGCGCCGGCGCAGGAGCGGGCGGCGGCGGAGGAGGCGGCGGCTTCGGTGGGAACAGCCTCGTCCCCAGCGGCGGCGGCGGAGCCATCAGCCGCATGGCCGGCAATTTCAACCGGGCCAGCGACGTCGCCCGCAACATGGGCGCCACCGGCAGCCAAGGCGGCCGCCTGCAAGGTGTCCTACGCCGCACCACCCGTCTCGCCGGCCACGTCGGCATGGCCTGGGCCACCGGCGGTGGCTCCGTGGCCGCCAAGGGCGGCGCCATGGCCGCGAAGTCGTACGCCGGCCGGAAGACCCGCGACTTCGTCGCCAACCAGGCGGGCCGATCAGTTGAGTTCGCCCGCCGAGTGCGGGTCCAACACCACCTCAAGCAGGGCAATCATGCCGCCGTCAATCGGATCAACACGCACCGGCGTCGCGCCGAGATGTCGCGAGCCCACCGGACCGACCAGGCACGGTTGCGCAAGTTCGACCGGGACACTCGTCGTGCCGAGCGCGTCAGCCGGGTGACCGGAGGGCGCTTCGGTGCGGAGCGCGTCAACCAGGCGCCGACGGAACGCCGACAACTGATCAGGGAAATGCGTGCCGAACGGAGGCATCTGGACCGCGATCACCGCGCGAAGAGCCGTGAAGAGAAGAGCCGGCTCACGCCGGACGAGCGGGCTGTCTCCGATGCACGCGACCAGAGGCTCAAGCAGCAGGACAGGTGGCGACGGCTGAGAGAGGATCAGTTGAATGCCCGTCGCGAAGTGCGGCGCCGCAGGAAGGACGGGACATGACGGCGTCGCGTGTCGCCGTGAGCCGGCCGGAGGAGGAGTCCTGACGTGAGCCAACTCGACAGATTGCGTGCACAGCTTCCCATCGCGGGCGAGAACGGCCAGGGTCACCTGCCTGTCCGCAGCGCACCGATCACCCGGACGTCGGCTGCACCGGCCCGAACCGGTCAGGTCGCCGACAACGAGGTACGTGACCTCATCGCCGTGGTCCTGGACGACATGGAGGCCGAATACGTCGACGAAGACGACGAGTTCCTCGGTGCATGGGAGAACGGCGTCTTCGACTTCAGTGTCTTGGCGGACACCGAGGGCCGGTCCGAGGTCGTTCACGTGCACGGCGTGTGGGAGCGGGTGCTGCCTGCCGACGACTACGCGGCTGCGGCGATCTTCGCCAACGACTGGAACGCCACCCATGTCTGGCCCAAGGTCTTCGCGCAGCTCGAGGGTGACGTCGTCGGTATCCACAGCGAGCTCAGTGCCGACTTCGGTCCGAGTCCTACCGTCGATCAGATCGACCGGGTGATCAACGCGGGCATCGTCTCTTCACTCGCTGTCTTCGACAAGGCCGAATCGGCGTTCCGGCACGCGCGGCTGGTCGCCGCGGAGATCGACGAGGCATGACAGCACCTACCAAGTGAACCTAGGGTTGATCCATCACTGCAGTGGCGGGACGGGACGACAGCGCATGTCGGCATTGCAACGCAGGAGGCGTGACGCGCTGCGGCGGCGCACGGACTCTGAAATCGACCCTTCCAGGGAACCAGGGGAGTCCGCGTCGACTCTCGACGTCACTTTCGAGACAGACGTCGTGTCGGACTGGGAGACCTGGGAGCGGATCCCCGCCGACGTGCTCTTCGCGTTGGAGCAGGCCGACTGCGAACCGTTCGAACACATCGTCGCCGGTGCCAATGCCCCGACCGCGGTGCAGCGTGACGGACGACGAGTCGAGCTGGCGGAAGCGTGGGCGGTCGAGGACGACGCGTTGACCCTTGTCGAAGCGGTACGCCCCGCCGGGGTTTCCGCGGACAGCCCGTGGCAGCTGATGGTGCGGCGCTTTCCATTCGTGGGTGAGGTCAGGGACCGCGTTGGCACGCTGCCTGCCGATGCTGAGCACACCCGTGTCGACGGCAGGCCCGAGGACACTGGACTGTCCTCGCCAGGGGTTCTCGCTGTGCTGCCGCAGCCCGTACGCCGACAGGTGCATGACACGGTGCGCAAGCCTGCATACCAGGACGAGTTCTTGCTGCAGCATTCGAAGAAGGGCAAGCCCTGGAAACAGGAGGCCGGTGTGCTGCGCGCCACCGATCGGATGCTGATCGCGATTCGCGCATGCCGGGAGGTCGAGCCGCATCGGCGGTCGACGGTTCGCCATGCCGAGTCCGTCCTCGCCACCACACCGTGGCGCGTCCAGGCCCTGACGGCGCAGCTGGGGCCGGCGCAGACCGTTCACCTGTCCATGCCGGACCCGCCTCTCCCGCTCGCGGGCCAGGAACGGCGGGCGGCTCTCTTGCCCGCGTCGGATCAGCCGCGGCGATTGGGCTGACCCACATGTCCGAGCTCGATTACTACGAACTTCTCGACGTGTCGCCGACGGCGAGTCCGTCGGAGATCAAGGACGCGTACCGACGAGCGGTCCGCACGGCACACCCAGACGTCGGCGGCACCAGTGGAATGTTCCGCTTGATCACGGTGGCCTACGAGACGCTGAGTGATCCAGGGCGGCGCGCCGACTACGACTCCCTCCGTGGTCGCGGCCCGGAGTTCGAGCCCGGGCCTGTTCCGGAGCCGGACGTGGACCGCTCCTGGCAATCCACCGAGCGGCAAGCCGCGGACCCCGGATGGGGCGAGGAGACGACGTGGAGCGCGGAGGAAGCCACCGAGACGACCAAGCGCGTCCTGCCGGACCGGTTCGCGTACAGCCGCAACGGCCGCGTGACCTTCGTTGTGTTGGCTGCCGCCCTGGTGTCGAGCTTCGCCGTGGGGCTCGCGTTCCTCCTCTACGACCCCGGAGCACTGCGCCCCGAAGGGGCCGGACCGGACCTGCTCGGTTGGTACGCGGATCAGCCGGGGATCCGGCTCGCGGCGACGCTGGTGTACGCCATCCTGCTCGGCGTGGCGTGGGCGGACTCGTCGCGGGGTGTGATCGTCGCGCATGTCGTTCTCACTGTGACGATGGTGGCGTGGCCCATCGCGTACTGGGACATCGCGACTGGCGAGCGGTGGTGGTACCTCGCCGGCGTGGCCCTCTGGTTCACCTACAACGGCATGCTCGTGGCCTTCTTGATTTTGGGTAGCGCCCGACAGGACCGCTGGCGGTACGAGGGCAGCCGCGAGACACGCGAGCCGAGCACGCTGACGTCGTGGGCGCGTAGTGGACGAGGGACGGTGGCACTACGGGTCGGATACGCCGTGACCGCAGCGCTTCTCCTTGCGACCGCGTACGTCTTGGTGTTCGGGAGCGACGTGATCCGGCCCGATGCCGCTGGCCCCGACGCCCTCGGGTGGATTCTGGACTATCCCGTCGTCCTCGCGGTCGTTGCTGTCCTGTACAGCGGCCTGGCGTACATCTCCATCGGCTACCCGCCCAACGGGCTCGAATATCTGCACCTGCTGGTGGCGATCGGACTCATGAGCTGGCCGCTCGCCTACTGGGACCTCGCAACGGCGACCGAGCGGTGGACCTTCGGAGTGGTCGTCGTGACCTGGGCGCTTTACGTCGCGGCCTACTATGCGACGTCCTCGATCATCGACCGGCGACGGCCGACACCGGAGTGGAGTCGCTAGGCGCCCTTCCGTCCGCCTCCTGTGTCACAGAACGACGCTGCGCCTGACCTACATGGGTGTCCCCGACAAGCCGCCGTCGGGGGCGCCCGGGACGGAGGGCAGGGTATGGCACAGGGCTCGGTGGTCGCGGGCGCGGTCGCGGCGCGTACGCCGGCCGCTCCGACGCGCTCGCCGGGGGAGAAGAACACCGCGAAGAAGGTCCTGATGGCCATCGCGCTGGCGGCGGCGTTGAGCGTGGCGGGGGCGGCCAGCATCGCGTTCATCCCGGTGGCCACGGTCATGGCCATCTGGTGCGAGATCACCGAACGGGCGCCGGTCGGCGAGTGCAACATGCAGCCCGGCGGCAGTGTCTGCACCGGCGGCGCCACCATGGTGAACGTGCCGGAGCCGTGGGCTGAGATCTTCATCGCGGCCGGTGACGAGTTCCAGATCGACCCGGCCTACCTGGCGGCCATCTACCTGACCGAGAACGGCAACCAGTGGAAGCCGCTGGACACCGATTGGCCCAGTTCGACGTGTTGCCACGGCCCCATGCAGTTCAATCTCGGCGCGGGAACGTGGGATGCGTACAAGTACAGTGCCGACGGCGGTCCACCGGACTACATGGATCCGTGGGACTCCATGTACACGGCGGCCAACCTGTTCACCCACGCCGACGGCTTCTACGGCAGCGTCACCGCCGACACACCTCTGGGCGAGGTCGACAGGTGGGAGCCGGGCACGTTCGTCTACGCGTCCGCGAGCTACAACGCCGGCCCGTGGGGCAACTGGGACAACAACGAGACGCTGCGTTACGTCGAGAACGTGCACGCCTTGGTGTCGTCGAACTTCACCCAGGGCGGCACCGGCGACTACGGCCAGTACGCCACGTATCCGTCCCCCTATGGCATGGGTGTCGGTGAAGGCGGCGAGACAGGTGAGGACGGCGGCTGGACCGGCTGCGGCGGGGGCGTCGGCGGTGGGCTCGACGGCGTCGTGCAGATCGCCGAGCAGGAGTACGCGAAGGGCATCGCGGAGCAGCCGCTGGGCAGCAACTGCGGCAACCGCATCAGCGACACCTATATCGCCAACGGCTGCGAACAGTGGTGCGCGGACTTCGTGAGCTGGGTGTTCCTGGAGGCCGGCATACCGTTCCAGGCGGTACCGGGCACGTCACAGTACTTCTGGAGACACGACTGGCAGATCCCGGCCGTCATCGGGATGGAAGCGTGGTTCCGTGCCGGCGGACGCGATCAGGAGTTCATCCCGGTCACGAGCAGCGGCCCGGCCAAGCCGCCGCGGCCCGGCGACGTCATGATCTACTCCGGGCACGTGAGCATCGTGGTCGAGGTCGACGAGGCCAGCCGCACCCTGGTCACCGTCGGCGGCAACGAGAGCGACCGCATCCAGCGCTCGTCCGGCACGTTCACGATGGGACCGAGCGGCCCGGTGGTCGGCTACGGCCGGATGAACCTATGAACGGCCGGGCCTGGTCGCAGCGGCTGCTCGTCGTCGCGGCGGTGATGCTCGCCGTGGTCGGGATCGTCCTGGTGTTCACCGGCTCCGGCGACGACGGCAGCAGCTCCGGCTCGGCGGGGGTCACCGCCCAGCCCCGCGGCAGCGACGACACGACTCCGGACGGCGACGGCTCCGGGCCCGACGGTGACGGCGCGGACGGCAGCACATCCGCCGACGGAACGCCGACTGCCGACACGGGCGCGACCGACCAGCCCGGTTCCGGCACGGACAGCGAGCCCGCCGAGCCGGACCACGACGAGCCGCTGGCGCCGTCCGACACGCCCACCGCGGCGCAGACGCCCGCGCCCCGGCAGACCCCGACCCTGCCCCCCGGCATGCGCCTACCCGAACCGGCGGACGTGCCGGACCCGGCCATCGTCGACGGCAACGACCCGACCGCAGTCGTCGCCGCCGCGCTGACCGCGGCCTACAGCTTCGACACCGCGCACGACGCATCGGCTCGTGACGCGATGACCCGCGCCCAGGCCTGGCTGACCGACGAGTACAGCTCATCGTCTTACGACCTGGAAGGGCTCGAACAGGACGTGCAGCGCGACTGGCCGGTGTGGTCCGAACACCAGGCGTTCGCGTCGATCAGCTCGGTCGAACCACAGACCACCGACGTCGACACCCCAGACACGGCCACCCGCGCCGAGCGACGCTTCTACGTACGGATGACGCCCGTCGGCCGGGATGCCTGGAACGGCAGCCTCATGGTCCACCAGTGGTTCGCCTTCCTCACCCGCGACTCGGCCGCCGACCCGTGGAAGATCGTGGAACTGCAGACTCCCCTGGCGCACCGCTGAGGAACCAACCCTTGTCACAGCCGAGCCCCCAGGCGCACCTTCAGAAGTGAGGACCGACCGAGCGAGAGGCAGTCCCGTGGCGCAACACGATCAGGTGGACACCTCCGTCGGCGAACCCACGGCCGAGCCCGCCACCACGGAGGGGCGGTTCGCCGCGCGTCCGCCGGCGCCCACCATGAAGGGCTGGAGCCCGACGGCGCTGATCGCCAGCGCGGTGGGCATGGCCGTGCTCGCGGTCGCCCTGTGGGTCATCCTGGCCAGCCTCGGCCAGCCAGGGCTGGGTGTGCTGTTCATGCTGCCCGTGCTCGGCTGCGCCGGTTGGTTGTACGCGGTGGCGGTGCGTCGTCGTCTGCGCGGCGCCGTGATCGACGAGCTGGCGACGGCGCTGGCCCGCCATCTGGGCGTGCCGGACGCGTCCTACCTGGAACTGGACGCGCGACAGTGGCAGGGCGGCTGGGTGGGCGTGCCGCACGTGGTCAACGTCCAGTATCCGAGCGAGGTCGACGACACAGCACCGGACTGGTCGTCCGGCGTGGCCGAGGTGGTCCACGACCAGCTCGAGCACCGGTACATCGTCGGACGGCACAACATCCGCGGCCGCCGGGTCACCTTGCGCGATCCCACGCGAGCCACCGGGACCCTCACGCCAGACCCGGTCGGCCGGGAGGAACGTGCCCGTGAGGCCGTGCGGCGGGCGCTCCCGGAGCAGGTCAGCCGGCCGGTCCCGACGCAAGCGGATCTCTCGTCGTGGCTGGTGCCGCTCGGAGTCGACGCCACCGGCACCAGGGTCGGGTGGAATCTCGCCGGGCCGCAAGGCCATCTGCTGGTCCTGGGCCGGTCCGGATCGGGCAAGCGGGTCCTGCTCACCGGCATCGCGGTCGAGATCGCCGCCCGCGGCTGGCCGGTATGGGTCATCGACCATCGCCGGGTCGACCTGCTGGGAGTGCGCGACTGGCCGAACGTGCAGATCGTCGCCTCGACGCTGGATGACCAGATCGTGGTGCTCAACCAGGCGTGGCGCGAGATGGAAGGCCGCGTGGCGCTGGTGGAGAACGGCACCAGCCGGTCCGAGCTGGAGCCGCTGGTGGTGATCGTCCACCACTTCCGTGAGTTCGCCTCCGCCGTCGCCGACGCCGCCAACCGGGCGGGGCTCGGCGCGGGCTCCGCCGCCCTGGCGCTGGATCGCGTCACCGACTTGCTGCGGCACGGACGGCAGGTCAACGTCTACCTCGTGCTGAGCCTGCAGCGCGCCGACGACTCACTCCTGCGCGAGGAGAGCCGGGACGACCTCGGTGCGGTCGTGGCCCTGGGCCGGCTCGACGGCAGGGCCGCATCGGCGCTGTGGGGCAGCCGGGCGCCGGACAACGAATCAGCCGAGGCCGTACCCGGCCGGGCGATCGTCCAGACCGGCGACGCGCCACCCGTCGTCGTCCAGTGCTACTGGACCCCGGACCCCCGCGAAGCCCGCCGCAGCAACGACGAGCAGGAGCTCCACCTGCTGGACGCGCTACGGCCGAACCTGGTCACCCACCCGGTACTGCACGTGCGGCGGTCGCGGGCGCTCACCGAGAGCCCTGAAGCCGCATGGCGGCTCAACCTCGATGCCGAGCTGGCCGAGGGCTTCGGCACCGCCGCCGGCCTCGCCGACTGGAGCCGCGCTCGGTCCACGGTCCCGTCCGGTGGCACCGGTGGTGTCGACGCCACCGGCTGGTCGGAGATGATCATGGTCTCGCAGGTGCAGCCGGGCAATCTGGTCCGCCTCGACGACGACCACGGCTGGGTCGTCGTCGAGCAGGTCGAGCCGGTCGAGAACGACGGCACCAGCCTGCTCGTCCACTGGCGCGGCAATGACGGCGCCGGCTCCGACGTGGTCTCCCGGACCCGCGCGGTCCGCATCCGGCATCTCAACGACGGCGTCTATTAGGGGGCGTTCTGTGGCTGACTCCGTCTCCGACAACGACCTGTTCATGATGTTCCTCGCCGCGCCACTCGCGCTACCGATCGCCGCGCCGCTGGTGTTCGGCGCATGGGAAGAGGGCCGGGAATGGATGATCGATCGCGGCTTCATCGCATCGCCCGATGACGTCGTGTGGGCGGTGCCCGGCTGGGAAGGCGCCGGCATCGGCGGTGCGCACGTCGTCCTGTTGGTCTGCCTGATCGTGCTGATCCTCGCTGTCGGGTCGATGCTGTCGCGACGGCAACGCAACAAGAAGATCGACACCGAGGGCTGGGGCTGACCGCAGCGACGACAGCCGACAGCCGACGGCGGTCCAGCCTTCTGAGGACCGGCCCGTCGGCTACCGGTGATCGCAGGCTCCGAGCCCGAAGATCAGAAGATCTCCACCGTGGACGGCGCCCGGTGCCAGCCGAACGCGGCCGACGCGGCGGCGACGGCGCCGGACGTCAGCTCGGTGATCAGGCCGCCCGCGGCCAGCGTCCCCGCGGAGACGCCACCGAGATAGAGCGACCCGAGCTGCCGGATGTCCAGGGCGAGGTCCGGCTCGGCGTCGGTGCGTTCACAGCTGGCCGCGGCGGAGTCGCCGACCAGTCGCCACCGGCCGGCGTTCTCACCGAAGGTGGAGTCCGACACGTCGAGCACCAGGTCGACGGGGGCCGCGTACCGGCGCGCGGTCAACGCGCCCGGCACGTCGAGCACCCGGATCCACAGCGCGCCGCCCTTCGTCCCATCCAGCCCGTCGGGATTCGTGACCAGGTGCGTCAGCGGGTCGTCGACGGCGGCCTGGCCGTACCTGACCGTGCGAACGAGGTCGATGGACAGCAGGAAGCGCCACAACCCCGCGTATGCCTCGGGCGTCTCGGCGACGATCTCGGTCACCGAGACCTCGCCGTCCGGGCCGGTGCTGTTCCAGCCGCTCTTGGTCCGGTAGCGGGCGTAACCACGTACACCGCCGTCGTCCTCGTAGAAGACGGACCGCTCGGCGGTCATGCCGCGCCGCCAGCTCTTGGGGTCGGCGGTGAGGTAGTCCCACCACGGTCCCGGTCGGCTGGACAGTCCGGGCCGCTGCGCGAGCACCCGGTCGTAGACGGCCCGGAGATCGGCGATCGCTTCGGCGGACACCGCGTGCCGCAGCCGTACCCCGTCGGGCACGTCGCCCGGCAGCGCCGTGCCGCGGGTCGGGATCTGGTACGACACCCGCCACGACGCCAGCCCGTACCCGAACCGGCCGTAGATGGCTCCCTCGCTGGCCCACAACACGGCGACCGGCTCGGTGCCGCGCTGGCGCGACTCGGTGAGCATGGCGTTCATGACCGACGTCAGCACACCGCGCCGGCGGTGCGTCGACGCCACCGCGACGCCGGTGACGTGCGCCGCGGGGATGACCGCGCCCGGGACGGTGAGGTCGCGCGTCAGCACACCGCCCGTTCCGACCAGCACCCCGTCGTCGGCGACCACCTGGGTCCGGTCCGGCTCGAAGACCTTCCGGAAGTGGCCCGAGGTGTCGTCGTCCGGGTCGTCGAGGAAGGCTCGGCTGATGAGCGTTTCGAGTTCGGGGTAGTCGTCGTCGGTCGCGGTGCGTAGTTCCAGGCTATTCGTCACCGTCCCTGTATAGGGCATGGCAGTGCCACCTGACCATGCCTTTTCACGCCGGTGCCGAAGCGGGCGCGGCCACGTGCCGGCGGCTCGCGGGGTCAGCCGCTCGGGCCGAAGCCCGTCATGCCGGTGGAGCCGCGGTGACCGTCGCGGCCGCGATCGTGGAGCTCTTCGGCATGGTCGAGGCGGGCTCGCTTCTTGGTGACGGCATCCAGCTCGGCGCGCACCTGGTTGATGGCTCGCATGATGAGCTTCTTGATCTCCCCCCATCGCTGGAGCAGGGCCTTGACCGCCGCCGTGCACGCGGAGGTGACGCCCGCCTCGATGCGGGCCGGGATGGGTTTGTCGTCAGCACGTGGCACCGCGTCGTGTGCCTTCCGGACGATCCGCCGCTGCAACGCCAGCACTCCTGCCTGGCTTTCCTGCGCGCCCTTCTCCGCCCGGCCGAGCGCTTCCTCCAACGCGCGCAGCGTGGTCTTCAGCACGTGGATGCGGTCATCCAGCTCATGCTTGCGTGCGATGGACACGGCGTCACCGGCGCACGACGTGCACGGCTTCCTGACCGCGGTCGCGCACGGCCCGGGCAGCGGTGGGAATGACCTGGCCGAGCCGCTTCTTGGCCTGTCCGAGCGTGCCGGCGACGTCGTTCGCCCCCTTGCGGATCTGCTCACCACTGGTGAGGATCTGCTGGGTGCTGCCACCGACCTGCTGAGCGCCGGCGGCGACGCCGTCGACCGCCCGTTCGAGCGCCCCGGCGCTGGTGCGCAGGCTCTCGGTGAGTTGGGTGACCTGGGCGGCGATGGGCCGGACCTGTGGCTCGAACGCGGCCGCGAGGTCGGCGTCGCCGCGCTGCAGTTGGTCGCAGGCGCGGTCGAGCACCCTGGCGCCGTCCTCGGTGGCCGCGGCGGCTCGCTCGAGCTCGGCGAACCTCGCGCGCGCCGCCTCAGCCTTGGCGCGCAGCCGTTCGGTGGCCGCCCGGGCCTCCTCGGCCGGACCACGCAGCTCGTCGAGCGCCTCGACCGCAGCGAGCGCCTTCTGTTCGAGGTCGGTGAGACCACGCGAGGTGTCCTCGCCGCCGCGGGTGAGACTGGTGGACACCTCGATGAGGTTCTCACCCGATTCCTTGATGCCCGGCATGCTGGGCCGCCTTTCTCCGCGTCCGTGGCCGCGCCGTCGGCGGGCCGCTTGCCCCTGTAGGTGCGTGTGGGGTGCCGATTGTGACGGGTGGAGGGGAACGGATCAGAGCGAGCCGGCGGCGATGTTCACCGCGGCCAGTCCCACCGCCGCGGCCGCGGCGACCACACCGCCGTATCGGGCCATCGCGATCGGGTCCGGCCGGCGCGACAGCCCCGGTCCGGTACACACCCGGCCCAGGCGCCGCGCCGCCGCCGTCGTCAACGCCGTCGCCACGACTGCCACCGTGCAGACGGCCAGTAGGGCGAGTGACGCCGAACCGGACATCCTGGTGCCGAGGACGGCCATCGCCAGGGCCGCGACCACACCCACCGCACCGGTGGCGACAAGAACCACCCGCCGCGACTGCTCGTCGTGTCCGTCGAACCACTGAATGAACTCGGACTCGGCCGCTCGCAGTTCGTCGCGGCGGCGGCCGAGTGAGGTCAGCGCCATGCCGACATCGGATCCGCCGGTCCGGCGCGCCAGGTCGCGACCGCCGGGAGAGCTGCCGGACGGCTCCTCGGGCGGAGGCAGACCGTGGACGGCGCGGACAGCCGCCGTGTGTTCGAGCCCGGCCTCCGCGGCGGCGCCGGCCCGCTCGATGCGGCGCAGCCGGCCGGCGGTGGTGACTTCGAGCCGTTCGGTGTCTTCGCGGGTGCCGGCTTCGTCGTTGCGCAGGAGCTGCTCGGTGCTCTGCACAGCGGACGTGAAGCGCGACAGCGTGGCGCAGTAGGCGCGCATGGCCGGACCGCGGGACGGTTGGTGCCGTTGGCCGGAGCCGTCGGCGGTGGTGGGGTCGAGGTCGGTGGTCATCGAAGTGCCTCGCGCGTACCGGCCACGGCCGTCGGCGACACCGGCCGGGCATCCGGGAGCCGCTCGCCCAGCTGCAGCGGATCGATCAGCACCGGCTCACCCGTGCCGGCGAGGTCGTGGAACCAGAACCGCCCGCGTGCGGCGGCGAACGGTGGACGCTGCCCGATGAACGCGGCGGTGTCGATGAGGTCGGCTCCGGCGTCGGCGCGCAACTGCAGCCGCTCGCCGTGCGGACCGAGCTTGCGGTGCCGCTCCGGAGTGTCGAGCCAGATGAGCGGGAACACGGACTGAGACGGCGCGGTGCCGCACAGCCAGTTGAACGGATGCGGGTCGTCGCCGTAGTAGGGCGCCTCGGCGGTGGAGTACTGCAGGCCGAGCAGTGCGACGAACGTGGGCCCGGTCGCCCGGGTGGCCAGCTCGGGCAGCTGCTCGAGCTCGTCCTCGCCCACCGTGACCACCCGAGGGCCGAGCCACGCGGTGAGCTGGTCGAGCGGCCGGCGGCCGGGGATGCCCTGCGGTAGGAGGTCGACGACGACGAAGCCGGCGTGGTCGCAGCTGGGTTGTAGCGCCAGGGCGGCGAGCATGGCACTGATGGCGCCGACGGCGCGCAGCTCGTCCCGGCCGGCCAGCAGCAGGCCCCGGCCGTCGCCCGGTCGAGCCGGGACACCGACCAGAGGTGGTTCCACCCCGACCGGCGCACCGAGGTGGATGGTCGGCTCGGCGGTGGCCGCCAGCGCGCCCGCGACGTCCGCGACGTCGACCGCGCCGGTGCCGCGGCTGACGCGGATGCGCGGGTTGCTGCCGTCGCGGACGAGGACCTCGTTGCGGATGCGGTGACGGTCGTCGGCGTCGAGCAGGCCGGCCTGGAACAGCTGGTCGGCGTCCTTGTCGCCGCGGGCCTCGTTGAGCACGCCGGAGCCGCGCCGGCCGGTGTCGAGGCGGTCGCGGACGGTGCGGTCGAACAGCAGGCTCAGCTCGTCGGGCTTGCACCGCAGGCCGACCCGCAACTCGAGCTGGTCGAAGACGGATGCCTTCTGCGAGCCGCGCCCGGTCCCTACGGAGTTCAGGCTCTGGGTGGCCAGCAGGACGTGGATGCCCTGACTGCGGCCCTGTTTGACCAGGACGTCGAGGGCGTCCCAGGCGGCGTCCTCGGTGGGCCCGGTGAGCATGAGCTGGAACTCGTCGGCGACGAACAGGACCCGAGGGAGGACTTCGCCGGTGACCTCGCGGTACTGGGCGATGTTCTTGATCTCGTGGCCGGTGCGGATCGACGCCTCCTTGAACAGGCGCTTGCGCCGGGCGTCGACGGTGAGCAGATGACGCAGCACACCCAGCGCGAAGGTGGCGTCGGCCTCGATGCCGACGGCGCGCACGTGTGGCAGCGCCGGACGGCCGGGCCGCGGTGCGTACTCGGCGAACTCGACGCCCGCCTTCATGTCGAGCAGGTAGAGCTCGAGCTCCTCGGGCGGGTAGCGGCGCACCAGCGCGTGGATGAACGCGTGGAGCAGGGTGGTCTTGCCGGAACCGGACGGTCCGACGACGATGCCGCCGATGGCGACGTCCTCGGCGTCGCCGACCCGCAGCTCGACGGAGGAGCCGTTGGCGCTCTGGCCGACGGTGGCACCGATCGTGGTCAGTGTGCTGCCGGTGCCGGTGGCCTGGCCGGCCAGCAGGTCGGTCAGCACGACGGGCCGGTTCACGCCGCGGCGGACGGCCGGTGCGAGCACCGTGGTGAGAAACCGGTGCTGGGCCGCGCCGGGCGGGTTGGGGCAGCGGATGCGGGCGTTGTGGTGCAGGACCGGCGGCGACGACTCCCAGGTGGCGCCGCCCTCGTGGTCGACGTGGATGTGCTCGGCGTTCTCGAGCAGATCGGCCAGGACGACGCCGCTGGGCAGGTCGCGGCCGGCGTCGATGACAGCGATGACGGCGACGCCGCAGCGGTTGCCGGTGCGAGCCAGTGACCAGAGCTGCTGGGCGTCGTCGGCGACGAGGTTGGGCCCGAGCCCGGCGGCCAGGACCAGCGCGCATGGGATGCCGCCGGCCGCCCCCGCGTGCCAGCGGGCGACCAGGGAGTCGTCGTCGCCGAGGAGAACCTGGCTGTTGAGCCGGTGGACGTGTTCGCGCAGCGCGCGCAGCTCCGCGGCGATCTCTTCGTGGGTGGCCCGGATGCCGCCGGCCACCAGGGGGTCGGGGAGCCGGCTCAGGATGCCGAGGTTCTGGCCGAGGCCCCCGGGGTCGAGCAGGTGCACGCGCAGCGAGCCCGGAAGGGCGGCGGCCAGCGCCCGGGTGACGAACGCCTGGGCGAGGTTGTGAGCCGGCGCGGCGCCGCCTGGGGCGTGCGTGATGACGACGTTGCCGCCGAGTGCGGGCAGCACGAACGGCAGTTCCACGATGCTGCTGGGGGAGGCCAGCCCGAGCGTGGCCACCCGGACCACCTGGGTGACGTCGACGGGTTCGTCGTAGGCCTCCGCCCAGACCGGTGAGTCCCAGCCGGCGTGGGCATAGCCGGGACCGCGCTCGAGCAGTTCGGCGATGTCGAGCCGGACCCGGTCGGCGGAGGCGAACAGGGAGGCTGTGGAACGAGCCTGACGGCGGCGGGCCGCCGTGGCGAGCTCGTGTTGGTCCTCGGCCAGCTGGCGACGCTCACGCTCGGCGGCCGACGCGGCCAGCGTGCGCAGGTGCCGGGCGGCGTGGTCGGCGGCTTCGACGGCGTGGACGAGCCGGGCCGGGCCGTCGTCGTCCACGGCCGGGCCACGGAAGAGCCCGGTGCGGAGGGCGGAAACGCGCATGCCTGCTCTTCCTCCCGGTCCAGGTGCCTGTCTCCTACGAAAGTGCGCAGAGTGGGCACTCTGTGACCGGCGGGCGCGAGGTCGTGGCGGTGAGGTTCCGGGGCGCCCCGGGCCGGCGCACGCATGGGCGCGCGGGCACACCTGATGGTCGAGCGTTCGAGAATGGTCCGGAATGTCCGTGGATGTGAACTCGGTCAGCGGTATTCGTCGTCGCCGTCGTCGGGAACTCGGACAAAACGCTCCAGCATTTCTGCCTCAGTTTCCCATTCCGGGTACTTGACCAAGATCGAACTGGTTACGATGCCCGCGAGTAGTCCGACACCGAACACCCAGAGGTCGCCAGAGAACCACCCCAGAAGCCCGATCGTCCCAGCAGCCGTCAACGCCCCTTGGCCGATCACCGTGGCCCAGCCCGCCACGTGATCGTTGTCGCGGCGGCGGGCGATGAAGTCGACACCGCCGCAACCCAGGCCGATGACCGCCACCGGGACGAAGGCGTCGTGCAACGGCGCGATGCCACCGAGGTCCAGCAGCGTCGCCACCGCCGCGAGGACGATCGCCACGATCGACGCGATCATGGTGCCGATGCCGAGCAGCAACAGCTTCGTCTGCCGCACCGCCATCGAGGTGTATGCCTCGACGGCGGCGTTCTCGGCGTTCAAGAAATCATCTCTGTATTCCATGTACACCTCTTCGCCATGGCGCCCAGGAGCCCCAGTCACTGACACGGTAGGTGTCCCAGCAAGGACTTCCGTGACGAGATGATCCGGGAGATCGTGGCCGTCGGCAAACGGAGCGGATCCTTTGAGTGGATATGCCATTCAATGACCGAAGGCTGCCCGCAGGCAAGAGGTCCGGTGCAAACTGATACGCGGGACAACAACTTTTTGGCGCTAATATGCGGGTTTGTCCGATTAGTTTCTCCGCCGGATGGCTGAGCGGAGCCGCCGGTCGGCCGGGCACGGACCGCCGGACGGCCGACCCCGGCACCGGCGCCCACGGGCACCGGCACGCGACGGCGCCCGCCCGGGACGGGGAGTCCCGGACGGGCGCCGGTGGGTCGTGCCGGCCGCGCTCGGCGGCGGGTACGTCAGGTCAGCCGACGTAGTCGGCGAGGTCGTTGAGCAGAGCCGCCTTGGGCTTGGCGCCGACGATCTGCTTGACCACCTGGCCGCCGGAGTACACGTTTAGTGCCGGGATCGAGGTGACCCGGTAGCTGGCGGCGATGTCGGGGTTCTCGTCGACGTTGAGCTTGACGATCTCGAGCTTGTCCTGCGAGTTGGCGATCTCCTCGAGCACCGGCGCGATCATGCGGCACGGCCCGCACCACTCCGCCCAGAAGTCGACCAGGACCGGCTTGTCGCTCTGCAGCACCTTCTCGTCGAAGTCGGCGCTGGTGACGTGCTGGATGTTGCCCATGTGAAACTCCTTGTCGGTGGGCGTTTTCTCGGTGGGGTGACGGTCTCGGGGTTCCCTCAGGAGACGACGAGCTCCGGCTTGACCTCGCGGGCGACGTCGAGGTCGGCGAGGTACCGTTCGGCGTCCAGCGCTGCCTGGCAGCCGGTGCCGGCCGCCGTGATGGCCTGGCGGTAGGTGTGGTCGACGACGTCGCCGGCGGCGAAGACACCCACGACGCCCGTTCGGGTGGACGGTGTGTCGACCAGGACGTAGCCCTGGTCGTCGAGCCGCAGCTGGCCCTTGAACAGCTCCGACCGCGGGTCGTGGCCGATGGCGACGAACAGGCCGGTGACGTCGAGGGTGCGCTCGTCGCCGCTGACGGTGTCGCGTAGCTTCAGCCCCGACACCTTGTCCTCGCCCAGCACGTCGGTCACCTCGGTGTTCCAGACGAACTCGATCTTCTCGTTGGCGAACGCCCGCTCCTGCATGACCTTGGAGGCTCGCAGGGTGTCGCGGCGGTGGATGAGATAGACCTTGCGCGCGAAGCGGGTCAGGAAGGTGGCCTCCTCCATCGCGGAGTCGCCGCCGCCCACGACCGCGATGTCCTGGTCGCGGAAGAAGAAGCCGTCGCAGGTGGCACACCACGAGACACCATGGCCGGACAGCCGCTTCTCGTTCTCCAGGCCGATCTCGCGGTAGCGGGACCCGGTGGCGACGATGACCGCGCGGGAGCGGTACACGGTGCCCTCGCTGTCCGTCACGACCTTGACGTCTCCGGTGAGGTCCGCCTGGACAGCGTCACGCGTGACGATCTCGGCGCCGAACCGCTCGGCCTGGGCGCGCATCTCGTCCATGAGCGCGGGGCCCATGATGCCGTCGCGGAAGCCGGGGTAGTTCTCCACCTCGGTGGTGTTCATGAGGGCGCCGCCCCAACTGACTTCACCCTCGAGGAGCAGCGGCCGCAGCCGCGCACGGGCGGCATACACGGCCGCGGTGTAGCCGGCCGGACCGGAACCGATGATGATCAGGTCACGGATGTCGGTCACGCTTGTGCCTTCCCTAGCTCGTCGGCTTCCATCTGCCCCAACGGATACTAGGCGTTCGGCATTCCCGCCGCCGGTCGACTCGGTGTCGCGGCGTGCGTCACTCCTGGACGGGCACCTCGACCGGCTCGGTGATCCGCTGGCTGCTGTCGTCACCGCAGGTGGGGACCTGCCAGCCGGCTAGTACACCGTCACCGGCGTCGAGCACGACGAGCACACCGGAACCCTCGTTCCGCGAACCCACGAGCTCGAGTCCGAGCTCGTCGGCGAGAGTCTGGCCACAGCCTTCGACCACCTGGTCGCGGCTCTCCCAGATCTCGACGACGGCGCTGGCGAGTGGGCTGGCCAGCTCTTCGGGCTGGCCGTACACGGTGCTCGGACCGGCCTCCATATCCGGCTGATCCTCCTCCTGCGGCAGCGCGCGGCCCTGGCCGGACAGTGCGCCCTCGGAGGTCTCGCTGGCGGAGTCGGCAGCCGCGCCGGCGGCCACCTCGGCACCGCCGGAGTCGTCGCCACCACTGTCGCCGCCGCCGGACGTGAGCGCGACGTAGCCGGCCAGGCCGAGGACACTGACACTGGCGGCCGCGGCGAGGCTGGCCGGGAGCTTCCGGCGGAACCAGGCGACGGTGCCGCCTTCGCCGTCAGCCGGGTCGCCGTCGCCGGAGCCGCGGGCGCCGTCGGCCGGTTCGGACCGGCTCGCGTGCTCGGCCGCCAGGGCAGCCCCGATGCGGGCCGCGACGAACTCCGGCATGGGGACGTCGGCGGGTGCCTCCCGCAGCGTGGCCGTCACCCGCGTGAGCCGGCCCAACGTCTCCTGGCACAGGGCGCACTGATCGACATGCGCCTGGATCTCGCGCGACTGCCGCGAATCGAGGGCGTCACCGGCCAGTTCGGCCAAGACCTGGGTAGGCGGATGTGCTTCGGCCGCGGTCACCGACGCTCACCTCCTGGTCCTCGCCTTGTCCTGGATGGGACGTCGCCGCCTCCGGGCTGGTTCCCGCTGGGCGCCACCGGCTCCGGCGCGGACCGATCCGGTGCCTGCCGACCGGGCGCGAGCAGCGGCACGAGCTTTGCGCGGGCCCGGGCACAGCGGCTCTTGACGGTGCCGACCGGGAGACCGAGCATCTGGGCGGCCTCCGCGACTGGGAACCCCTCGACGTCGACCAGCACGAGCGGGACTCGCTGCTCGTCGGGCAGTGACGCCAGTGCGTGCTCCAGGTCGACGCGCAGTGCCGTCTGTTCCGCCGGGTCGCTGCTCGGCTCGGTGACCGGAGTCACGCCGCCCACCTCGGTGCCGTCGAAGGCGACCGGGTCGGCCGGCCGGGCGGCACTGTGCCGCACCCGGTCGAGACACGCGTTGACGACGATGCGGTGCAGCCAGGTGGTGACCGCCGACTCGGACCGGAACGACGCCGCCCGCCGGAACGCGTTGATCATCGCGTCCTGGAGAGCGTCCGCGGCGTCGTGCGGATCGCCGAGCGTACGCAGCGCCACCGCCCAGAGGCGATCCTGGTGACGCGAGAACAGTTCGCCGAAGGCTTCGGCATCGCCGTCGACGTGGCGGCGCAACAACGCCTCGTCGGTCACCTCGTGCCCTCGCTGGGGCTGTGTCACCCCAACACCTCCGCTTCGGCGATGCCGCCTCGGTAGTTGCCGTCGTCGATCGGTAACCGTGTGAACCACACGAGGACGTACCGGGTGCTGACGGCCTCGTCAAGCGTGTGCGTGACATTCTGCTCGGACCCTTCGACGGCGCCGACCGGGGTCCAGCCATCGAGATCGCCGGGCGCCTCGCCGGCATCCGGCGGAGCCACCATGATCTGCAGGTCGTTGTCGGCGCTGAGCAGGGTGAGACGCACCTCGCGCACCGACACCGCCTCACCGAGGTCGAGGTACAGCCCGACGCCGTCCTTCTGCGCCTCGAGCGGGTCGTAGTAGTTGACCGTGGTCCAGGCGGTCTCCGGGTCGCCGTCGATCGCGTTGTCGACGTCGCTGGGGTTCTCCTCGCCGTTGCCGGCGGGGTCGAAGTCGGTAGCACCGCCGAGCGCGACGGGGGTGGGTTCGGCCTGCGGCGTCTCCGGCGGGTCCGTGGCGGTGGCCGACGACGACGGCGGCGCGGCGGTGTCGTCGTCGCCGGCGTCGTCGATGGCGCCGAGCAGCAGTTGCAGACCCACCAGGGTGGCCCCGACCAGCAGGAGCATCGCGGCCATGACCCCGAGCAGCCGCGCGGTACGTCCGGAGCGGCGGCGCTCGCGGCGTTGCTCGATGCGGCTCGGCGGTGGTGGCGTGCCGGGCTCGTCCAGGAGCGCCGGCGGCTGGTCGGTGATCCGGGGCGGTTCGGTGATGACCGTCCGCTGCGGCCTGGCTCCGGCGGCCAGTTCGGCCGCGACCTCGACCGGCGTGACCAGCGGCGGTGCGTGATGCCGGCGGGCGTGGCCGATGGAGCGGTCGGTGACGGCGTCGAGGTGCCGCGGCACTCCCGGCCGGACCTGCCGGGGCGAGGCGAGCCGGCCGTCGATGAGCGGCGCGGCCGGCAGCCCGCCGGCACCCGTGGGCCAGCGGGCGGTCAGCCCCGCATACAGAACGGAGCCGATACCGATGGTGTCGAGCTCGGCCGCACTCGGCCGGCCGGACGGGTCGGGCTGGCCGTCGCCGAGCCCGTCGGGTATCGGGGCCGGGCCGCGCAGCGCGTGCTCCGTCTCCAACCCGGCGATCTTGACCGAGCCGTCGGCCGTGACGAAGACCAGGCTGGGGTCGAGGTGGCGGTGCGCCAGGCCCTGCGCGTGCGCCGTGGCCAGCGCCTCGGCCACCTCACGGCAGATCGCGGCCGCCTGCTCCGGGTGGAACGCACCGCTGGCCAGCAGTGCGGCGAGGCTCTGCCCCGGGGTCCATTCGCGCACGACATACGTGACGTCGTCGGCACCGATGTCGAGGATGCGCAGGAAGCGCGGATCGGACACCGTGGAGGACACGCGGGCCGCGGTGGCGTACCCCGGTGCTCGGGGGTCGTTCGACGCGATGGCCTGGACGAAGACGGCGCGGCGCAGCACGTCGTCGACCGCCTGCCAGGACTGGACGCCGTCGGAGTCATCGAGCAGGCGCTCGAACCGGTAGCGTCCGGCGACCGTGCGCCGTTGCCCCGGGAGCGGCCCGCGTCGGTCCAGCATCGCCTCCGCCGAGGGACCCGCTTGGGTGCCGGCAAGGGGCTGGGCAGCCCTCGCACCGTCGCGACCCCCGTCCAGGTCCATGGTAGGGCGAACCAGGCCGGTTCGGTCGCGATGCGTGTGCGCCGTCGTGTCGAAGAAGCTCGGCACCCCCGGCAGCGTCTCGTCGAGGAAGAACTCCGACGTCATGTCGGGGTCCATCGGCCGGCGGAAGATGCTCAACGTGCCGGTCTCGGCGGGCAGCTGGTACTCGGCGGTGTCCTCGAGCAGGTCGCCGGGGTCGATCGCCGGCTGTGCCGAACCGCCGCGCAGCTTGGCCAGGACGAGCGCCACGGCGCGCCGGACTTCCTGGACGCGGAACGCGTACGCCAGGCCCACGAACGTGGCCACGCCCACCGTGCCGCCGACGATGAGCTCGACCAGCCGCACCAGCATGGACGGCAACGCGTCGAGCGCGCCGAGCGAGCTCCAGCCGCGCCAGACCAGCCACGCCAGGGTGGCGGCGATGGCCGAATGGACGAGCAGCCGGATGACGTGCTGTATCAGCTCGCCGCCGGCGAGCGGCCCGATGCGGCGCTGGAGCCGGCGGGCGCCGACGATGGCTCCGACGAGATAGCCGAGGCTGTACCCGCCGGCCAGCGCCATGGTGACGTACTGGTTACCCGGCGCGGCGACGGCGACGCCGACCGCGGCGATCATGATGACGGCCGACACCCAGATCTGCGTGTAGAACGGCGTCTTGGTGTCCTGCAGCGCGTAGAAGCCGCGCAGCACCATGTAGTGGACGGTGAACGCGACCAGACCCGGCATCAGGAGGACGAGCGTCAACGCGAGCCGGTCGGTCTGCCCGCCGGCGGACCCGTAGTCGAAGATCATGGCGGTCAGCGGGAACGCCAATGCCGCCATCAGGGCGCCGAGCGGGACGATGACCGCCAGGCACATCCGCAGCGCCGAGATCAGCCTGGTGCGGACCTCGTCCAGCTCGCCGTCGGCGGCCATCTCGGACAGCCGGGGCAGCAGCGCCGTCGCGAGCGACACGGTGATGACCGAGTGCGGCACCATCATGATCAGCATCGCGTTCGCGTACACCGAGTAGCCGGCGCCGGAGTCGCCGGCGCTCACGCTGCTGGCACCCGAGGCGACCTTGACCACGACGAGGTAGGCCAGCTGGTTGACGACGACGAACGCGACCGTCCACAACCCGAGCCGGACCGACTCGCCCAGTCCGTGACCGCGCCAGTCGGTGCGGAAACGCAGTGAGAACCCGGTCTTGCGCAGCACCGGGATCAGCACCAGCGCCTGCGCCACCACGCCGAGCGTCGAACCCAGCCCCAGCAGCAGGGTCTGGGTGCTGGTGAACGGCTCGAAGCCCTGCGTGCCGTAGACCACCAGGAACACGCCGAACACCGCGATGGCCACGACGTTGTTGAGGATCGGCGACCACATCATCGGGCCGAACCGGCCCTTGGCGTTGAGCATCTGGCCGATCAGCACGTACAGCCCGTAGAAGAAGATCTGGGGCAGGCAGAACCGCGCGAACATGACCATGTTGTCGAAGTACGGCTGCATGTCCGGCCGCAGGTACCGGTCGTCCACGATCAGACGCATGAGCAGCGGTGCCGCCAGCACCGCGATGGCCGTGGCCAGCCCGAGCACCGCGACGGCCAGGCTGAAGAGACGCTGCGAGTACGCCTGGCCGCCGTCGGCGTCGTTCTTGATGGCCCGCACCAACACCGGCACGAGCACGGAGTTGAGCACCCCGCCGCCCACCAGGATGTAGATCATGTTGGGCAGGACGTTGGGCACGTTGAAGACGTCGGCGGTCGCGGCCGTCAGCCCGATGGCCGCGGCGATGACCGCCGCCCGCGCGAACCCGGTCAGCCGCGACACCACGGTGCCGGCCGCCATGATGGCGCTGGAACCGAGCAGGCCGGAGCTGCGGGGTGGCTCTTGAGTGGCCGTCAACGAGTGACCTCCTGCGCCGGCGACGGCTTCTGGGCCAGGGCGACGCGGCCGTCGGATTCGTCGTCGACGGACGCGGCGTCGGTAGTCGGGTCGGCGTCGTCGTCACGGCCCTTGCGCAGGGTGCGCCGGACGATGGCGGCGGCGAACAGCGCGCCAGCGCCGCCCACGATGATCCAGCCGATGGTGCCGTAGTCGGTGGCGTTGACGATGGTGGGCTGTGCCGGGCCGATGGGGACGCCGTCGGCGGTGGTGAGCCGCACGGCGATCGGTACCCGGCCGTTAGCGGCGGCTTCCGCGGTGACGGTGACCTGCTGCCGTTCGCCCGGCTGGACCAGGGTCGGCTCCACCTCTTCGACGCGCAGGCGGTCGACGTTGGTGGAGTGGATGTCGAGGGTGACGGTGACGGCTTCGGAGAGATCGTTGGTGATGGTGAGCGGGAAGGACCCGGTGCGGCTGGACAGTGTGACGGACTCGGGCACGGTGACGCTGATGCGGTTGAAGCGAGCGCTGAGGTCGTCGGTGATGGCGGCGGCGTACGCGGCGCCGGCGACGGGGTCGTCCCGCCAGCCGGTTGACGCCGAGCGCAGCGTCGCGAGCATGAGGCGGTCGGTGACGCCGTCGTCGTCGGCGAGCAGGCTGGCGTACTGCGTCGCGTCGTGTTCGAGCGTGGCCGTGGCCTCGACGTTCGCCGCCGGCAGGAGGTTCGTGCCCTCCACGGGGTTCAGGGTGAACCGTTCGCGCGGCTCGGGCGGCTCCGCGCCGGCGACATCGGTGGCGGCGACCCACGGGATGGACGACCAGGTGTCGATGATCGACTGCGCGACCGACGGGTCCGGCTGCCAGCGCACGGGCGGCGCGGCGACCAGCAGCCCGGGCTCGGTGTCGTCGGCGGCCGCGGCCAGGGCGACCATGGCGGTCTCGGCGATCCAACGTTGCCTCAGGTCGACGGCGGCAGCCTGTGGATCGTCGACGGCGGCGGCATCGCCCAGGGCGTCGCTGAGGCCGAGGTCGGCGGCCACCACCCGCATGGTGTGTTCACCGGCCGTGACCTCGCCGAGGGCCGTCGACTCCTCGACGGCGTTGCCGGGAACCACGACGGTCCGGGTGCCGGCCTCGGCGAGCGTCCCGAGCACCTGGTCGGTGACCGACGCGGCGTCGAGCCAGGCGACTCCGGCGGTGCCCTCGATGGACTCGGCGGTGCCCTCCGCCGCCACCTGCGCCTGGACGGACAGTTCGCCGGCGAGGTCGGGCTCTCCCGCGACCAGCGACGCGACATCCGGCAGTGCGTACGGCAGCACCCACACCTCGCGCTCGCTGGTGGCATCGGAGAACGCACGCTGCCACTCGCGTGCGGCATCGGAGTCGGCCTGCGAACCCTCGACCGGACCGGACGGCGACATGACCTGGTACCCCTCGGCCATGACGTTGACGGTGTCGAGCAGGTCGGGGTCGAGTGCCCAGGTGACCGGCGCACCGGCGCCGGCCTCGACCAGCCCGGTCAGCGAACCCTCGGTGCCGAGCTGGGCGGCTACGGAGTCGTCGAGCAAGGTGCCGCCGGGCATGCTGGTGGGCCGGGCCGCCAGCGGCCACATCAGCCCGACCGGCACCGTGGGCAGCTCGCCTGGACTGTCCACCCACGGCACGACCGTGCGCGCGGACGAGACGGTGATGCGCGCACCGTCCTCCGGCGTGGTGGCCCGGATGTCGACGCCGACGGTGTAGACACCGGCCTGGTCGAACTCGAGCAGGGTGGTGGGGATCTCGAGCGAGAACGTGCCCACCTCACCCGGCTGGAGTGAGTCGCCGACGACGTCGTGGACGTCGCCGTAACGCTGGCCGGGGTTGATCTCTTCGTCGGCGGACACCCGGCGCACGTCGGTGCGGCTGTCCAGCGGCACCCGGCTGAAGCGGGGCAGCGCCTGGACGTTCTGCAGCTCGGTGTCACCGGTGTTGTGGACCGAGCCGGTGAGGGTGAGCGACTGTTGTTCCGGCGTGAGGACACTGGGCGTCACCCCCTGCAGGGTGCTGACCGCGGTGGGGCCGGTCTCGGCGGGTGGGTCGGCCGCCTGGGCGCCGCTGGCGGCGGGCCCCAGCACCGTCGTCAGGACCGCGGCGGACACCAGGAGCAGGCGCCGGCTCACGGCGTGTCCTCGTGACGCTGGTCGGCCGCCGTCTCCAGGCTCGGCGCGGCAGGAAGGAGTTCGCGCAGCCGTCGGGCCAGCCGCCGCTCGGACGCGTAGCGCATCCGCTCGGCCAACTCGTCCAGCGGCACCCATGCCACGTCACTCACCTCCACGTCGTCGGTGCTCAGGCTCCCGCCAGTTGCTTCCAGGAGAAAGTGGTGCACCGTCTTGTGGATCCTCCGATTACCCGCAACGAACCAGTAGTCGATGTCGCCCACCGCGGTGACGACCTTGGACTGCAGCCCAGTTTCCTCCCACACCTCTCTGACCGCAGCCTGCTCCGGCGTTTCGCCGGCCTCCACGTGTCCCTTCGGCAGCACCCACTCCAATCGGCCGCGCCGGTCGATCCGGCCGATCAGGGCCACCGCCGAGGCATCCTCGTAATCGTCGACCACGAGCCCGCCCGCTGAGGTCTCCCGCACGGTGCGCAGCCTGGGCCGTCCCGACTTCCGCCGACGCCTCGGGCCCCGACGTCGCCGGTTCGAGCCGTCGGCTGGCGTGGGCGGCGAGCCGGGCATACGTCCAGAGTAACCGGGTTGCTCCCCCGAGCTGCGACGCTCCGCCGGGTGGGCCGGGGCGTGGTTGGTTCGCCGCGGGCCGGGAGCCGTACCCTGGTGCGTCGTGACCGAACCGAAGGAAACGACCGACGTGCTCTCGAAGGCTCAGCGGCAGGCGGTGCGGCAGTTGCTGCGCATCGCCCCGGTGGTCGACGAGCTGGGCGCCCGTTTCCAGGCCGCCGGCCACGAACTGGCACTGGTGGGTGGTTCCGTCCGGGACGCTCTTCTCGACCGCCTCGGCCAGGACCTCGATTTCACGACGTCCGCTCGGCCGGAGCAGACGAAGCGGCTGCTGTCCGGCTGGGCCGACACCATCTGGGACGTCGGGCAGAAGTTCGGCACCATCGGCGCCCACAAGGGTGGCTTCCAGATCGAGGTCACCACGTACCGGGCCGACAGCTACGACGGCGCCAGCCGCAAGCCGGAGGTCCAGTACGGCGAGTCCATCACCGAGGACCTCGTGCGCCGCGACTTCACCGTCAACGCGATGGCGGTGATGCTGCCAGGCCGCGAGTTCGTCGACCCGCACGGCGGTCTGGGCGACCTGAGCCGCAAGGTCATCCGGACTCCGGGGACTCCACAGCAGTCGTTCTCCGACGATCCGCTGCGGATGATGCGCGCCGCCCGGTTCGCCTCGCAGCTGGGCTTCGCCGTCGCGCCCGAGGTGGTGGCCGCGATGAGCGACATGGCCGAACGCATCGAGATCGTTTCCGCCGAGCGGATCCGCGACGAGCTCACCAAGCTGCTGCTCTCGCCGCGGCCGCGCACGGGGCTGACCCTGTTGGTCGACACCGGCCTGGCCGACCGGGTCCTGCCGGAGCTGCCCGCGCTACGGCTGGAGATCGACGAGCACCACCGGCACAAGGACGTCTACGAGCACTCGCTCACCGTGCTGGAACAGGCGATCGAGTTGGAAGACCGGCTGCCCGGCGGTGGGCCGGACCTGGTGGCACGGCTCGCGGCACTGCTGCACGACATCGGCAAGCCGCGGACTCGCCGGTTCGAGAGCGGCGGCGGCGTGAGCTTCCATCACCACGACGTGGTGGGGGCCAAGATGGCGCGAAAGCGGCTGACCGCGCTGCGCTACCCGACCGCCGTCGTCGACAGCGTGGTTCTGCTCACCCAGTTGCATCTGCGCTTCCACGGCTACGGCGGGGGAGAGTGGACCGACTCCGCCGTGCGCCGGTACGTGCGCGACGCCGGCGACGAGCTGGCCAGGCTGCACGTGCTGACCCGCGCCGACTGCACCACTCGCAACCGCCGCAAGGCGCAGGCGTTGCAGCGCTCGTACGACAGCCTGGAGGAGCGCATCGACCGGCTGGCCGAGGAGGAGGAACTGGCGGCCATCCGCCCGGACCTCGACGGCAACCAGATTATGAAGATCCTCGCCATCGCGCCGGGACCGGTGGTCGGCCGCGCCTACAAGCACATGCTGGAGGTCCGTCTCGACGAGGGCGTCCTGGACGAGGAAGCCGCCCGCGCCGAGCTGCTGCGCTGGTGGGCCCAGCAGCCGGAGAGCTCGCCGTGAGGACCGGGCCCGCGGTTGCTCTCGACGCCGTCCTGGTCCTGGTCTTCGTCCTGATCGGGCGGCGCACTCACGAGAACCCGCTCGACCTCGGCGGCATCGCCGCGACGTTCTGGCCGTTCGCGGCCGGACTCGCGATGGGCTGGCTGGTGAGCCTGGCGCGACGGTGGCCGCCGGCCGCGGTGACCACCGGGATCACGGTGTGGCTGGCGACGGTCGTGGCCGGGATGCTGCTGCGGGCCGTGTCTGGCCAAGGCACCGCGGTGTCCTTCGTCGTGGTCGCCACCCTCGTGCTCGGTGCGTTCCTGGTCGGGTGGCGGGTGCTTGGTACGCGTCGTCATACTCCTGGCTCGCGGGATCCTCGCTGAGTCGACCGAAATGTCCGACCTCGGCGGCGATACCGCGTGCCAGGGCGTCCCGTTCGCGACAACCCGTCACTCCACCGGACGCAGCGCCGCCCAGACCCGGACCACGCCAGGGCCGTACCGCTCGTCCATCTCCGCCTGGATACCGTCGTCGACGAAGACGTTGAGACTGACCGTGCTGTCGTGGATGTCGACGCCCACCCCGCTCATGTGCGGGTAGCTGCCGGCCAACTCGTCCTGGATGGCGCGGAGATCGCGCTCGGCCCGCTCGGCCCGGCTGACACAGAGCGCGCCGCCCCAGACCGCACGCAACGCCGCCTCGTGTCGTTCGAGGTCGCCGGTGAAGCTCACGTTGAGAACCCACTTCGTGGGGTCGTGGATCGGCGCACCGCTCGGATCCACCGGTTGCTCGAATGGCGTGGTGTCGACCCAGGTGCCGCCGTGGTCGGGCTGGGCGCTCGCGTAATCCATCGCTGCCTGCATGCCCGCGTCCGTGGCGGTGGCCGCGTCGACGACGGCCCAGCCACCGGCGGGCGGTTCACACGGCGAGCCGAAGCCGGGACCGTCCGCCGGCTCGTCGGCCGGGGTGTCGGAACGCCGCTGCGGCGGCTGAGTCAGCGTGAGCGTCTCACCGTCCCAGGTGCCCGTGACTGTGATCCCTTCGGCCCAGGTGACCCCGTCGACGGACTCAGCGCCCTCGATGTCGTCCCAGGACCAGCCGGCCACGTCCGGGCCGCCGCACTGCGGCGGGTAGGACTCCATGACCGTCGTGCACAGTTGCGGACCGTGTTCGGCGTTCTCCAGAACGGTGAACGTGCCGGTGTACTCCCGCGGCGGTTCCGGCGTCGCAGTGGGCTGCACGGAAGCCTCCTCGGTGCCACACGCCGTCAGCACCGCGACCGCGGCGACCGCAACCCACCCCAAGTGACGCATATCACTGAGACGGGACCGAGCCGCCCCCGGTTCCGCGGTCCCGCCGCGGGCCCCCGTCAGGACGGGTGCTGGATCAGCGACATCGCGTGCTCGACGAGCGTCACCAGGACGACCTTGACCGACTCACGCTCGCGGGCGTCGGTGACGACGAACGGCACCTCCGGCCCGACCTGCAGGGCGTCGCGGACGTCCTCGACGTCGTGCTCCTGGACGCCGTTGAACGCGTTCAGGGCGACGACGAACGGGATGCCGCGCTGCTCGACGTAGTCGATGGCGCCGAAGCAGTCGGCCAGCCGGCGGGTGTCGACCAGGACCACGGCGCCGATGGCGCCACGGGTGATGTCGTCCCACATGAACCAGAACCGGTTCTGCCCGGGCGTGCCGAACAGGTACAGCACGAGGTCCTCGGCCAGGGTGATGCGGCCGAAGTCCATGGCGACCGTCGTGGTGCGCTTCTCCGGGAGCATCGACAGGTCGTCGACGTTGGTCGACGCCTCGGTCATGAGTGCCTCGGTGCGCAGCGGCTCGATCTCGCTCACCGCGCCGACGAAGGTCGTCTTGCCCACGCCGAAGCCACCGGCCACCACGATCTTGACCGAGAGCGCGTCCTGATCGGCCTGCGTGCCGTCGGACACCTCAGAGTCGACGAAGGCCATCCCTCACCCTTTCCAGCACACTGAGGTTACGGGCCGGTTCGGCCGAACCGGCGAATGCCGCGTGCGGGTCGGCGACCCGCACCAGTCCCTCGGTTTCGAGGTCGGCGACGAGCACTCGGGCGACGCCGAGGGGCGTCGAGACGATGGCCGCGACCTCGGCAACCGACCGCGGTGAGTGGCACAGGCGGAGGATCCGCTCGCGCTCCGGCTCCGGGTCGGCGCCGCGGATGCGGCCGTCCTGGGTGGTCGAGACCAGCGCTTCGATGGCGATGTCCTGGACCGGCCTGGTCCTCCCACGCGTGGCCAGATACGGCCGTACGCGTCGACCGTCAGGTGCCGCCATCGTCCTACCTCCAGACCTTCGTCGGGTCGTCGGTCATGTCGCTGACCCGATCCCACCACATCTGGTGTCCGTGCATGTGGTTCTCAGCCCACGCGCGTGGCCGGGTTGAGAACCGCACCGACCCGCTCGACCAGAAGCGCCATCTCGTAGCCCACCTGCCCGAGATCAGCGTTCGACGCCGCCAGGACGGCCAGGTGAGCGCCATCGCCTACGGCCATGACCAGCAGGAATCCGTTGGCCATCTCGACCAGAGTCTGCTGGACGTCGCCGGCGCCGAGGATTAGCGAGGCTCCGACGGTGAGGCTGGCCAAGCCGGACACCACCGCCGCGAGCTGCTCGCCCCGTTCGCGCGGCATGCCCGTGGAACCCGCCAGGTGCAGGCCGTCGGCCGACACGACGACCGCGTGGGCCGCGCCGGCCGTGCGGTCGACGAACCGGTCGAGCAGCCAACCGAGCTCGTCGGTGGACGCGTTGGTCACGAATTGCTCCTCTCGGGGTCACTGGGCTTCTTCGGAACCCAGCCACCGGTCTCCTCGCGGCCGCGGCCGACGCCGCGCTGCAGGCTCGACAGCGTCGAGGCAACGGTACTCGCGTCCTTGCCGGCTGCTGCCGCTGGGCGCTGGGGTCGTTCGGCACCGGCGGCCTCGCCGATGGAGCCGGGCACCAGCGAGGCACCCCGCCGGCGCAGCGGCAGGCCGGAGGCGCTCAGCGCCGGCTCCTCCTCGGCCTGGGCTGCTGGTGCGGCAGGCGCGGCCGGAGCGGCCGGCGGCGTTGCGGGTGCGGTGTCGCGGGCGGCCCAGCTGGAGCCGATCTGGGTCGGCGGTGTGATGGGCTCGGTGTCGCGCTGAACCCGCCGGGCGCTGGCGGCTTCCTCGGCCGAACGCAGGGCCTCGGCGGCGCGCCGCCATCCCTCGTCGGCCGGGGTGGACCAGTCGCTGGACGCCGCGGAGCTGGACCTGCTGAACCATGCCGACGCGACGGAGTCGTAGATCGGCGAGTCGCTGTCCGGCAGGGTCGGCTCCGGAGCCCGCAGCGAGTTGTGCGCCGACGCGGCCGGGGCGGCCGGCGTGGCGGACGCGGCCGGCGGCGCGGCTGCGGGCCGGCTCTCGCGGGACGGTAGTCCGCCGTTGGTGCTCTGGGTGTTCAGCGGCTGCCGCCACGCCTCGTCGGAGCGCCATGCGTCGTCGGACCGGCTCGGGCTGTCAGCGTCGGCGCGGTCGGTGGTCCGGTCGGCGGACTCCGCCGTGGGCTGCCGGGCCTCGTCGGGAGCCGGCCAGGTGGACCGGCCGGCATCACCGGGGAAGCGCGGGTCGCCGGAATCGGCGGCCGGACGGGTTTCGCCGGTGATGGGCTGGATCCGGTTCTCGCCCGTGACCGCCGGGAACCGGGTCTCACCGGTGTCGGCGGGGAAGCGGGTCTCGCCGGTGTCGGCCGCCCCGCGCCGCGGCAGCCCGCCCGAAGCAACAGGCAGTGCCGGTGAGGAGTCGTCGCGCCGCGACTGTGAGGCCGACGAGTCGGCGTCGGCGCCCCAGTCGTCGAACGGCGCCGACGGAGTCGGAACCACCGTCTCGGGGGTGACCGGGCTGAGCACGCCCTCGTTGGTGTCCAGCGGCGACAGGATCAGATGAGCCGGCAGGTCGACCTGGGCCGCGGTGCCGCCCTCGGGAACCGTCTCCAGCCGCACCTGGATGCCGTGCTTGGCCGCCAGCCGCGCGACCACGTAGAGGCCCAGCGTCCGGGACGCGGCGACGTCGATGTCACCGACGTTGCGCAGCCGCTCGTTGAGCTCTTCGAGCTGTGCGGAGGGGATGCCCAGACCGGAGTCGGTGACCTGCAGGCGCAGCCCGCCGCCCAGCAGCGGCTGGCTGGTCACACGGACCGGCGTGGCCGGGGCGGAGAACTCGGTGGCGTTGTCGATGAGCTCGGCCAGCAGGTGGGCGATGTCGTCGACGGCGCCGGCGGTGATCAGGTCGGTGGGCATGACGCCGAACTTCACCCGCGGGTACTGCTCGACCTCGCCGACCGCGGTGCGCACGACATCGAGGACGCCGGCCGCGCTGGTCTGCTTACGCATCTCTTCGACGCCGGCGAGGACCAGGAGGCTCTCGGCATGCCGCCGGACACGGGTCGCCATGTGGTCGATACGGAACAGCGTGCTCAGCTGGTCGGGGTCACGCTCACGCTGCTCGAGACCCTCGATCTCGCCCAATTGCCGGTCGACCAGCGACTGGGTGCGCCGCGAGAGGTTGACGACGATGGTGTCGAGGTTCTGCCGCAGCAGTGCCTGTTCGGCGGCGACCCGGACGGCCGTGGAGTGCACGTCGTTGAAGGCCGTCGCGACCTGGCCGATCTCGTCGCGACCCTCTGCCGCCACGGCGTCGGGGACATCGCGGGCGGCGGCGGGGCCGTCCTGATGGACCCGCTCGACCAGGGCGGGCAGCTGCGTCTGGGCCGTATCGAGGGCGGAGGCACGCAGCCGGCGCAGCGGTCCGATGATGGACCGGGCCACGACGACGGCCAGGTAGATGGTCAGGGCCAGGACGGCCAGCACGGCCGCGGCGCTGAGGATCGCGGTGACCCGGGCACCGTCGGTGGCCTCACCGGCGTCGGCCGCTACTCGTTCGGCGGTCTCGTGCTCGATGGAGCGCAGGCTGTCCAGGCGGGTGGTGGCTGCCTCGTACCACTCGGCGGCGCTGGCCCGGGGGTCGGCGTTGTTGCGCAGGTCGCTGCGGGTTTCGGCGACGGCGCGGTTGCTGACGAAGATCTGGTTGGAATAGATGCGGGCCTGCTCGGTGAAGCCGAGGCCGCTGACGAACCGGCCCTCGAGGAGCATGTCCTGTTCACCGGCGAGGACGACCGCCTGGTCGCGGTCCTGGGCGTTCGGGCGCGCCACCTCGGGGTTGGACTCGTCGAGGGCGTTGGCGACCAGGCCGCGTTCCAGCGACGCCGACTCGACGGCCTGCGAGATGTCGGCGAGCGCCGCGATGCGGCGGGCGAGCAGGGGGTCGTCGTTCACCGCGCCGGCCGAGTTGATCAGTCGCTGCAGCGACTCGGCGAAGCGGTGGTATCCGCTGGTGCCGCCCTGCGCGAACGGCGGGTTGGACTCGTCGCGCTGCAGCCGGTAGCCGTCGAGGCGGTCCATCTCGCGATCGAACGCGATGACGGCGCCGGAGAAGGCGGCGCCGAGGTCGTCGTCACGGCGCTCGTCGACGGCATCGGAGAGGGCCGCGAGGGCGGTGTCGGTGGCCGCGCGTGCCTCGCCCACGGCACCGGCCCCGGTCTGGCCGGTGTCGGCGAGGCCGGTGACGTCACGCTCGTCCTGCACGGCGTCGAGCGCGGAGACCGCGACGAGGCTGAGCTCGGAGAGGCTCTCGACCCGGGACGCCGTGGTGGCGTCGTCGAGAGCGTTGCGGAAGAACATGGTGCCGAGCACCAGGGTGCCCAGCAACGGCAGGAGGACGAGGGCGGCTACTCGCGAACGAACGCTGCGGTCGTGCAGAAACGTCTGCCAGGCGGACCTGGATCGCTCCCGACCCGACGAAACCCCCTTCGCGCGGCTCGTCTTGTCGGTTGGGCGCAGGCTCGTGCGCGCCCGCTTCGTGGCGCCGTCGTTGCTACGGCGTCCTCGCGCGGTCCGCGTCATCGATGTTCCTTCCTCTGTCGTCCCCCGTGACCGCTCGCGGATGAGCGGAACACGGCTCCTCGAGGCCGCCGACGTGCACCGGGCGGCAACGCCGCTAGACGACGCTTGCTGCCCGGCAGCTGTATGTCAATAGGCGACCGGTGGGTGAAACACCTCAATCTGGCACACCATCCACCGGAGCATGACGGAAATGGTAGACGAGCCACGTCAAACTGCCGTACCGCTGAGACGAATCCCAGCCGCGTCCCGCCCGGCGGCCTCGGTGCCGCCGTCCAACCCGCATCAGGTTTATCCGATCCGGGCCCGAAAAGGCGAAGGTGCCCATGGCCGCCGTGACGACGGCCATGAGCACCCAGGTGGGTGAGCCCGCTCAGCGCTCGATCTCGCCGTGGATGAACTGCTCGACCTTCTCTCGGCACACGTCGTCCGAGTACTGCTCCGGCGGCGACTTCATGAAGTACGACGATGCGGACAGGATCGGGCCGCCGACGCCGCGGTCAAGCGCGATCTTGGCCGCCCGGATGGCGTCGATGACGATGCCGGCGGAGTTGGGGGAGTCCCAGACCTCCAGCTTGTACTCGAGGCTCAGCGGCACGTCGCCGAAGTTGCGGCCCTCGAGCCGGATGAACGCCCACTTGCGGTCGTCGAGCCACTCGACGTAGTCGGACGGGCCGATGTGGACGTTGCGCGGCTCCAGGCCGTCGACCAGCTGCGAGGTGACCGACTGCGTCTTGGAGATCTTCTTGGACTCCAGCCGCTCGCGCTCGAGCATGTTCTTGAAGTCCATGTTGCCGCCGACGTTCAACTGGTAGGTCCTGTCGACCGTGACGCCGCGGTCCTCGAACAGCTTCGCCAGCACCCGGTGGGTGATGGTGGCGCCGATCTGCGACTTGATGTCGTCGCCGACGATGGGCACGCCGGCCGCGGTGAACTTGTCGGCCCACTCGGCGGTGCCGGCGATGAACACCGGCAGGCAGTTCACGAACGCGACGCCGGCCTCGATGGCGCACTGCGCATAGAACTTGGCGGCGTCCTCCGAGCCCACCGGCAGGTAGCAGACGAGCACGTCCACCTTGGCGGCCTTGAGCGCGGCGACGACGTCGACCGGCTCGCTCTCGTCCTCGACGATGGTCTCGCGGTAGTACTTGCCCAGGCCGTCGAGCGTGTGGCCGCGCTGCACGATGACGCCGGTGGGCGCAACGTCACAGATCTTGATGGTGTTGTTCTCGCTGGCGCCGATCGCGTCAGCGAGGTCTTGGCCGACCTTCTTCGCGTCCACGTCGAACGCTGCGACGAACTCGACGTCACCGATGTGGTAGTCGCCGAACTGCACGTGCATGAGGCCGGGGACCTTCGTCGCCGGGTCGGCGTCACGGTAATACTGCACGCCTTGCACGAGCGAGGCGGCGCAGTTACCCACGCCGACGATGCCTACACGAACCGAGCTCATCGGCCGTTCTCTCCTTCGTTTCCGGTGGGGGGCGCCGGCAGCTCACCGGCCCCTGCGCGTGGCGCGGTGCCCCGCGCGCGGTCCGCTGTGATGTCGAGCGAGCGCTGCTCGGCGCTGATCAGGTCGTCGAGCCACTTGACCTCGCGCTCGACCGACTCCAACCCGTGGCGCTGCAGCTCGAGCGTGTACGCGTCCAGGCGCTCGCGGGTTCGCGAGAGCGAGGTGCGGAACTGCTCGAGCTTCTCCTGCAACCGGCTGCGCCGGCCCAACAGGATGCGCATGCGGGTGTCGGCGTCGGCTCTCCCGAAGAAGGCGAAGTGGACGCCGAAATGCTCGTCGTCCCACACCGACGGACCGGTCTGGGTGAGCAGGTCGGCGAAGCGCTCCTTGCCTTCGGGAGTCAACTTGTAGGCGATCTTGCCGCGGCGACCGCTGCGGTGCGGTGCCTGGGCTGCCGAAACCTCCGGCTCGTCCTCAGCCAGATAGTTCTGCCGGACCATCGCCTTCAGCGTGGGATACAAGGTGCCGTAAGAGAAGGCGCGCCCCCACCCCAACAGCGAGTTCACCCTCTTGCGGAGCTCGTAGCCGTGCAGAGGTGCGTCGTGCAGCAAGCCGAGAACGGCCAGCTCCAACGCGTCCGCACGTTTGCCCACGAGGTACGCTCCCTTGCATCATTGACGGATCGATGTATCGAACCGATACATCACAACGATATTCTGGACCATAGAGGGTCCCGGCTGCGTACCGCAAGTGGCCTGGCACATCGGCGTGCCGCAGGCGGCTGGAACCGGCCCGCCGACGGGCGGCCCAGAAGAACGAATGGCGTGATGAAGCGTGGACCGTCGTAGGCTCTGCATGGTTCCGGTGCATCCGACAGTGCCCGGACGGCCGATGTCCCCGACCCGACCGAGAACTTCGTGACGAATCAAGGGAGACGCCGCGCGGGCGCCAGCCGCGCCGATGCCGCGCGCCCGGAAACGGACGCGGGCGGCCGCCGCTCCAACCGGCGCTACGCCGCGAGCAAGGCCACCAAGAAGGGCAAGCGCCGCGGCTGGCGGCGCTTCGTCTCGTGGAAGGCCTTCGGCCTCTACGTTCTGGGGTTCATGCTCCTCGGGTTCGCCGGTGTGGGCATCGCGTACGCGATGACCGACATCCCGGAGGCCAACGACTTCGCCCGGTCCGAGGCGACCATCGTCTACTGGAACGACGGCCAGACCGAGCTGGGCCGGTTCAGCGCCGAGAACCGCGAGACCGTCGACATCTCCGACATCCCGCAGGCCTGCCAGGACGCCGTCGTCGCGGCCGAGGACCGCAGCTTCTACGAGAACAACGGCTTCGACCCGGTCGGCATGGCGCGCGCGGGCATCGGCTACATCCGCAACAACGGCTCGACGGCTGCCGGCGGTGGCTCCACGATCACGCAGCAGTACGTCAAGAACTACTACCTGACCCAGGACCAGACCCTGACGCGCAAGGTCGAGGAGCTCTTCATCGCGGTGAAGATCGACCAGCAGCTCGACAAGGACGACATTCTGGCGTCCTATCTGAACACGATCTGGTTCGGGCGGGGCGTCTACGGCATCCAGACCGCGTCGCGCTCCTACTTCGGCAAGCCGGTGTCGGAGCTCAACCTGGCCGAGTGTGCCGGCCTGGCGTCCATCCTTCGCTCGCCGCACCGGTACGACCCGACGCTGGGGCCGGAGAACGCCGAGCGTTTCGCGCAGCGGTTCGACTACGTCCTGGACGGCATGCTCGACCTGGAGGCGATCGACCAGGCCACGGCCGACGCCACCGCGCCACCGGCCGTCGTCCCGGAGCAGAAGACCAACATCTACGGCGGCCCCAACGGCTACCTGCTGCAGCAGGTCCGCGACGAGCTGCTGGCGAACGGGTTCACCGAGAACGAGATCGACACCGGAGGCCTTCGCGTCACCACCACGTTCGACCAGCATTCGCAGACCGCGGCCGTCGAGGCCGTCGAGGCCGAGCGGCCGAAGGAGGACGCCGAGGGCGTGCGTGTCGCGCTCGCGGCGGTGACCCCGGGCGACGGTGCCGTCGTGGCCATGTACGGCGGAGCGGACGCGGTGGAGCAGCCGTTCAACGACGCCATCGACGGCTCCGTCCAGGGCGGGTCGACGGTGAAGCCGTTCACGTTGGCGACGGCGCTGGGTCAGGGCATCTCGCTGGAGAGCCGGTACTCCGGCAACACGCTCACCGACCCGATCCTCGGCCCTCCGGTGCACAACCAGGGCGACCGGGACTACGGCGAGGCCATCGACCTGGTCACCGCGACCGAGAATTCGATGAACACCGCATATGTCGACCTGGCCATGAACATCGGGCCGGACAGCATCGTCGACACCATGCTGGCGTCCGGCTTGTCGTACGCGCCGGACGAGGAGGCGCAGCTGCGGCAGGACCCGCGCGTCACCATCGGCATCGGGCACGTGCGGCCCATCGACATGGCGGAGGCTTACGGCACACTCGCGGCCGGCGGCCGGCACACCGACTGGTACACCGTGCGGTCGGTCACCGAGCCCGGCGGGAACGTCCCCTACCGGGTCGAACCCGCGCCGGAGACGGTGCTCGACTCCGGCGTGGTCGCCGACACCACCTACGCGCTGTCCCGGGTGGTCGAGAACGGCAGCGGCCAGGAGGCCCAGGCGCTGGGCCGTCCGGCGGCCGGCAAGACCGGCACCCACGAGGACCTCACCGCATGGTTCTCCGGCTACACGCCCCAGCTGGCCACCAGCGTGGTGATCTTCCGAGGTGAGGGCGAGACCGCCGGCACGGTGTCGCTCGACGGCGTCGAGGGCATGGACACCTTCACCGGTGGCCGGTTCCCCGCCCGCATCTGGACCGCGTTCATGACCGCCGCGCTGGAAGGCCAGGAAGTCATGGAGTTCCCCGAGCCGGCCGAGGTCGGCGAGGCGGTGAACCCGTCGCCCACGCCGACGCCCACGCCGACGGACGAGCCGACCGGGGACGAGGACGGCGGCGACGGCAATGACGGCGACAACGGTGGCGGTGGCGGCAACGACGGCGGCGACGGTAACGGCAACGACGGCGGCGGCGACGGTGGTGGCGACCAGTCCGGCGGCACCGACGGTGGCGGCGACGGTGGTGGCGACCAGTCCGGCGGCAACGACGGCGGTGACGGCGGCGACGGCGAAACCGGCGGCGAATGGGCCGAAGGCGGCGGCGACGGCGGCGAACCGACCGAGGAACCGTCCGAGACCCCGACCGACGGCAACCAGAACGGCGACAACGGCAACGCCAACGGCGGCGATTGGGGCGACGGTGGCGGCGATCGCTGAGCAGACCGGTCGCTGACCGATCGCCGCTCAGGTACGCCGTCTACGCTTGCCACTCGTGTCCGTGACCCCGCCGCGCCCCGACGACGCGGGCCCGGTCTCGCCCAGTCGCGACGACCCCGTGGTGGCCGCGGCCAGCGAGTGGCTGGGCGGGCCGCTCGGCCGGCGGGCGGTGCCGCGCCGGCGCTGGTGGAACGCCGTTCGCGTGGCGTTGGCGGTCACGGCCGTGGTGCTCGTGCTCGGGTTCCTGGCGGACCTGCCCTGCCGCGCCGACGGCTGGGCCGACCGCGACCGCCCCATGTGGACGGCGACCTGTTACAGCGACGTGCCGTTCCTCTATCGCGAGCGTGGCTTCGCCGACGGGCTGCTGTCGTACTGGGACACCCAGCTCGAGTACCCGGTGCTCACCGGTGCGCTGATGCAGGGCTCGGCAGCCGTGGCCGCGGCGCTGCAGGACGTGTTCGGCCCGAGCGGCGCGATCGCCGGCAGCGTCTGGTTCTTCGACGTCACAGCCGTGCTGATGGCGCTGTGCGCGGCCGTGGTGGTGATCGCCACCGCGCGGACCGTGCCACGGCGGCCGTGGGACGGGCTGCTGGTCGCCGCCTCGCCGGTGCTCCTGCTGAGCGCGAACGTCAACTGGGATCTGTTCGCGGTGATGCTGTGCTCGCTGGCCGTTCTCGTGTGGCTGCGGGACCGGCCGGTCGTCGCCGGGGTGCTGGTCGGCCTGGGGGCCGCGGCCAAGCTCTACCCGGTGCTGCTGCTCGGGCCGATGCTGTTGCTGGCGCTTCGCGCACCGGACCGCGGCCGGGCCCTGCGGTCCTTCGCGCTGACCGCCGCGGCCGCCGTCGTCGCTTGGAGCGTGGTCAATCTGCCGGTGGCGTACGGGGCGCCGGCCGGCTGGCGGGCGTTCTTCGACTTCAACCGGGACCGGGGCGCCGACTTCGGCTCGGCCTGGTTCGCGGTGGACCTGCTCGCGCCGGGACTGCTCCCGGAGCGCATCGACACCGCCGTCGTCGTCACGGCCGCGGTGCTGTTGGTCCTGATCTGTGCGCTGGCGCTCGCGGCGCCGGCACCGCCGCGGCTGGCTCAGCTCGCGTTCCTGGCGGTGGCGGCATTCCTGTTGGTGAACAAGGTGTGGTCGCCGCAGTACGCCCTGTGGCTGCTGCCGCTGGCGGTGCTGGCACGGCCGCGGGTGCGGGACCTGGCGATCTGGCAGGCGGCGGAGGTGGTCTACTTCGTCGTCGTGTGGCGCTACCTCGCGACGCTCTTCGACCCGGCCGACCCGTTGGTGTCCGACCGCGTCTACGCGTTGGTGACCCTGCTGCGCATCGCCGGCGTGCTCTGGTTCGCGGCGATGGTGGTGCGGGACATCCTGCGGCCCGGCCACGACCCGGTCCGGCCGGCCACTGTCAGCCGACGGCCGGCCGCGGCCCGGCACCGACGACGGAAGGTGGCACCGGCATGACGGCCCGGACCGTTCTGGACCGGGTGCGCCCGGCCGACCGCGACGTCCTCGGGATCTGGCTGGCCAGCCGGGTGTCGATGTGGGTCATCGCGGGCGCGACGGGGTGGATGTTCGTCGCCCAGGGACAGGACGTCGTTCCGGCGCTGGAGCGGTGGCAGCAGTGGGACTTCCACCACTACTGGGGCATCGCCATGCACGGCTACGAGGGCGATCCGACCGGGGTTCCGAACGAGGCGTTCTTCCCAGGGTTCCCGGCCCTGCTGTGGCTCGGTCACGCCATCGGGCTGTCGCACGTGCTGGCCGGGCTGCTGGTCTCCCTGGTCGCGGGGGCCGTGGCCGCGGTGGCGCTGGGCCGGATCGGCGAACTCGACGGCGGAGCCCGGGTCGGCCGGCTCGCGGTCCTGGCGTGGGTCACCGCGCCGTCGGCGGTGTTCCTGGCCGCGCCCTACACCGAGTCGCTGTTCCTGGCCTGTGCACTGCCGGCCTGGCTGGCGGCCCGGCGGCAGCACTGGCTGGCGGCCGGCGTACTCACGGCGCTGTCCTGCACGGTCAGGGTCAGCGGGGTGTTCCTCGCCGCGGCCGTGGTCGTGCACTGGCTGACCACCCGCCGCGACCAGAACGCCCGGTGGAAGTGGTCCGGGTTCGGCTGGCTGTTCCTCCCGGCGATCCCGCTGCTGGCCTGGTCGGCCTACCTGCAGGCGCAGACCGGCGACTGGCTGGCCTGGCTGCACGCGCAGGCGCAAGGCTGGGATCGCGAGTTCACCTCGCCGTGGGGCGCGTTCGAGCGCACCTGGCAGGCGGCCTTCGGCGGCACCCAGTCGCCCGGGTTCGCGTGGATGTTCCGCGCCGAGATCGTCGCCATGCTGGTCGGCGTCGTGCTGACCATCGCGCTGATCCGGTGGCGGCGCTGGGGCGAGGCCACCTGGGTCGGCCTCCAGGTGATCGCGTTCGGGACGTCCACCTGGTACTTCTCGGTGCCCCGGGCGACGCTGCTGTGGTGGCCGCTGTGGATCGGCATCGCCCTGCTGGCCGTGCGCCGGCGCTGGGTGCTGTGGGCCTATCTCGCGATCAGCGTGCCGCTGATGTCGGTGTGGGCGGCGGCGTACCTCACCAGCAGGTGGGCCGGCTGACGCCTCATTCGGACGGCGGCGTCCAGGCGAGCCGGTCGAACGTCGTCGTCGTGAAGCGCACCTCGACCCGGACGGTGTCGCCCACGGCCGGCGGCGCGACGCCGCCGGGCAGCCAGATCATGGAGCACTGCATGTGCGGCGGCTCGGCGAACCAGCGCTGCTTCCCGGCGACGCGGAACGGCGAGAGCGCCCGGCCCATCGACTCCAGCCCGCCGCGCGCCAGCGCGATCGCGCGTTGTCGCGGCGTGGACGCGTGTGTGGGCGCTTCCAGTGCGATGCCGTGTGCCGTGCCGCCGGTGACGACAACGACGTGGCCGTCGCGGCGGGCGCGGCGCTGCCGGTAGCCGTACGTCTCACCGCGGCGTACGGCGTGTACGTCGAGCACGGAGGCGCGGGCGGCCAGCGCGCCGCGGTCGCCGAGCCAAAGGTCGGTGCCGACGCGCAGCCGCACCGCCGCTGCGGTCTGGCGGCCCAGATCGGCGGCGCGGGCCGGCGTCAGGTGGCTGACCCACAGGGTGCGCGGGCCGCCGTCGTCGGGAACCGCCGCGAACCCGCGCTCGGCCAGGGTGCGCGCCTCGGTGGTGTGGTCGCCCGCCAGCGGCAGATGCAGGGCGAAGCCCTCGAACCGGACGCCGTCGAGCAACTCGGCGACGGCGGGCAGGTCGGCCTGCTCCAGCCCGTGCCGTCGCATGCTGGTGAGCAGTTCGACGACGACTCGCGGCCGGCCGGGGGCGTCGGCGAGCCGGCGCAGGTCCTCGAGGCGCGACACGGTGTGGACGAGGTGGTCGTCGTCGCCGCCCGCGGGTTGCCAGGGCCGCCACGGCGTCAGCACCAGGACGTCGCCGGCGAACGGCCCCGTCACGGCGGCGAGCTCCTCGTACGTCCCGACCGCCAGGGTGGGCGCGCCGAGCTCGGCGGCCTCGGCGGCCAGCACGTCCGCACCGAACCCGTAACCGTTGCCCTTCGCGACCGGAACGACGACGACGCCCGCGGCGCCCGCGTCGTCGAGGTGCCGCCGCAGCCGGTCGCGCCAGCGGTCCGCGTCGATGTGCAGGGTCAGCGACACGACGCTCAGCCCCGGCGCTTCATGTAGAGGTCGAACGCGGAGTACAGGACGCGCGAGATGGGCAGGTCCCACTCGCCGAGGTACTCGACCGCGTGCCCGCCGGTACCGAGCTTGAACCGGATGAGCCCGGCGTGGGGGTCGTCCTCGGACAGGGTGTCGGTGATGCCCCGCAGGTCGTAGACGTCGCAGCCGTCGGCGAGGGCGTCCTGGATCATCCGCCACTGCACGGCGTTGGAGCCGCGCACGTCCCGCTTGGCCGTGGACGATGCGCCGTACGAATACCAGGCGTGCGTGCCCACTCTCGTCATGGTGGTAGCCGCGACGAGGTCGCCCTCATGCCGGGCGAGGTAGAGCCGCAGGCGGTCCGGGGCCTCGGCCGTCATGGCCTCCCACATGCCCTGGAAGTAGGAGATGGGCCGTGGGGTGAAGCCGTCGCGCTGCGCGGTCTCGACGTACAGCTCGTGGAACGCGGGGAGGTCCGCCGCGCTGCCCCGGGTGATCTCGACGCCGGCCTTGTCGGCCTTCTTGATGTTGCGCCGCCAGAGCTGGTTGAAGCCGCGCAGGACGTCGTCCTCGGAGCGGCCCGCGAGCGGCAGTTGGAACACGTACTGCGGCTGACCGGCGGCGAATCCCTCGCCCGATGCCGGTGGCCGCCAGCCGGCGTCGGTGAGCTGCCGCGCCAGTGCGGCGCCGTCGGCCGTCGTCTCGTCGGCCGGGACGTCGTCGAGCCGCTTCACGCCGGGGTCGGCCAGCGCGGCCTTGAGGGTGGCGTTGTGCCAGCGCCGGGTGACCACCAGCGGCCCCATCCGCAGCCCGAAAGCACCCTGTGACTTGACGTGGTCGACCAGCGGATTCAGCCAACGCTGCAGGTCACCGGCCGCGCCGATGCCGGCCCAGTCGAGGCTGGGGCCTTCCGGGATGTACGCGAAGTAACGGCGCACCCGCGGCGCCTTGCGGTACAGCACGAGACCGACGCCGACCAGCGCGTCGCCGGCGAACCAGCCCACCGGCTGCGACCGCCAGTCCCGCTTGACCACACCCCACGCCGGGGTCTGGAGGAAGGAGACCGAGGGCCGGTCCTGGATCGCCGCGAGATGCTGGTCGCGGGAGATCTCTCGGACAGTGAGGGCGGGGGCTTGCGTCACGGACGCGAGGGTACCCGTTCGCGGGCGGGACCTCTGATCGCGCTCCTGCGGCCGGTGGCCGGGTGGATGGTTCACGTCAGGTGTCTCGGGCGGCGTTCTTGAACTCCACATCGATCTCCAGCGCCACCTTCTTGCCGATGAGCAGGCCACCGGTCTCGAGGATGCCGTGCCAGGTGAGCCCCCACAGCTGGCGGTCGATCACGGTACGCGCGCTCAGCCCGACCACCTGAGCGCCCCACGGGTCGAAGCCGACGCCGTCGAAGCTGGCCGCGAACCGGACGGGGTGGGTCTGGTCGCGGATGGTGAGCGCGCCGTCGAGGGTGAACTCGTTACCGGCGACGTGGGCGATGCCGGTGGAACGGAAGGTCAGCTCCGGGTGGTTCTCGACGTCGAAGAAGTGATCGGAGCGCAGCAGCGTGTCCCGGTCGGCCTGGCCGGTGGTGAGGCTCGCGGTCTTCACAACGACCTCGACGCTGGAGGCCGTCGGGTCCTGGCCGAGGTGGAGGGTGGCCGACACGTCCTCGAACCGGCCCCGCACCGTGACCACCTTGAGCTGGGTGGCGACGAAGGCGACGTCGGCATGCCGGGGGTCGAGCGTGAACACCCCGGCTGCCGGGATGGTGAGGCCGTTCCAGGGGTGGACCTTACGGACCGCGTTCCCCTCGGACATGGCGATGCCCTTTCGTTCAGTGGCGGAGAGGCCTGTGTACTTTAAGATTCAATAATTACGTCGTCAACTATTGTTAGGATCAACTGTATGGCGACGCGGAGAACCATCGACGACGACCGCCTCACCGCCGTGGGACTGATCGTCGAGGTGCATCGGGGGCTGACGAACAAGTTCGCCGAAGGGCTGGCCCGACACGGCCTGTCCGAGAACGAACTGGAGATCCTGCTGCGGCTCGGCCGCACACCCAACTGCCAGCTGCGCATGAGTGACCTGGCCGCCCAGACCAGCCTGACCACCAGCGGTGTGACCCGTGTGGTCGACCGCCTGGAGCGGGCCGGCCTGGTGGAGCGGCGCAGCTGCGAGAGCGACCGGCGCGGGACCTGGGCGGTGCTGACCGACAGCGGCCTGGAGCGGGTGTCGGCCGCGGTGGCCGACCACGTCCAGGACGTCGAGCGCTGGTACACGGGCCTGCTCACCGGCCAGCAGCTCGCCGCGCTGATGGAGGCGCTGCGGATCGTGCGCGACACCGTGCGCCCGGAGGCGGTGGCCGGGGTGGCCGAAGCTGCCGTCGCGAAGACAGTGCGGCCAGCACCCTGACGCGCGGCCGGGAACGTCCATGAGCACCTCCTACGCCGTGGCGAGGTGGCTCATCAGGTAGGCGACGTCGTCGGCCTGCCCCTCGTGCGGGGTCTCGACGATGGCGTCGACGCCCGCGGCCCGGACCACCTCGACGATCGCCTCCGCGCCGATGGTGCCCGAACCCAGCGTGGCGTGCCGGTCCGCGCCGGAGTCGAACGGGTCGCGGCTGTCGTTGGCATGCACCAGGTCGATGCGCCCGGTGATCGCCTTGGTCTTCTCGACCATGTCCTCCGGGGCGATACCGGCCGCGAACGCATGGCAGGTGTCGAGGCAGAAACCCAGCCCGGTGTCGCCTACCGCGTCCCAGAGCATGGCCAGCCGGTCCAGCCTGCGGGCCATGGCGTAGTCGCCGCCCGCGGTGTTCTCGATGAAGACCGGGACCTTGGCGTCCAGCCGCTCGGCGCACTTGCGCCAGTTGTCGGCGCCGACCCGCGGATCGTCGCCCTTGAGGACGTGCCCGCCGTGGACGACCAGCCCCTTCGCGCCCACCTGCGCCGCGACGTCGACGTGCTGCTGCAGGATCTTGCGGCTCGGGATGCGGATGCGGTTGTTCGTGGTGGCGACGTTCACCACGTAGGGCGCGTGCACGTACACCGTCAGTCCGGCCGCCTCGGCGTCGGCCCGCAGCGCCTCGGCGCCGCCCGGATACCCGAGCTTCGGTGCCTTCCAGTCCTGGGGATCGCCGAGGAAGATCTGCACGGCGGTGGCGCCGGACGCCTTCGACTCGCCGATGGGGTCGCCCTGCTTGACGTGGGCTCCGATGCGCTGCTCGACCATGACCTCAGACGCTACCGCGCCGCTCCGACATGCCCCGCCCCGCCGCCGTCGGCGGCGTCACGTACCCGGCCTGCGGGTCACATCGTCATTCTCGGTGGAGGCCAACAATCGGGCCCCCGGGCGTGATCATCAACGGTTGGGGGCGCGATGACGCACACACCGGTTGATGATCATGGCGAAAGGGGAGGGGGCCGCGGACAACAGCCGCCTGGCAGCAGTTCGCCGCGCGAGCTAGGGGAAGTCCGGCCCCGCGTCGAGGCGCTGGCGGAGAAGATCGCCCAACGGCATCGACTCGCCGTCGCGTGCGCCGCGCCCGACGTGCAGCGGCGGGTCCGACGGGTCGACCGTCACCCCGCGCAACCGGCCACCGAGCCGCGCCGGCACGTCGAGGACGTAGAACTCGCCGTCGGCGCCGACCGCAAGCGCATGGTTGCGGCGGAGGTACCAGCCGGTCAGCCCGGTTCGATAGGTGCCGCCGGCGGAGCTCCTGGCGCGCAGTGGATGCGGAGCGAGCCCACGCGAAGTCATGGCGGTGACGAAGTCGGCGATCAGCCGGCGTGCCTGTGCGGTCTCCGCGTCGCGCTGTCGCTCCAATGCGGCGGCCTGGGCGGCCAGCGCTTCGCGCCGCTTGTCGCGCCAGTTCGTCCCGTCGCTCATTCCTGGCCACTCTAGTGAACGACGGATGTGTGCGATTCACACGCCGGTGCTCCCCCAGGCGTTCTCCCGCTTCACGCGGTCGTCGGGCCGGACAAGCCCTGACCACGGTCACCGCTGCCTGCATCCCGAACCGGCACTGAGAGAGGACACCTCCGGCCTCCGTCCCAGCACCGGTCGTGCCCGTCCCTCCTGGGGCAAGCATTCCTGGTGGAGCGGGTACACGCATGGTGGACGTGATCATCTGCGAAGCGGTCGCGGGGTTGTGGACAACGGAATCGGTGTTTGGGGCGATCGCTGGTAGCCTTGGCGACGGCCTGGTCACGTACGACCTACGTGCGTCCGACCGGGCCATCGACGTTCAGCCCTCCTGCCACGGAGAGACCGTGGCCGCGAAGACCACAGGAGGTGATCCGGCATGCGTCGTTATGAGGTCATGGTGATCCTGGACCCCGAGTCCGAGGAGCGCACCGTCGCACCCAGCCTCGAGCAGTACCTCGGGGTGGTACGTGAGGCCGGTGGCTCGGTCGAGAAAGTCGACATCTGGGGCCGCCGCAAGCTCTCGTACGAGATCAGCAAGAAGAGCGAGGGCATCTACGCGGTGCTCGACGTCACGTGCGAGGCCGACACAGTGGCAGAGCTCGACCGCCAGCTCGGTCTGTCCGAGTCGGTGCTGCGTACCAAGGTCGTTCGGCCTGAAGCCCACTGAGAGGGACCTTTAGCCATGGCAGGCGAGACCGTCATCACGGTCGTCGGGAACCTGACCGACGACCCTGAGCTGCGCTTCACGCCCAGCGGTGCCGCGGTCGCGAACTTCACGATCGCGTCCACGCCCCGCACGTTCAACCGGCAGACCAGCACGTGGGAGGACGGTGACGCCCTGTTCCTGCGCTGCTCGGTGTGGCGGCAGGCAGCGGAGAGCGTGGCCGAGTCGCTGCAACGCGGCGCACGTGTCATCGCACAGGGCCGTCTTCGCCAGCGCTCGTTCGAAACGCGTGAGGGCGAGAAGCGCACGGTCGTGGAGCTCGAGGTCGACGAGATCGGCCCGAGCCTGCGTTTCGCCACCGCCAAGGTCACCAAGACCCAGCGCTCCGGTGGGGGCGGTGGCGGTTTCGGTGGCGGCGGCGGTGCGCCTGCCGGCAACGACCCGTGGGCCACGCCGTCCGGCGGCGGTCAGCCGCAGGGCGGCAACGACCCGTGGGGTGCTCCGGCCGGTCCGCCGGCCGACGAGCCCCCGTTCTGACCCGTATCGAGATCAACCCATCCCGGTCCGCCGCGGCCAGCGAGGCGACCGGGCTCCCCGAAGGAGGAGCACCGCGATGGCAAAGCCCCCGCTGCGCAAACCGAAGAAGAAAGTTTGCGCGTTCTGCAAGGACAAGGTCGACTACGTCGACTACAAGGACACGTCGCTGCTGCGGAAGTACATCTCCGACCGCGGCAAGATCCGTGCCCGCCGGGTGACCGGAAACTGCACGCGGCACCAGCGTGACGTCGCCACGGCCATCAAGAACGCCCGCGAGATGGCGCTGCTGCCCTACACCTCGACGGCCCGCTGAGGAAGGTGAGGGACGCATGAAGCTCATTCTCACTCAGGAGGTCCCGGGGCTCGGTGCCGCCGGTGACGTCGTCGAGGTCAAGGACGGCTACGGCCGCAACTACCTCATGCCCCGCGGTTTCGCGATCGCGTGGACCAAGGGCGGCCAGAAGCAGATCGACGACATCCGCCGGGCCCGCCAGACCCGCGAGTTCGAGGACCTCGACTCCGCGCGTGCGGTCAAGACGCGGTTGGAGTCCACGGCGGTCACCATGGCGGCCAAGGCCGGCGACTCCGGCCGGCTGTTCGGTGCCGTGACGGCGGCCGACATCGCCTCCGCGGTCAGCGCGGCCGGCGGTCCGGCCATCGACAAGCGGCGCATCGAGGTGGGTTCGCCCATCAAGAGCGTCGGGTCGCACAGCGTCACCGTGCGGCTGCACCCCGAGGTCGCCGCACAGGTGCGCCTCGAGGTCGTCCCGGCCTGACGCCTGGTTCACGACAGGGCTCGCCCCGGCCTCTGCCGGTGGCGGGCCCTTCGTGCGTTCGGGCACCCGTTTGGGCCGGGTCCAGCCGGGGAACCAGTCAGATGAGCTGGACGTTGTCCGGACAGGTCATCCCACGAAAGCCCGGCGCCCCCATGGAACAACCAGACCTCGTGAGCACTCGGACGCGAATCCAGGACGTCGCGCTCGAGCTGTTCGCGGAGCGCGGATACGACAAGACGTCGTTGCGTGAGATCTCCGAGCGGCTGGGCATGACGAAGGCGTCGCTCTACTACCACTTCAAGAGCAAGGACGACATCGTCCACAGCATCGTGGACGACTTCCTGGCCGCCGTCGACGAGATCGTCGAATGGTCCCGCGGCCAGACTCCGACTCCGCAGGCCCAGTGCGAGCTGATCGAGCGGTACGGCAAGGTCATCCGCAGCCAGGGAGCGCCGCTGCTGCGGTTCATCATGGAGAACCAGCCGGCGATGCGCGTGCACAAGGCCGGCGACGCGATGCGCAGCCGGATGCAGGCGCTGTTCGACTTCGTGGCCGACCCGGCGGACCCGCTGCCCGTCCAGTTGCGCAGCCGGATGGCCTTCTATGCGCTGCACAGCAGCCCGATCCTGATGGCGGACGTGGACGCGACGGCCGACGAGGTCTTCGACGCTGCCTGCGATGTCGCGTTGTCCATGATCCGGAACGAGCCCGTGCCGTCGAAACCGGTGGAGACGGACGTGCCGTAGCCGGTCCCTGCGACAATCGGCCCTGTGGGATGGCTACGCGGGATCCGGGCGCCCTGGCACGTCCGGACCATGACCCGTCGAGGGCTGCATCTGCTGCTCGGCGGTGTCATCCTGATCCCGCACGTCCTGCTGGCCACCGGGTTCGCGCAGATGTTCGCCGACCCGGCCGTGCCGCGAGCCCCCACAGTCATCCTGGTGGTGGTCACCGTGGTCATCGCCGCCGTGCCGCCGTTCCTCCCGGCGCTGCGCGCGCTCGAGATCACGGCGTCGCGGAACCTGCTCGATGTCGACCTGCCCGACCCGGTGGCGGATCCGCCGTGGGAGACGCGGCTGTTCGGCGCCGGCTGGTACGTGCTGCATCTGGTGTGCGGCGGCGTGGCGATGCTGGCGATCCTGTTCTGCGCGCCCATCACGGCAGTGCTCCTGGCGCGTGGGTTCGGTGGCGACGACTGGGATGGCGTCATCTCGCAGGACCTGCTGGAGCCGGTGACCGGTGGATGGGCGGTGGCGGCCGCGCTCGGCGTGGTGGTCGTGACGTTGTACCTGATCGCCGGGCTGGGTGCGCTGCTGGCGAAGTTCGCGCCGCTGCTGCTGGGGCCGTCGCCGGCGGAGCTGCTGATCGCGCTGGAGACGCAGGCCGAGGAGTTCGCCGAGCGCAACCGGCTGGCCCGCGAACTGCACGACTCCGTCGGTCACGCGTTGACGGTGACGACGCTGCAGGCAGCCGCGGCGCGCAGGGTGCTGGACACCGACCCGGAGTTCGCCCGCCGGGCGCTGGTGGCCGTCGAGGAGGCCGGCCGGTCGGCGATGGCCGAACTCGATCACGTGCTGGGCGTGCTGCGCGCGGGGGGCACGGCCCCGAACCCGGACGCCTCGCCGCAGCGAACGCTCGCCGACCTGACCCGCCTGGTCGACGACACCCGGGCCGCGGGCGTCCAGTTGCGCGCCGACGTGCGCGGCGACCTCGATGCGGCCCCGCCGGCGGTGTCGCGGGAGGCGTACCGCATCGTCCAGGAGGCGTTGACCAACGCGGTCCGCCACGCCGGGGCGGTTCCGGTGCACCTGTTCGTCGCGGCCTCGCCGGCCGGCGTGGACATCGACGTGTCGAACCCGTTGCCGGTGCCGGCCGCGCCCGGCCAGCCGGCCCCGTCGCCGTCGTCGCGGCCGGGCGGCGGACGCGGCCTGCGCGGGATGCGTGAGCGGGTGCGGCTGCTGCGCGGCGACCTCTCCGCGGCCGCCGACGGTGATGTCTGGCGGGTCCGCGTCCACCTTCCGGCCAGAGGCGGGAGACGATGACTGTCACGGTAATGCTGGTCGACGACGAACCGCTGGTCCGGGCAGGGCTGCGGGCCATCATCGACGCCGAGCCGGACCTCGACGTCGTCGGTGAGGCGTCCGACGGTGCCGAGGTGGGTCCGCTGGTGACCCGGCTGCGGCCGGACGTGGTGCTCATGGACGTGCGCATGCCCGCGGTCGACGGCATCCAGGCCACCCGCCTGCTGGCCCGCTACGACGACCCGCCGCGCATCCTCGTCGTCACCACGTTCGAGAACGACGACTACGTGTACGAGGCGCTGCGCGCCGGTGCGCAGGGGTTCCTGCTGAAGCGGGCGCGGCCGGAGGAGATCCTGCAGGCCGTCCGGCTCGTGGCCGGCGGGGACTCGCTGCTGTTCCCGGCCGCGATCCGGCAGTTGTCGGCCGCGCACGGCGGTGCGGACGGCGACGCCCTCGCCCACGCCGGGCTGAGCGACCGCGAGGCCGAGGTGCTGCGGCTGATGGCGGCCGGGCTGTCGAACGCCGAGATCGCCGGCCGGCTGGTGGTGGGCGTCGAGACGGTGAAGACACACGTCGGGAACGTCCTGACGAAGCTCGGCGTGCGCGACCGCACGCAGGCGGTCATCGCCGCTTACGAGTCCGGGTTCATCAGCCCGCGCTGACCCCTGCGGCGCGAACCTCGGGGACGGCTCACCCGCACGGGGGAGGCCGATCACCGCGACGCGGGAGGTCCCGGCGGCGCGCGGCGGACATCGTTGATGTCATGAACGAGACGATGACGAAGCAGCAGGCGACACCGCGTGGCCGACGGGGTGTGCTCCGCCGCTGGCCGGTATGGGTTCCCTGGGCGGCGACGCTGTGGGCGGCCGGGTACGCGTTGGTGGCGCTGGGTTGGACGTTCACCGGGTCCGGCTTCCCCACGGGTGCCCCTGACGACGTGAAGTCCCTGCTCGGCGACGTGCCCGCGGACGTCGGCGCGCCGTTGTTCGCCGCGGTCGCCCTGGTCGCCACCGCGATGGGCGTCGCGATGGCCGGTGCCGGTACGGGTGTCCCTGCTGTCCGGCGGCGGTTCGCGCTCGGCTTCGGCTCGGTGCTCGCCGCGACCCTGCTGGTGGCGATCCCGGACACCCGCGTGCTGGCGTTGGTCGGCTACCTGCCGATGCTGCTCGTGCTGAGCCCGTTCGACGCGGAGCTGCGCGCCAGCGCCGGTGAGGTCCTGGGGGCGGAGTACCTGCACCAGGCGGTCGCCATCGTCGGCGGCTTCCTGTGGGCGGCGGCGACGCTCGCGTACGCGCGCCGTACGGCAGGCACCTGCGCGTATTGCGGCCGGGGCGCGCACCGGCGAGCATGGACAACGCCGGAGGCCGCGGCCCGCTGGGGCCGGCCCGCCGTCTACGTCGCGGCGGCCATCCCGGCGCTCTATGCCGTGACCCGGTGGATCTGGGTGGCCGGGTTCCCGCTCGGCATGGACCGTGAGCTGCATGCCGAGGCGGTCGCCGACGGTTCGCTGTGGTCCGGCGCGTGGCTGGGTTCGTTCGCCCTGGTCGGCACAGTGCTGACACTGGGCCTGGTGCAGCGCTGGGGCGAGGTCTTCCCGTGGTGGATCCCGGGACGGCGTGGCCGGCCGGTGCCGATCGGGCTGGCGGTCGTGCCGGCATCGATCGTGGCGGTCCTGGTGACGTCGGGCGGACTCGGGTTGATCCGGGCGAGCGTAGGAGGTGCCGCCATCCCGCTGGACGCGGAGAGCTGGGCCGCGGTGGGCCCGGCGCTGCTCTGGCCGCTGTGGGGAGTGGCCCTCGCCGCCGGGACGCTCGCCTATTACCTGCGCCGGCGCGGTGCCTGCGTGGAGTGCGGCAGGTCGTGACGGCGTCCGCCGCCTCCGCGTGATCGACAGGGCGTTGCCACCCCCAGGCGGGTGGTGACGCCCTGTCGATGACGGTGGTGGGTGCTGCCTACCATGGCGGCATGCTTGTCGCCTTCTCCGTCGCCCCGTCCGGTACCGGTGAGTCCGTCGCCGAGGCGGTGGCCGACGCCGTCGCCGTCGTCCGCGCCTCCGGCCTTCCCAACAGCACCGACTCCATGTTCACCACCATCGAGGGTGAGTGGGAGGAGTGTTTCGACGTCGTCCGCCGGGCCTGCGAGGCGGTCGGCCGGCACGGCAACCGGGTCAGCCTGGTGCTCAAGGCCGACATCCGGCCGGGTCACACCGGCGAGATCACCGGCAAGGTGGAACGCCTGGAGGCGGCGCTGACGCGTCAGCAGGAGCAGTAGCCCGTCCGGTGCGAGCGCTCAGCCGCGGCGGAAGATCCGCGCCAGCACGCGCAACGCGAGGATCGCGCTGATCGCCAGCAGGTTGTAGCCGATCAGCGCGTAGAGGGTGACGGTGTCGGTCACGTCCGGGCCGCCGTCGGTGCCGAGGAGCAGCACCGCCATGACGCCGGTGGTGGCCGCCAGGAACGCGAGCAGCACCTCGTGCAGCATGCTGGTCAGCACGGCACGGTCGCGTTCGTCGGCCAGTAGCCGGACGTTGACGTTCAGCCGGCCGTGCTCGGCGGCGCTGGCGATACGCTCGATGCGGCGCGGCAGCCGGCGCAGGATCGGCAGCAGCGCCGCCAGTTCCTCCGTTGCGGCTTGCTTGATCCGGTCCGGGCCGTACTGCTCCTCGACGTAGTCGCCGGCCAGGGCGCGGGCCGTGCCCATCAGGTCGAAGCGCGGAGTGAGCCGGGTGAGCGTGCCCTCGGCGGTGGCCAGCGCCCGGAACACCGCGGCGATCTCGGGCGGAATGGCCAACCCGTGATCGGCGACGACCCGGAACAGGTCACCGAACATGCGGATGCCGGAGCTGACGCTGGGCCCGCTGGTGTGCCGGGCCATGAAACGGCCGAGGTCGCGTTCGAGGGCCTGCTGGTCGATCTCGTCCGGCCGCGGAACCAGTTCGAGCAGGGCGTCGCTGACGGCCAGCGGGTCGCTGCGGTCGACACCGACGAGCAGCCGCTGCAGCGCGTCGCGGAGGGAACCGTCGAGCCGGCCCACCGAGCCGAAGTCGAGCAGCCCGAGCCGGCCGTCGTCGAGGACGAAGATGTTGCCGCCGTGCGGGTCGGCGTGGAAGATGCCGTCGAGCACGATCTGGCGCAGCAGGGTGTCCAGCAGCGTCCTGGCCAGCTGTTCGCGGTCCAGGCCGTGTCGTTCGATGACGTCGTCGGCGCGGTTCAGCGGCGTGCCCGCCAGGCGGTCCATGACCAGGACCCGCTCGGAGCACAGGGCCGGGTGCGGCTCGGGCAGGACGACGTCGGGCTGCCGGTTGACCGACACCGCGACGGCGGCGATGTTCTCCGCCTCGATGCGGTAGTCGAGCTCCTCGCGGATCGCCTGGGCCAAGCCCGCGGCCAGTGCCTTCACGCCCATCCGCCGGCCCCAGCGGGTGCCGGTCTCCAGGCGCGAGGCCAGCCGGGCGGCGATGTCGAGGTCGCGCTCCACCACCGGGCGGATGCCGGGGCGCTGCACCTTGACCACCACTTCGGCGCCGGTGCGCAGCCGGGCGAGATGCACCTGGCCGACCGACGCCGCGGCGAGCGGCTGCGGTGAGAACTCCGCGAACACGTCTTCGACCGGGGCGCCGAGCTCGCTGACCAGCACGGGCTCGATCTCCGACCAGGGCACCGGGGTCGCGTCGTCCTGCAGCCGGGACAGCTCCGACACGACCTCCGCGGGCAGCAGGTCCCGGCGGGTGGCCAGGATCTGGCCGAGCTTCACGAACGTGACACCGCCGGCATTGAGGGTGGCGGCCAGCGCGCGGCCGAGCTGCGCGCGGCTACTGGGGACGTCGAGGGAGCGGTCGCGGCTGCCGCGCAGGTACGAGCCCAACCCGTGGCGCATCGCGATGCCGACGATCTGCCAGTACCGCCTGGCTCGCCGCAGCCGGCCGAACAAGCCGCGCCCCCACACCACGGCCGGCGGCAGCGATCCGAGCGGCAGGAACGCCTCGACGATCACCATGAACGCCATCGAGGCGAGGACGGTCAGGACGCCGCCCAGTAGCGCGAACCAGAGCGCCACGGGTCCCTGGCTCTGGTCGAAGTTGCCCGGACCGATGGTGAACTGGTCCATCATCGCGTACATGATCAGCGGGCCGACGGTCAGCACGAACGCGCCGGTGATCAGCAGCCGGACGAGACCGAGCCGGATGCCCAGGAGCCGCTGTGCGATGAAGCCGAAGACCAGCGCCGTGACGACCGTGAACGTCGCGACGAACGGGAATGCCAGCAGGTCCATGACGCGTCGGATCTCCTCGGGTGCGGCTCGCGGTCCGGGCCACAGTGTGTCAGGCGTCGAGACCCGGGTGCGGCACCCGAGGGCGGTTCGGCGTCAGGCGGTGGTGCCGAAGACGGGACGGTTCGGCGTCACGTCCTGCTCGTCGTCCGGTGCGCCCATGTTCTGGCAGGCGGTCAGCAGCCAGCGCCCGTCCTCCTTCGCCATGATCCACAGCGGTGTGCCCACGTCCACGCCGTCGGGTGTCCGGTAGATCTGGCGCAGCTTGACGGCGGCCACGTCTGGACGGATGAACAGCACGTGTTCGAGCTCGAAGGTGACCGTCTGCCCCTTCATTCCACCGGGGAGTACCTGGCGGGTGAATGCCGCGATCTCGTCGAGTCCGTAGAGGCGCTTGCCGCCGCCGGTCGTCCAGATCGCGTCGGGCCGGAACAGGCGGAGGAACTCGTCGGGGAGCTCGTTGTTCTGGGCGTGCTCGACGGCGGCGATCACGCGCCCGATCGCGTCGAGTTCGGTGCCGGTTGTCATGGCGACCACCCTGGTACCTCAACGTCGGTTGAGGTCAAGTCGTGGTGCTCAGCGGACGGCGCCGGTGACCATCCAGGTGTCCTGCCGTTCGCGCAGCGCCAGCGTGAGCAGCCGGACCACCATCCAGACTCCGATGGACGACCACAGCGCCACCATGCCGGTGGTTCCGGAGAGGTCGGCGACGGCGACGGCCCACGCTGCCGGCAGGAACGCCACCACCGAAGCGACCGATGCCCACGCGAGGTACCGGCCGTCCCCGGCGCCGATCAACACTCCGTCGAGCACGAACACCCAGCCGGCCACCGGCTGCATCAGCGCGGCGACGACGAGTGCCGCGTAGAGCAGGCGACGGACCTCGGGGTCGGGCGTGAACAGCTGGGCGTAGACGGAGCCGATGGTCACGACCAGCACCGCGAGCGCGAAGCCGGCCAGGACGCCCCACTGCACCATGCGGCGGGTGACGGACCGCGCGCCGGCCACGTCACCGGCGCCGAGCGCGCGGCCGACGAGCGCCTGCGCGGCGATCGCGACGGCGTCGAGGATCAGCGCGAGCAACGTCCACGTGGTGAAGGCGACCTGATGGGCTGCCAGTTCGGCGGTGCCGAGGCCGGCCGCCACGACGGTGATGACGATCAGCGCCACCCGCATCGCGACGGTCCGCACGATCAGCGGGACGCCGGCGCCGAACGCCTGGGCAACGCCGGCGAGGTGCGGCCGGAGGGTGACGCCGTCGCGGCGGGCGGCCCGCGCGACGACCCGCACGAACACCGCGGCCATTGCGGTCTGCGCGATCACGGTGCCGAGGGCCGAGCCGCCGATGCCGAGACCGGCGCCGTAGACGAGGACGAGGTTGAGCACCACGTTGGCGACGGCGCCGGACGCCGCGACGTAGAGCGGGGTGCGGGTGTCCTGCAGGCCGCGCAGCACACCGGTCGCGGCGAGCACCAGCAGCATCGACGGTATGCCGAGCAGGCTGATCCGCAGGTACGTCTCGGCGTGACCGGCGACGTCGGCGTCCGGTCCGAACAGGGAGACGACCCACGGGGTCAGCGGCCAGCCGACGGCGAGGGTGCCGACGCCGATGAAGACCGCCAGCCAGCAGCCGTCGATGCCGGCCCGGAGGGCTCCGGCGGAGTTGCCGGCCCCGAGCATCCGCGCCACCGCCGCTGTGGTGCCGTAGGCCAGGAAGATCGAGATGTTGACCAGGGTCGCGAGCACCGTGGAGGCGATTCCAAGGCCGGCCAGCTCCGGCGTCCCGAGGTGTCCGATGATGGCGGAGTCCGTGAGCAGGAACAGCGGTTCGGCCACCAGGGCACCGAGCGCCGGCAGGGCGAGCCGCAGGATCTCCCCGTCGGCGTCGTGACGGCGGAACGGGTTGGGCGGGTTGGGCGGGCGTCGAGACATGGCAGCACCGACGGTAGGCGTAGCACCTGACATGCAGTGATGGGTGTCTCGCCATTCGAGATTGCCCCATGTGGATTCGCGTCCACAGCCGGTGGATGCAGGTTTTCGGGCGTGACCTGCGGTGATACCTGCACGGTGCGGCAGAGCTGGTCTCGTCGTCAACAGGCTTGTCCACAGCTGGGGATGATCGTTTCAGCAGCGACCTCGGACGGAGCCGGCGTCGTCCACACGGCATCCACACCTCCTGTGGATGGACGGCTTGGCGGACCGGCCCGGCGGCCCGTAGGTTCGCGACAGCCGGCGGGGGGAGCGGCCGATGTCCACAGGATTGTCGGTGCGGGCTGTTAGAACGTGTGTATGGTCCGGCTGGTGCCGAAGGGGGTCGTGTGAGCGTCGCTGAGCTGCCCGACCGCCGCGAGGAAGCGCCGGCCGATTACGGCCGGACGCCGCCCCAGGACGTCGCGGCCGAGCAGTCGGTTCTGGGTGGCATGCTGCTGTCCAAGGACGCCATCGCCGACGTCGTCGAGGTGCTGCGCGGGCACGACTTCTACCGCCCGGCGCACGAGGCCGTCTACGAGGCCATCATCGACCTCTACGGCCGCGGCGAGCCGGCCGACGCCGTCACCGTCGCCGCACAGCTGCAGAAGACCGGCGAGCTGGGCCGGGTCGGCGGCGCCCCGTACCTGCACACGCTCGTCTCGTCGGTGCCGTCGGCGGCCAACGCCGGCTTCTACGCCGAGATCGTCCGCGAACGGGCCATCCTGCGCCGGCTGGTCGAGGCCGGAACCCGCATCGTGCAGATGGGCTACACCCAGGACGGCGACGCCGACGACATCGTCGACCGCGCTCAGGCCGAGGTCTACGCCGTCACCGAGAAGCGCGCGTCCGAGGACTACCTGCCGCTCTCGGAGATCATGGAGGGCACCCTCGACGAGATCGAGGCCATCGGCTCCCGCGGCGGGCAGATGGTGGGTGTGCCCACCGGCTTCGCCGACCTCGACGCGCTGACCAACGGCCTGCACCCCGGGCAGTTGATCATCCTCGCCGCGCGACCGGCCGTCGGCAAATCCACCCTCGGACTCGATCTCGCTCGCGCCTGCTCCATCAAGAACGGACTGACCTCGGTCATCTACTCACTGGAGATGGGCCGCAACGAGATCACCATGCGGCTGCTCTCCGCCGAGGCCAAGGTCCCGCTGCACCACATGCGTTCCGGCCAGATGACCGACGACGACTGGAACCGCATCGCCCGCAGCACCGGCGAGGTGTCCAGCGCCCCGCTGTTCATCGACGATTCGCCGAACATGACCATGATGGAGATCCGGGCCAAGTGCCGGCGGCTCAAGCAGCGCAATGACCTCCGGCTGGTCATCATCGACTACCTGCAGCTCATGAGCAGCGGCAAGCGGGTCGAGAGCCGGCAGCAGGAGGTCGCTGAGTTCTCCCGGGCGCTGAAGCTGCTGGCCAAGGAGCTCGAGGTCCCGGTCATCGCGATGAGCCAGCTGAACCGCGGCCCCGAACAGCGGCAGGACAAGAAGCCCATGCTGTCTGACCTGCGCGAATCCGGCAGCATCGAGCAGGACGCCGACATGGTGGTCCTCCTGCACCGCGAGGACGCCTACGAGAAGGAGTCGCCGCGAGCTGGTGAGGCGGACTTCATCGTGGCCAAGCACCGTAACGGGCCCACCGCCACCATCACGGTTGCATTCCAGGGCCACTACAGCCGATTCGTCGACATGGCTCAATAACGGCTACAGCGTCACCTCGACGCGCTTGTCGCCGGCGCCCAGGACGTGCGTCACCTTCGCCGTGGCCCGGTACAGGCGGTGCGGTGCCGGCTCGGTCACGTCGGTGACCTGCCACGGGGGCTGCTTCCACACCAGCGAACGGTCGTTGAAGACGGCGAGGGCCGCGGTGCGGTCCGCGGCCGGCACTTCCTCCGCGACGGCTTCCAGGTACACGGCGGTGGCCTGGCTGGACGGGAGGGTGGAGTCGAAGATGACGATGCCGACCGCCGCAGTGGTGTCGATGTTCTGGGAGTGCCGGGTGCCGGGCCGCGACACCCAGAAGAACGTCCGATAGTCGTCGTGCGCGAACCAGACCGGGGTGGCCCACGGCTGCCCGTTCGGGTCCACGGTGGCGAGGGTCAGGTAGGCGTTGGCGTCGACGATGCGCCGCGCCACGTCCGCGGGGTGCGGCGTGGTGGTCTCACTCATCGGGTGCTCCTGTCGTGTGGTCCGAGGGTTCGGGTGCGGCCGAGGTTGCCGGTGCCGACGGCGTCAGCGGCCCGTCGGCGGCTGCGAGCAGCCGTTCGCCGACGGCCCGCGCCGCCGCTCGGAGCTCCGGGCCGTGGACGATCCGGAACGGTACCGGCAGGGCGGCCAGCTGTTCGGCGTACCAGTGCGGGTTGCTGGTGCTGCCGGTGAGCCGCGTCGTGTTCTCGTCGGTCGGCTCCAGCGTCCCGAGGGTGCTTCGCACGCATGGCCGCACCGTCTCCAGTGGGCCCTCGATGACCACCTCGGCGTCGTACTCCCAGCCGCGAGCGAGGTGCGTCTCCAACGCCGCGACGGCGTCGAGGTCACGCGGCGGTGTGAACGACGACGGCAGCACGTCCACCGCGGTGACCCGGTCGATGCGGTACGCCCGCTGCGCCTGAGCCCGATGCGACCAGCACAGTAGGTACCACCGCCCGTGCCGGACCACCACCGCCCACGGGTCGACGTCGGTGGTCCATTCGGATCCGGCCTCGGAGCGGTAGTCCAGCCGGACGGCGTGACGCTCGGCGCTCGCCTGCACGAGGGTGGTGGCCGTCGACGGGTCGGGCCGCGCGGCGGCGCGGTCCGGAGCGGGAGCCGCGGACCGGCGCATCGTCGCCGCCTGGGTGGCGACCGGTTCGGGTAGAGAGCGCAGTAGTTTGCCCAGGGCGCTGCCGACCGGGCCGGCGGCATCGGCGGCGTCGTGGTGACCGTCGAGCACTGCCATGACCAGGCCGAGCACTTCGGAGGCGGTGAACATCAACGGCGGCAGCCGGACGCCACGGCCCACGCGGAACCCGCCGTGCTGTCCGCGGGCGGCTTCGATGGGTACGCCGGCCTCGCGCAGGATGCCGACATATCGGCGCGCAGCGCGCTCGGATACGCCGAGCTTGTCGGCCAGCCGCTGCGCGGTGACACCGGGGCTGCCCTGGATCAGCTCGAGGGCCACCAGCGCACGCGCCGTCGGGCTCGTGTCGATCGTCACCAAGAATCCCGGAATCCGGAAGTAGAACGTCCGGAATCGACTCTAGCGTTGGCGTCATGGACATGAAAGACATGACCGTGATCCAGGAGTCGGTGGCCGGCGACGAGGTCGAGATGCTGATGTTCGCCCTGGACCGCGCCCGCGCCCAGTTCGCCTGGAAGTGTGGCGGGCTGGACGCGGCCGGCCTGAACACCCGCCTGCCGCCGTCCACCATGACGTTGGGTGGGCTGCTCAAGCATGCCGCGCTCGCCGAGGACATGCGCATCGCCGAGTTCCTGACCGGGGACCCGATGCCGTCTCCGTGGAAGCAGGAGAACTTCGACGCCGATCCCGACGGGGAATGGCATTCGGCGGCCGACGACACCCCGGAGGCGCTGTACGCCCTGTGGCTGGGCTCGGTGGAGCGCTCCCGCGCCGCCTGGGCGCGGGTGCTCGCCGAGGGCGGCCTCGATCAGCCGTCCATCTTCACCGACGGCGACGGCCGGCATCCCAACCTGCGACGGGTCCTGGTGGACGCGGTCGAGCACTACATCCGGCACGCCGGCCACGCCGACCTGCTGCGCGAAGCGGTCGACGGACTGGTCGGCGAGGACCCGCCGCAACCGTGACGGCGGCTTCCAACGCGCCGATCCCGGCCGAGCGGGTGACCGTCGTCCCGGCGCACTAGGCGTCCTGGGACGACCTGCAGGCCGTCTTCGGCACCGCCGGCTACGCGGCCCTGTCCCGGTGCCAGCGGCTCAAGATCGCCGGCTGGATTTGACGCGACAGCACGTTCGAGGAGCGGGTCCCACCCCGCGGCGGGTGGTCATGCGCATCGAGTTCGACTCGGGACCGCGTGTCGGGTCCACGGGCACGCGCCGGCTCCGCGAGGTCTCGGACCCCGCGGAGCCGGCATGACGGCGTCGGCCGGCGGCGTCAGCCGATCGGCTCGCGGACCGGCACCGGCGCGACCTCGGCGACGGTGGACGGCGGCGGCGTCTCCTCCGACAGCGCGATCCGGTCGTGTATCCGGCGCAGCGGCCGCGGCAGCCACCAGTTGCGGGCGCCCAGCAGCGTCATCGTCGCCGGGACCAGGAACATCCGGACCACCACCGCGTCCAGGGCGATGGCCAGCACCAGGCCGAGCCCGATCGCCTTGATCGGTGCGAACCCGCCGACGATGAACCCGGCGAAGACCACCCCGATGACCAGCGCCGCTGCCGTGACGATGCCGCCGGTACGCTGCAGGCCCTCGGCCACCGACCCGGAGGCGCCCGCTCCGGCCAGCCAGCGCTCCCGGATACGGGACAGCAGGAACACCTCGTAGTCGACCGAGAGACCGAACGCGATGGCGCCGACCAGGATCGGGACGGTCAGGTGCAGGTAGCCCAGGCCGTCGGCGCCGACCAGCCCGGCGAGGTTGCCGTGCTGGAACACCCACACGACCACGCCCAGGGCGGCACCGATGCTGAGCAGGTTGGTCAGGATCGCCTTGATCGGCAGCAGGATCGAGCCGGTGAAGGCGAACAGCAGGACCAGCGTGCCCAGCGCCACGATCGTGATCGCCCACGGCAGCCGCTCGCCGAGCATGGAGGTGTAGTCGACCAGCATGGCGGTGTCGCCGGTGACCTGGAGGTCGAACGGGGCGTCCAGATCGCGGATGGCCCGGACGACGTCCTGCGCGGCGTCGCCTTCGACGGAGCCGGACGGCTCGACATCGAGACCGGTCAGTCCGTCGGTGAGTGGCGTCACTTCGATCGTGGCCACCCCGGGCAGGTCGGCGATCGAGTCGCGAAGCGTGGCGACGGCCGGGTCGCCGGCCGGTGCGTCCGCGACGACCTCGATGTCGCCCAGCCAGCGGGCCTGCTCCGGGAAGTGGGTGCCCAGGCCGTCCCAGAGCTGCCGGGTCTGCGTCGACGTCGGCAGCATCCGCGGGTCGCCCTGCGAGATGTGCATGTCCGCGACCGGCGCGGCCAGCGTGACCAGCGCGGCACCGGTGACCGCCAGGGTCAGCACCGGCCGGCGCTGGACCAGCCGCGCCACCCGGGCGAACACACCGTCACCCGTCCGGACACGAGCCGGCGAGACACGGTGGCCGAACCGGCCCAGCAGTGCGGGCAGCAGCGTCAGCGCTGCGGCCATGTCGATCAGCACCACGGCCGCACCTGCCAGCCCCATCGAGCGCAGGAACGGGTCGGGGAAGACGACCAGCCCGGCCAACGCGACCGCGACGGTGAGGCCGGAGAACACCACGGTTCGCCCCGCGGTGGCCACGGTCCGGGTCACCGCCGTCGCCACGTCGGTGACCGCCCGCCGCTCCTCGCGGAACCGGCTGACCATCAGCAGCGCGTAGTCGACGGCCAGTCCGACCGCGAGCATCGTGGTGATCTGGACGGCGTACACCGACACGTCGGAGACGAGGCTGAACGCGTAGAGAACACCGAACGTGCCGCCGACGCCGACGCCGGCCACCAGCAGCGGGAGTCCGGCCGCGAGGAACCCGCCGAACACGATGAGCAGCAGGATCAGCACGACCGGCATGCTCAGCAACTCGGCGCGCGCGACGTCCTCCTGGGCCTGTTCGCCGAACTCGGCTTCGGACAGCGGACCGCCGGCGACGGTGACCGCGCCGGCGTCCACGTCGGCGAGCCGGTCCGCGGCGTCCTCCGCGGCGTCCTCCTGGGTGTCGCCCGGCGTCAGCGCGACCTCGATCAGGTAGGCCTCGCCGGTGGCCGGCGACGGCAGCGGATCGCTGACGTCGGCGATGCCGGGCAGCGTCCGGACGTCCGCGACCGCCGCTGTGACCTGCTCGCGCAGCTCCGGGTCGTCGACCGACCCGGTGACGATGGCGGTGATGGTGTCCGGCTGCGGTGCGACCTCCTCCAGCCGCTGCTCGGCCCGCATCGACTCGCTGCCGCTCACCGTGCCGACATCGGAGATCAGGCGCCCGAACACGCCTGTGCCGATGCCGAAGCCGACGGCCACGACGGCGACCCAGGCGAGCACGACGACGTACGGCCGGCGGATCGTGAACCCTGAGATCCAGCGGAACATGACTGCCTCCCATCGAGGATCTGTTGACTGCCTCGATGGTTCTCCTCGGACCCCCTCCGGCGGATCGCCGCGAAGAGCGGACTACAAGACCACTCCCGCGGGTGGTGCTCTCGTTCTCAGGAGTGAGGGCGCCCAGCCGCTCAGGTGTGCGGCTCGCCCGGCTGGACCAGCCCGGACTCGTAGGCCAGCACCACGGCCTGCACTCGGTCGCGCAGCTGCAGCTTGCTGAGCACGCTGCTGACGTGCGTCTTCACGGTGTGTTCGGTGACGAACAGCTCGGCGGCGATCTCGGCATTGGACAGCCCGCGTGCGACCTGGCGCAGCGTCTCCGTCTCACGAGCGGTGAGTGCGTCGAGCCGGCGGTCGTCCCGGCGGGGCGCTGTGCCGGAGCCGGTCGCCGTCCGGGACCGGCCGACGACGTCCGCGATCAGCCGGCGGGTGACCGACGGGGCCAACAGGGCGTCGCCGCCCGCCACCACGCGGACCGCGTCGACGAGCTCGTCGCGGCGCATGTCCTTGAGCAGGAACCCGCTGGCACCGGCCCGCAACGCGTCGTAGACGTACTCGTCGATGTCGAACGTGGTGAGGACCAGCACCTTGGCGGCGGTGTCGCGGCAGATCGCCGTGGTGGCCTCGATACCGTCGACGTCGGGCATCCGCACATCCATGAGGACGACGTCCGGGCGCAGCTCGGCGGCCATCCGGATCGCCTGGGCGCCGTCCGCGGCCTCACCGACGACGACGAGGTCCGGTTGCGCGCCGAGGATCATCGAGAAACCGTCGCGCACCAGGGCTTGGTCGTCGGCGATCAGCACGCGGATGGGTTCGGGCACGGGTCAATCTAAGGGCACGGTGGCCATCACGCGAAAGCCCGTACCGTCCGGGCCGGGCCCGACGTCGAGACTGCCACCGGCCGCGGCCACCCGTTCGCGCATCCCGGTCAGACCGTGTCCGCCGCGGTTCGGCCCGGGCGACGAGGCCTGTCCGGGGCCCCGTCCGTCGTCGGTGACCTCCAGTCGCAGCGCGCCGGCCGACCACGTGAACCGGACGTCGACGCGGTCGGCCGCGGCGTGCTTGACGGCGTTGGTGAGCGACTCCTGGACGATGCGGTAGACGGTGGCGGCGAGGTCCGGCGGCAACGGCCGCGGCCGCCCGTCCTGGGTGAAGCCGGCCGCCAGGCCGGCGGACCGGACCCTCTCGATCAACCCGGGCACGGCGTCGATACCCGGCGGTGGCTCCCGCTCCGCCTCGTCGGCTCGCAGCACCCCCAGTGTGCGGCGCAACTGGGACAGTGCATCGCGGGAGGTGGCGGCGATGGTGTCGAACATGGCGGCGGCCTTGTCGGGGTCGCTGCGCACCACCACCGGTCCGGCCTCCGCCTGGACGGCGACCAGGCTCATCGCGTGGGCCAGGATATCGTGCATCTCGCGGGCGATGCGCTGGCGCTCCCGCACCGCCGCGGTCTCCTGTTCGCGGGTGAGCCGCAGCTCGCGCTCCTCCAGCAGTTCGATCCGGTTGCGGCGGGCCCGCGCGGAGGTGCCGAGCGCGTACGCGACGGCGAACAGGATGCCCACGACGCCGAGATTGAGCGCCTCGTCCCGCGGCACCAGGATCGACACCGTGATGCCCGCGATGGTCGCGGCCGCCGCGATCAGCCGCTTCATCGGCGGCGACAAGGCGGCGAACGTGTATGTGGCCACCAGCTGAGCGGCCGGCACATCGCTGAGCACGTCCGTCATCGCCAACCAGGTGGTCGTGGTCCCGGTGATGGCGGCGACCGCGAACGGATACCGCCGCCGCCACAGCAGCGGCAGCACGTTGAGGCCGGCCGCCGCCGGCACCCACCAGGTGAGGCGGTCGGCGACCCCGGCGTCGGCCAGGACGTAGAGCCAGCATGCGGCGACGATCGCGGCGTCGACGACGATCGCGGGCAGCTCCCGTGTGCGCTCCGCCAGCCGCCTGCCGGCCTCGCCGATTCGCGTCATCGCTCAAGTATCGAGCTCCGGCCGGGCCGGGGTCTTCACTCTCGAGAGCGATCTGCTGTCAGCGGTGTGATCACGGCGCGCCAGTCGTCGCCACAGCAGCACGAAGCCCTATCGGGGCCGGTCGGAGGCTGGCCAGACGTAGGGCAGATCGGGCGGGACGTCGGTGAACCATCGGCCGTAGTGGCCGGGATCCTTGCGCAGCAGCGCGGACCGGTGGGACCGGTGGAACTCCCGGCCGCCGAGCCAGGGCGGCAGCTCGCCGGCCGCGGCGAGCTCGGGCTGGGTACGCGCCGTCGTGAGGCCGGTGGCGGCCGCCAGGTCGGTCGCGATGGTCGCGGCGCAGGTGTCGCGGTGGCCGAGCGATCGCCAGTGCGCGCAGACGGTCAGGCCGTAGCGGGCCAGCGCCTCCTCGTACCCGGCCCACATGTGTGCTGCCGGATGGTGCCGCCAGCCGTAGCCGGGCCAGGTGATCGCCCTCAGCAGCTGCAACGCCTCCACCCGTTGCCGGCCGAGCCGCCGCTGGTCCAAGACCCGGGCAGAGGCCGTGAAGTCCGGGTAGGGCAGGAACGTCTGCACGTCAGGACGGTGCTGTCCTGTCGGTCGCCGGGCGGCCGGAACCGGCCGCCGGCTCGTCCGGTACCGCTTCGTGTCCAGGCTCGCCCGGCGTGCGGCGGCGGCGCTTGAGTTCCACCTCGTGCAGGTGCCGACGGCCACCGACGAGGTCCCGCCCGGCCCGTTCGAGGTCGCGGAACGGCTGGTAGTAGGTGTCGTCGTACTCCTCGACCACCTGGAACGTCCAGCGGCCCGGTAGGACGTTGCGGCCGACCAGCTCGCGCTCGAGCCGGTCCCCGAACTCGTGGTGGCCGGCCGCCCGCAGCGCGTCGACAGCGTCACCGAGCGTGAAGTCCGCGGAACCGGTCAGCTGGTGGAAGGCGTAGAGGTACCCGCGGGCAACCTCCACCGTCTCCAGCGCCTCGGTGAGCTTGCCGACCGCATCGACGGTGGCCGGGTCGACGCCGTCGGGAGCGGTGGGGAGGCCGTCGGCCGATGCTGGCTGATGCGTCATGTCCCCAGCGATACCCGGTCGCGGCGAAAGCAGACCGGAACTTGACCTCAAGCATGGTTGAGATTACATCCTCGGTGCCGTGACCGAGACCCCGCCTGATACCTCGCCCGTGTCCGAACGCGCCGGCAGCCGAACCTGGGCCGGCCTAGCCGTACTCTGCGTCGTAGCGCTGCTCGCCTCCCTCGAGCTGACCGTCACGCACCTGGCACTGCCGGCCATCGGAGCCGATCTCGCCCCTAGCGGTGCACAGTTGCTATGGATCGTCGACGTCTATGCATTCCTGTTGGCCGGCTCGATGCTGGCGATGGGTTCCCTCGGTGACCGCATCGGCAGGCGGCGACTGCTGATGATCGGGTCCGCCGCGTACGGCGTTGCGTCAGTGGTAGCCGCCTACGCACCCACCGCCGAGGCACTGATCGCCGTCCGGGCGCTGCTCGGCGTCGCCGGCGCCACCCTCATGCCGTCGACGCTCTCGCTGACGGCGACGATGTTCCGCGACGCCCGGCAACGCGCGGTCGCCGTCGGCATCGTCATCGCGAGCGTGTCCGGCGGCACCGCCATCGGTCCGCTCGTCGGTGGTGCGTTGCTCGAGCGCTACTGGTGGGGCTCGGTCTTCCTGCTCGGGGTGCCGGTGATGGTGCTCATCCTCGTGCTCGGTCCGGCCCTGCTGCCGGAGTACCGTCCCGCCGCTGTCGGACGGCTCGACCTCGCCAGCGTCGTGCTGTCGCTGGGGGCCGTCCTGCTCCTGGTCTACGGGCTGAAGGAGATCGCCGCCCACGGCATGGGGGTGACACCGTTGATCGCGGTCGTGGCCGGGCTGGCGATCGGCCTGGCGTTCCTGCGCAGGCAACGCTCGCTGGCCGACCCCGTCGTCGATGTGACCCTGTTCCGCGCGCCCGGGTTCGCCGTCGCCGTGGCCACCCTGGCGGTGGGGATCTTCGTGCTCTGGGGCGCGAACTACTACATCGCCCAGCACCTGCAACTGGTCCGCGGCCTGTCTCCGCTGGACGCGGGGCTGTACACAGCGCCGTCGGCGCTCGGGGTGATCGCCGGGTCGCTGTTGGCACCGCGGCTGGTGCGACGGATCCGGCCCGGGGTCGTCATCGGGACCGGTTTGGCGGTGTCGGCGGTGGGGTTCGCGGTGTTGACCCAGCTGAGGGCGGACTCCGGGCTGGGCCTGCTGGTAACCGGCTCGGTGATCGTCTCGGCGGGGCTCGGCCCCATGATGGCACTCGCCACCGACCAGGTCGTCGGCGCGGCACCACCACACCGGGCCGGCGCGGCGGCTGCGTTGTCGTCCATGGCACCACAGCTGGGCGGTGCGCTCGGCATCGCTGTCCTCGGCAGCATCGTCGCCGCGGTGTACCGCGGTGAACTGGCCGGCCATCCGGTGCCCGAGGGTGCGCGCGAGACCCTGGGCGAGGCGGTCGCCGCCGCCGGCGAACTTCCGGCCGCCGAGGGTGCCGCGATGCTGGCGGCGGCGCGGGACGCGTTCGTGTCCGGCATCGGTGTGGCGGCGACGGTGAGCGCGGTGCTCGCGGCGGTACTCGCAGTGCTGGTGGCCGCGCGGCCGCGGCGGCGTGCCTGAGCGGTCGCCATGTCGGTCGGGACCGATACGGTCGTGGCACGTGGCCGACTCACGTGGGAGACCGCATGACCATCGCTCAGCTTGCCGACGACGTCCTGGACGCCATGCTCGACGTCGCTCCCGTCGAGGCGTCGCTGCTGGGAGTCCGCGACCGCGAGGATCGGTTGCCCGACTACAGCGAGGAGGGTGAGGACGCGGCCGACCGCCGCTTCGCCGAACTCCACGCCGCGGCGCGAGCGGTCGACCCGGCCGGTCTCGACGCGGCCGACCAGGTCACCCGCTCCGTGGTGCTCCAGCAGCTGGAGATCGAGCGGGACCAGCTGGCCGCCCGCGGTGTCGAGTACACGGTCACCGACTCGTTCTTCGCTCCCGCCATCGGCATGCTCTCGGAGTTGCCGATGATCGGTATCACCGAGCAGGCGCACGCCGACGGCTACCTGACTCGGCTGGCCGGCCTGCCGGCGCTGTTCAGCGCGATCGCCGAGCGGCACCGCGCCGGCATCGCCGCCGGCCGGCTGCCCGTGCGCCGGCTTGCCGAGGCGATGGTCCGCCACTTCGACCGGTACCTCGCCGACCCACTGCGCCGACCCGACCCGGCGCCCGGTAGCGGTGTCGACGTCGCCGCGTTCCGGGCCGAGCGCGAGCGGCTGCTCGCCGACGTCGTCTACCCGGCCGTGGGCCGCTACCGCGACGCACTGGCCGCCGACGTCGTCCCGCACGGCCGCCCCGACGACCGCCCGGGTCTGTCCTGGCTGCCCGGCGGGGACGACTATTACGCCCGGCTGGTCCGTGGCTACACCACCACCCGGCGTACCCCGGACGAGCTGCACCAGACCGGGCTCGACGTGCTCGCCGGCCTGACCGACGAGTACGCGCAGGCCGGCGCCCGGGCGTTCGGCACCGGCGACCTCGGGGAGATCTTCGGCCGGTTGCGCACCGATCCCTCCCTGCGCTGGAGGAACGGCGACGAACTGCTGGCGGCCGCCCGTTCGGCCATCCAGCGTGCCGAGCAGGTGGCGCCGCGGTGGTTCGGCCGGTTGCCCGCGCAGAGCTGCGTCGTGGAGGCGGTGCCCGCGGCCGAGGCTCCCGGCGCTCCGGGCGCCTACTACATGCAGCCGGCACTGGACGGCAGCCGTCCGGGCACCTACTTCGCGAACACCTACGAGGCCGACAAGCGCGATCGCTACGCGGCCGAGGCTGTCGCGTTCCACGAGGGCGTGCCCGGCCACCACTTCCAGCTCACCATTGCCCAGGAGCTGACCGACCTGCCGCTGCTGCGCCGGCTGGCCGGCACCACCGCCTACATCGAAGGCTGGGGCCTCTACTCCGAGCGACTGGCCGACGAGATGGGCCTGTACTCCGACGACGTCGCCCGCCTCGGCATGCTCAGCGAGGACTCCCTGCGCGCCTGCCGGCTCGTGGTCGACACCGGGCTGCACGCGAAGGGCTGGAGCCGGCAGCAGGCAGTCGACTTCATGGTCGCCAACACCGCCACCAGTCAGGTCGAGATCGAGACCGAGGTCGACCGCTACATCTCCGCGCCCGGGCAGGCGCTCGCGTACATGGTGGGCCGGCTGGAGATCCAGCGCATCCGCGCCGCCGCGGAGGCCACCCTGGGTGCCCGCTTCGACATCCGGGCCTTCCACGACGTGGTGCTCGGCGGTGGCGCGCTGCCGCTGGGCGTCCTCGACGAGGTCGTGCGCGCCTGGGCGGATGCGCCGGTCTGATGTGAACGGGGCGTCGGAGACGGCACCTGACCGCAACACCTCGGCGCTAACCGGCCGGGATGTCGTGAACGCGTCGCTGGCGCACATCCGGCAGGTGCGCGGCCGCGGCGACGAAATCCCCATCGTCGTGCAGGACCACCAGGCCGTGTTTGGTGGCCGTGGCGCAGCTCAACAGGTCGACGAGCGACAGTGACTGGTGGGCGCCCTTCCGCAGCATTCGGTACTGAGCCGCCTCGATCCACCGCCAGGCGTCCTTGGGCGTCGAGACCTCGGGATAGAGGTCGTCGAACATCGCGGACATCTGGTCGTACTCGTCGACGTTGCGGGCGGAGCGGCGGAACTCCGAGCGTTGTGCCGCGCACGAGCCGACTGCGCCGCTCGTGACTACCTCGGCCACGACGAACGGAGCTCATCGGAGCACAGGATGCGCCAGAGCGCCGAGGAATCGATGAGGTACCGGATCACGCGCCGGGGCCTTTGTCGGCCTGGCGGCGAGACCTCCAGCCCTCCTCGTCCCAGCCTGCTGCGAGTGCGGCGTACGTTTCGAGCGCCTCGATACGGCGGTGGCGAGCCGCGTACTCGCGCAGCGCGGTGTTGACGGTTTCCTTCTTCGTCTTCGCGCCGGACAGCCGCATCGCCTCGGCGAGCACGTCGTCGTCGATGTCGATCTGGGTGACGGACATAGGGGGCCTCCGGTGTGGCTGATTTACGACACCAACCTAGGTCACCAACATCAGCCGGGAGAGTCGTCGATGCGCTGGTAGATGAGGCAATAGTCACCCGTCAGCCACTCCGGCTGCTGGTCCCAGCACAGGATCGTCTCCTGCCGGAACGTGAGGTGCTCGGCGATCAGCTGCCCCAGGTCCCAGGCCAGCAGTGTGGCCACGCCGTCGTCGACCATGTTGCCGACGTTGACGACCAGGTGGCCGCGTGGCCGGAGCAGCTTGGCCACCTGGCGGAACACGTCATCCAGCTCGGCCAGATAGCTCTGGTAGTCGCCGTCGACGGTCTCGTATCCGGTCAGCGGGTTCTCCGGGTGGTCCGCACGGCTCATGTAGGGCGGCGACGTCAGGCAGAGGTCCACCGGCCGGTCGACCAGCCCCGCCACCTGCCGCGCGTCGCCGGTGATGACGTCACCGCGGCCGTCCAGGCGGCGGCGGACCAGGTCCGCCCGGTCCGGCAGCAGCTCGATCCCCAGGCCGTGCCGGCCCATCCGCTCGGCCACCACCAGCGTGGTGCCGAACCCGGCGAACGGGTCGAGCACCACCTGGCCCGGCAGCGAGTACTCGGCGATGACCGTCTCGGCCAGGTTCTGGGTGAAGTGGACGTCCTCGTCGGCGTCGGGGGACCGCTCGGTCTCCAGGTCGACACTCCATTGCTGCAGCCACGGCCTCATCTGCTCATCTTGCTCGACGCTGCCGGACCGTGCCCGCTCCACCCCTGGATCGGGGCCGCCGTACGCTGCTGGCTGTGAGCGCACCGCGGACGAACTGGGCCGGCAACATCACCTACGGCGCGCGGCGCGTCCACACGCCGGCCAGCGTCGACGAGCTGCGCGAGGTTGTCGCCGGAAGCAGCCGGATCCGGGCGCTGGGCAGCCGGCATTCGTTCAGCGAGGTGGCCGACACGGACGGTGACCTCGTCTCGCTCGCGGGGCTGCCGCACACCGTCGAGGTCGACGACGCCGCCGCCAGGGTCACCGTGGCCGCCGGCATGCGGTACGGCGACCTGTGCCGCCCGTTGCACGAGCAGGGCTGGGCGCTGCACAACCTCGGTTCGCTTCCGCACATCTCCGTCGCCGGTGCCGTCGCCACCGCGACCCACGGCTCCGGTGACGAGCTCGGGAACCTGGCCGCTGCGGTCGCCGCCCTGCAGCTGGTGACCGCCGACGGCGACCTGGTCACGCTGCGCCGCGGCGACGACGACTTCGCCGGCGCCGTCGTCGGGCTGGGCGCCCTGGGTATCGTCGCCGGGATGACGCTGGATGTGGTGCCGGCGTTCGACGTGCGCCAGGAGGTGTACGAGGGCCTGTCCCGCGAGACGCTGGAGAAGCGGTTCGACGAGATCTTCGCCACCGCCTACAGCGTCAGCGTCTTCACCGACTGGTCCGCGCCCACCGTCCGTTCCTGGGTGAAGCGGCGGGTCAGCGAGCCCGACGGTTGGGCTCCCGACCCGACCTGGATGGACGCCCGGCTGGCCGACGGGCCGCGGCACCCGGTGCCCGGCATGCCCGCGGTCAACTGCACGGCGCAGCTGGGCGTGGCCGGACCGTGGTACGACCGGCTGCCGCATTTCCGCCTCGATTTCACGCCGAGCAGCGGCGAGGAGCTGCAGTCGGAGTACCTGGTCCCGCGGGCGGTCGCGGCCGACGCGCTGCGGGCACTGGGCGGCGTCGCGGACCGGATCGCGCCGGTGCTACAGATCTGCGAGATCCGGACGGTCGCCGCCGACGACCTCTGGCTCAGCCCCGCCTACGGCCAGGACGTCGTCGGCTTCCACTTCACCTGGGTGCGCGACTCGGCCGCGGTCCTGCCGGTCCTGCCGCTGATGGAGCGCGAACTGGCGCCGTTCGGCGCCCGGCCGCACTGGGGCAAGCTCTTCACCGTCGACCCCGAGCGGCTGCCCGAGCTGTTCTCGCGGCTGACGGACTTCCGCCGGCTGCGCGACCGGTACGACCCGCAGGGCACGTTCGGCAACGCGTTCGTCGACCGGCATGTGGGTTAGCGGGGAACCGGTCCACGTCGAGCGGCGTCGAAACGAACATGAGGCGGTGGTTTGCCGGCCTTGTCACCTTGGGCATGATCGCCGGCTGTTCTGTCGATTCCGACGACGACGCGGGACCGGTCGCCGTCATGGGCCTGACGTCCTTCGACGCCTGCGCCGATGTCCTCGATCACCTGAAGAGCGAAGCCCACGACCGGGTCGGGCCGTGGGGCCTCGACAGCGTGGGGATCGCCTATGCCGGCCGGGCCGATGCCCTCGAATCGGAGGTAGCCGCCGGCGACGCGTCCGGCGGGCCGCAGTCGGCTCCGGATCACTCCACCACGAACGTGCAGGAAGCCGGCGTCGACGAACCGGACGTGGCCAAGACCGACGGACGGCTGCTTGTCACCACCAGCGGTGGCGACCTGCGCATCGTCGACGTCACCGGTGACGTGCCGCGCGAGGTCGGCCGGCTCGGGCTCATGCTGAACCCGGACGCGCCGGAGTACGGGCACCTCGATGCCACGCTGCTGCTGGACGGCGACCGGGTGGTCGTGTTCGTCCGGGAGTACCCGTGGATCGCGTTCGACGGTCCGGCCACGTCCAGCCTGCCGTACGGACCCATGGGGCCGTACCGCACCGCGGTGCTGCTGGTCGACATCTCCGACCCGGCCGTCCCGACCATCATGTCGACGTTGCGAGTCGACGGCAGCCACCTGGACGCCCGGATGGTCGACGACACCGTGCGGCTGGTGGTCAGCTCGGCACCGTCGCTGGCGTTCCCGATGGACGAGGGCGACTGGGACCTGCCCCAGGACGAGCTCACCGAGCGCAACCGGGCCGTCGTCGCCGAGTCCACCATCGAGGACTGGCTGCCGTCGTACGAGTTCACCAGGGGCGGCGACGACGCGGCGAGCGGGCAGCTGGTCGACTGCGAGCGGCTGAGCCGGCCGGACGAGTTCGCCGGGTTCTCCACTCTCAGCGTCCTCACCTTCGACCCGGCCGACGGGTTGACGGCGGACGGCACCGTGGGTGTGCTCACCGACGGCGACACCGTCTACGCCAGCCCGGACCGGCTCTACGTCGCGACCACCCGGTGGGGTGACCCGATCCCGGTCGACCCGATCCCGCTGGATCCGGCCGGCACCGCGAGCGACGTGCCCGACGCCGGCCCGCCGCTCGTGACCACGGGCATCCACGCCTTCGACATCGCCGGCGACGCGCCGGCCGGCTACCTGGCCTCCGGCGAGGTCGACGGGCGCATCATCGGGCGCTACGCCATGTCGGAGTTCGAGGGCGTGCTGCGGGTCGCCACCACGCTGGACTCCTGGTCCGGCGGGTCCGACACCAGCGAGAGCCAGCTGGTCACGCTGGAGCAGCGCGACACCGAACTGGTCGAGCTCGGCCGGGTCGGCGGTCTCGGCAAGGGCGAGCAGATCTATGCCGTTCGGTACTTCGGTGCGACCGGCTACGTGGTCACGTTCCGCCAGGTCGACCCGCTCTACGTGCTCGACCTGGCCGACCCGGCCGCGCCGGCGGTCACCGGAGAGCTCAAGATCACCGGATACTCCGCGTATCTGCACGCCGTGGGTGAGGACCGGCTGCTCGGTGTCGGGCAGGAGGCCACGGCCCAGGGCCAGACCGTCGGAACCCAGGTCTCGCTGTTCGACGTTGGCGACCCGGCGGCGCCGGCGAAGCTCGACGGCCACGTCGTCCCGGACACCTGGGCACAGACCGAGCACGACCCGCAGGCGTTCCTGCACTGGCCCGACACCGGCCAGGCGGTGGTCCCGATAGACGGGATGACCGGGTCCAGCGCCCTGGTCGTCCAGGTGGGCGACGACACCGTCGCCGAGCAGGGCACGGTGACCCGGGCCGAACCGGCGCCTGATGGTTACGCCCAGTTGCGCCGCACGCTCGTCGTCGGCGACGAGCTGTACACCGTGTGGCAGGACGGCATCCAGTCCAACGCGCTGGACGATCTGGAACCACGCGGCTGGCTGTCCTTCACGCCGTCCCCATGATCATGTTCCCTCGCGGGCCATATGCGACCGGGAGGGAACATGATCATGGGGTAGTGCTGGCAGCTGCCTCGGCGGCGCAGCCGTCGGCCAGCTCGGCCAGATACTCGGCCAGCGGCTCCAGCCCGACCTCGGCGCGCCGCTCCTCGACCCCGTCCGGGTCGCTGAGCGGCGCCGGCCGCGCTTCGCCGTCCACACAACCGACCTGAGTGCCGTACACCTGCTCACCGACGGTGTTCATCCCGACCCGGTCCTCCAGGTAGGCCAGCTCGATCGGGTCGGCCGCCCCGTCCGACGCGGCCTCGCGCATCAGCTCGAGCGCGTCCTGCTGGAACGGCGGGTCAAGGTCGGAGTGCTGGGCGATCACCCAGGCCGCGCTGGCGCCGTCCGCACCTACGACGTCCCAGCCCGGCCAGCCGTGCTCGTCGATGATCTCGCGCAGCCGGTCGGTGCGTTCCTGGTCGTTCCACTCACCGTCGACCTCGCCGGTGCGCTCGGCCTGGTCCTGCTCCTTCATGGCCAGCAGCTCGTCGCGCAGTTCCGGCTCGGTGACGGCCGGCTCCCGCGGCCCGGACGGCCCGGTGGCATCGGCCACCGGGCTGTCCCCGGACCCGGAACAGCCGGCCAGCAGCACGGCGAGGACGATCGCCGACCTGATCATGCTGCTCAGTATGGCGCCGCGAGGCGGCGTGCGGAATTCCTACGTCGCGGCGGGCGCCGCGTCGGCGAGCAGCGCGGCGGTGACGATCGAGGCGTCGAGGTCGCCGTGGCCGGCGTCGATCGACCGCTGCATCTGGGCGTGGGCGGCGCGCTGCACGCTGGTGTCCAGGCCGCGCCGCTCCGCCGCCTCGACGACGTGCGCCAGCCCGGCGGCGATGATGGACACGGGCGAGATGTCCGTTTCGGAGCGTTCGCGGTCCACCTGGTCGGCATGCTCGGTGATGGAGCTCGGGAGCAGGCCGGCGATCGAGATGGCGAACGGCGCCAACTCGGCACCGGTGATCCCCTCGGCCAGGGCGGAGGCACAACTCTCCAGAAGTGCGGCGTCAGGACGAGCGGCGCATCGCCCGGGTGCCGACGGCCAGGCCGAGGGCGGCCACGGCGGCCGCCGCGACAGCGGCCGCGGCAATGGTGTCAGCCGGGAACTCACCGTTGAACAGCGCGCGCTGGGCGTCGACAACATAGGTCAGGGGATTGGCATCGGACAGCGCCCGCAACCAGCCAGGCCCGTTGTCTACCGGGAGCAGGATGCCGGCCAGCAGCAACAGCGGAAACAGCACCGTCTGCTGCACCGTCCAGAACATCCACTCGGCGTTCTTCGACGCCAGCGCCAGTGTGTACGACAACGCGCCGAGCCCGATCGCCATCACCGCCAGCAGCGCCATACCGAGCACGGTGCCGCCCAGGTGCAGCTCGAAGCCGAACGGGACGCAGACCGCGATGATGATCGCCGTCTGCGCCATCATCGGCACGATCTCCTTGAGCGCCCGCCCGACGATCAGCGCAGGCCGGCGCAGCGGTGTGACGAGCATCCGCTCGTGTGCCCCGGTCTGGATCTCGAACAGCAGGTTCGACCCGGTGAACGACGTGCTGAACAGGCACGACATCACGACGATGCCGGGCACGAACCACTGCAGCGCAGATCCTCCCTCGACCTCGGGCAACAGCGGAGCGAACAGCCCGAGGAACACCAGCGGCTGGATCATGCTGAACACGACCGAGAACGGGTCGCGCAGTACCGGCCGCAGCTCGCGGCTGAAGACGGTGACGGTGTCGGACACGAGAGTCGTGGTGCTGGTCATGCTGCGACCTCCTCGGCTGCGGCGGGAGCGGTGGATTCGGGCTCTCCGGCCGATGTGCCGCCTTCGCGGAGACTGCGGCCGGTGAGGTTGAGGAAGACGTCGTCCAGCATGGGCCGGTCGACCTCGGTGGACTCGACGGCGATGCCCGCGGCGTCCAGGTCGCGCAGCAGTCCGGGCACCAGCTTCGGCCCGCCGGCCACGCGGACTTGCACCGTGTGGCCGGCGCGGGTCACCTTCGCCCCGGGCACACGCTCCAGCCGGTCCGCCGCCCGCCCGGCGTCCGCGACCGTCCTGAAGCCCACCGCGATCCGGTCGCCGGCGTGGTCGGCCTTGAGCCGGGCCGGAGTGTCGTCGGCGATGACGCGGCCGTGGTCGATGACGATGACCCGTTCGGCCATCGCATCGGCCTCGTCCAGGTAGTGCGTGGTGAGCACGATGGTGGTGCCGTGCTCTGCTCGCAGCTTCAGGATGTGTTCCTGCAGGTTGGCCCGGTTCTGCGGGTCCAGCCCGGTGGATGGCTCGTCCAGGAACAGCAGCCGCGGCGCGTGGATGAGACCCATCGCGATGTCGAGGCGGCGGCGCTGCCCGCCGGACAGTGACGACACCGGCCGGCCCGCTACGGCGTCGAGGTCCAGTGAGCCGATCAGCTCGGCCGCGCGTGTCTTGGCGTCGCGGACGCTCATGCCGTAGGCGCGACCCTGGCTGACCAGTTCGTCCCGGCCGCGCTGGCTGTGTGCCGCACCGTTGCCCTGGCCGATGTAGCCGATGACCCCGCGCACCGCCCGCTGCTCGCGAACGACGTCGTAGCCGGCGACGCGTGCGGTGCCCGAGGTCGGCGGGATCAAGGTGGTGAGCATGCGCAGGGTGGTCGACTTGCCCGCGCCGTTGGGGCCCAGGAGGGCGACCAGCTCCCCTTCGGCGACCTCGAGATCGAGGCCGCGTACGGCCCGCACCGTCTCCTTCTTGACCGTGAAGTTCCTGGTCAGCTGGGTTGTCTGGATCATCGTGGTGTCCATGGAACCCACGCTAGAGTTCATTCCGGCCACTTCTTGACCTCAATTGCCCGGAAGCTGGACGACATGGCGAACACGAGCGCGCGGATGCTCCGGCTGCTGTCCCTGCTGCAGACGCATCGGTACTGGCCAGGGGATGAACTGGCGGACCGGCTGAGCGTCAGTCCGCGGACGCTACGCCGTGACGTCGACCGGCTGCGCGAGCTCGGCTACCCGGTCGACGCCGCGCGTGGGGTGGCCGGCGGATACCAACTGCGGGCCGGCGCCGCGCTGCCGCCGCTGTTGCTTGACGACGAGGAGGCCGTGGCCATCGCGGTGAGCCTGCGTACGGCCGCCGGGGGTGCCGTCGCCGGCATCGAGGAGACCTCGGTGCGGGCGCTGACGAAGGTGGTGCAGGTGTTGCCGCCGCGGTTGCGCCGGCGGGTCGACGCGCTGCACACCTATACCGTCCCGGCGCTGATGAGCGGCGGTCCGCGCGTCGATGCGGCGGCGCTGACGGTGATCGCGCAGGCCTGCCGGGACGACGAGCGGCTGCGGTTCCGTTACCGGTCCCGCGACGGCGACGACACCGCGCGCCTGGTCGAGCCGCACCGCCTGGTGTCCCGCGGCCGGCGTTGGTACCTGGTCGCGTGGGACGTCGAGCGGCACGACTGGCGCATCTTCCGCGTGGACCGCCTGTCCGAACCGGCGGTGACCGGGGCCAGGTTCCGCCCACGTGACCTACCGGCCGACGACGCCGCGGACTATGTGCGGCAGCGGATATCTGCCATTCCGACCCGCTACCGCGTGGTGGCCGACGTCGCCGCGCCCGCCGACGTCGTGCGGCAAGCCGTGTGGAACTGGGGTGAGGTGGCGCCGGCCGGTGCGGACGCGGCCCGGCTCACCATGAACGTCGATTCGTTCGAGTGGCCCGTGCTGGTGCTGGCCAGCATCGGGGCGGACTTCGAGGTGGTGTCGCCACCGGAGCTCGTCGCCCACCTGCGCGAGGTGGGCGAGCGGTTCCTCCGGTCCGTCTGACCTCAGGCCGGCGCCAGCCCCGCCCGGCCCTCCTCCACCACGTACGACGTCACCGTGCGGGCTGCCGACGTCGGCTGCCGGACGGTGTCCACGATGCGATAGTCCGCCCGGGCGAGCTGCGGGGTGACCGTGATCGCGACGTGGCCGCGGCCGGTGCCGGCCATCCGGAAATGCGGGTTGTCCGGATCCGGGTCGTGTCGGACGGTCGCCGCGGCCTGGCCGCCGCTGGTGATCGACGTACCGGTGAACTCGACGCCGACGGTCACCGACTCCGGGTCGTCGAAGTCGAGCTTGAGGTCCGCGGCCCGGTTGGCGTGGATGTCGCCGGACAGCACCAGCGGGTTGCGCGGCCGCCCGGACGCCATGACCTCGAGCAGCTGCTGGCGCGACACCCGGTAGCCGTCCCACTTGTCGTTCTCGGCGCCGACATCGGGGTCCTCGAAGAACGGCACCTGCTGCGCCAGGACGTTCCAGGTGCTCGTGCTGGTGTTCAGGTCGTCGACCAGCCAGCGCATCTGTTCGGTGCCGAGCATCGTGCGGTCGGGATCCCACGCGGCTGGTCCGTCGGCCTCGATGTCCGGCACGTGGTCGCTGCGGTACTGCCGGGTGTCCAGCATGTTGATGGTGGCCAGGCGGCCCCAGTGCAACCGCCGGTACAGCGTCATCGTGGGGCCGGCCGGCCGCTGCGCGGTGCGGAACGGCATGTGCTCCCAGTAGGCGCCCTGCGCGCCGCCCTCGTAGATGTAGTCGCCCAGATGCACCACGAGGTCCGGGTTCCCGGCCAGCATGTCCTGGTAGGCCGTGTAGTAACCGGCGGTGTAGTTCTGGCAGCTCGCGATCGAGAACGTCCACGACGACGGCAGGTCGCCCGGCGCCGGGGCGGTACGGGTGCGGCCGACGGGGCTGAGCTGGCCCTCGGCCCGGAACCGGTAGTAGTACCAGCGAGCCGGCTCCAGCCCGCCGACGTCCACGTGCACGGTGTGCGCGTCCTCGCGCCGTGCCATCGTCATGCCACGCCGGACCAGCCGCGTGAACCGCTCGTCGTGTGCGACCTCCCAGGACACCGCGACCGGTCGCGACGGCATGCCCCCGGACCCGTCCAGCGCGAGCGGGTTGCCGGCCAGCCGGGTCCAGATGACCACCCGGTCGTGCAGCGGGTCGCCAGAAGCGACGCCGAGCGTGAAGACGCCGTCGGTCAGCCTGGTCGGGGGCGCGGTCGGCGACGACCAAGCGATACCCGCGGTCGTTACGGAACCGGCCAGGGCGGCTGCGGTGGCGCCGCCGATCTTCAGGAACCGGCGTCGGGCCAGCTTCTGGTCCATGTGGGGCGGCCTCTCAGGCGCGGAAACGGCGGGCCGGGGGGATGCCGTGCGGTGGTTCGGCACGGAGCACCCAGAACGGGTTGCTCTCGCCGATGACGCGGTCTTCGGCGTCGCGTGCCTGCAACCGCAGGTAGGCGCCGTCGCCGGGCACGAAGACGTGGTCGTGCCCGCCCCCGCGCAGGTCCGCGGCGGGTATGACGATGCTGCTGGTCCTCGGCGTCGGATCGGCGACACCGGGGTAGTCCACCGGGCTCTGGACGATGTGCAGGGCACCGCCGGTGGGCAGGTCGGTCGCGGTGAGCCGGACGCGAAGCCGGGCGGCCGGCGTCACCATTGCTGAGCCCAGCGCCCGGCGGCCGGCCACCTCGACGTCCATCGCGCCACGCCAGCGCGCCGGGTCGGCCCACCAGGCCCGGCCCGCCCCCAGCGCGTCGACCAGATCGTCCTTGCCGGTCGATCGGGCCCACACGTAGGTGATGTTGTTGTTGGAGAGGCCGGCCCAGTCCTGGCCGTTGTGGTCGTCGCTGACTCCGACCCCGGTGATGAACAGAGCGTTGCGTGCCGCGGCGTCGAACACCCGGCGCAGATCCTCGAACGGGCTGCGCCCGATCTCCATGATGTCCGCGCCCAGGCAGTTCCGCTCGATCATCAGCTGGACCAGGGACTCGGGGGTCTCGACGTCGAGCGGGTGGTTCCACTGCACCAACGCGCCGTGCGCGTGCATGAACTCGACCATCTCGGCGGTGAGGTCGGGATCGTTGTCCCGCCGCGGCGGGCTCGGCATCTCCGGCATCACCAGGTCACCGCCGATCCAGTTCAGGTGCCGGACCAGCGACACCTCGAACGACTCGTGGTGCGCGACGTCGGGGTACTCCGCCTCGTACTCGGCCAGCACCTCGCGCCGCAGTCCGATGCCGCCGTCGGCGTCCCGGCGGCCGTAGTCGATGCGCAGCCGGTCGACGACGACACGAGTCTCGGCCGTGCCGTCGACCCGGACGCCGAGGCGCAGCGTGTGCATGGAGTTGTCCGTGGCCACGAGGTCGGGCCAGATCGCCCGCAGGTCGTCGACCGGCCGGAACGTCACGCGCTGCCAGGTGTCCGCCGCGACCGGGATCTCGACGTACCCGCGCAGCCCGTCGGCACGGCGCACCACAGCGCCGGTGGTGCTGCCGCCGATGCGGTATTGGAGCAGGTAGCGTCCGGCCGGCCGGTCGCCGCGGGCCGGGTGGTACGAGGTGTTCATCTCGATGAGGAGCTCGCGGCCCGGTCCGAGCCGTTCGGCGAGCACGTCGAGGTCGATCGTGAGATCGGCGAGTGACCCGCTGAAGGTCTGGTTCCACGACGCGGCCGAGTACCAGAGGATGCCCCAGCCGGTGCCGGCCGCGGTCATCCGCATGGCGCGGCCCGGCTCGTCCGGCGAATGCGGATCGTCGACGAACTCGGCGCCACCGCTGGTCACGGCGCCCTGGCGGGACTCAGTCCACGTCCATTCCATGGTGTTGGCGACTTCGCTCAGCCCGTCGAACCGGACCTCGCGCCGGTGGTCGTGCGCCGCGACCCGGAAGTCGTGGTCGGTCCACCAGATGACGTCGACGTCGTTAAGGCGCGCCTGGTGCAGGTGGGTTTCGTAACTGGCCGTGCCCTCGCTGAACGAACCGTGGATGTGCATCGCCATGCTGACCGGCCGCATGGTTCGGGCGGCGGGCGCCGTACCGGTGGGGGCGCTGCCGGTCGAGGCAGCTGCCGGGAGCGCCCGCACGACCGGCAGGCCGAGCCCTGCCGCCGCCGCTCCGCCGAGGGTCGTGGCCAGCAGCCTCCGGCGGGTGACCGCCGCGTCGTCATCGGTGGTGTCGTCGCCCCTCGCGGCGTCGTCGTGCTCGGTGCGCATGCCGGCCTCCGTGTCTCCTGCCCCGCTGGATGTGATCACCGTAGGAATCGGGCAGGGGCCACGAAAGGGACGTATCAGAGGTTCACCAGTGCTTCGTGCCGAGGTCGTGAGGCGTTTGCCAGGTCACGCCGGCGCGGCGTCAGACGTCCGCGGTGACCAGCGCGAGCAGGAACCCGTCGTGGCCCTTGCCGCCGACCGTCTGCACCGCCGTCGCGGACACCCGTGGCTCGGTGGACAGGTGCTCGAACAGCCGCCGGGTGCCGTCGACGGCTGGGTCACCGGTGGTGGCGTCGATGACGCCGCCGCGCCGGACGACGTTGTCGACGATGATCACGCTGCCGCGCCGCGACAGTCGCAGCGCCCAGCTGAAGTACTGGAGGTTGTTGGGCTTGTCGGCATCGATGAAGACGAGGTCGAACGGCGCGGCCCCCTCCGCCTCCAGCTGCGCCAGCGTGTCGAGCGCCTGGCCCACACGCACCTCGACCAGGTCGGCGAACCCGGCCCGGGCGAGGTTGTCGGTGGCCACGGCGGCGTGGTCGGGGTCGGCCTCGAGAGTGATCAACCGGCCGTCGTCGGGCAGCGCCCGGGCCAGCCAGGTGGTGCTGTAACCACCGAGGGTTCCGACCTCGAGGATGCGCCGCGCACCAGCGATGCGCGCCAGCAGATGCAGCATCTTCCCCTGGTTGGGTGCGACGTTGATAGTCGGCAGCCCAGCAGCCTCGCTGGCCTGCAGCGTTGTGTCGAGCACGGGGTCCGGCGGCAGGAGGTGGTCGATGAGGTAGCGGTCGACGGCGCTCCACTGGTCCTGGCTCATGTGGCTCAACCTACCGGTGTGGTCACTCTGCTCCATTCGGGTGAAACTGCGTGGATCGCCGGGCGGCGGCGCCGACGGCACGAGACAATGGTGCCCATGTCTGGACTGTGCAGGACGATGCCGCCGCTCCATACCGAGCCGGGGTGGACGCTGCGATGAACGCTCCGCCCCGGGTCCCGCTCGGCACTCATGTGGTGGTCACCGGCGAGCTGGCCGACGCGGCGGGCGCCGGCATCGGCCGCGGCCTCGCCGGGCGCATCGTCCGCGACACCGGTAGCCGGTACACCGTCGCGCTGGTCGACGGGCGGCTGGTCGACGTGGCCGGCGAGCAGCTGATGACCGTGGGCGACGGCCCGCTCCCGCCGCCCGCCGTGGCGCCGGAGCCGTCGCCGGAAGCACTGGTCACCGAGCACACCATCCTGGCGGCTGAGGTCGGGCACCCGTTCGGTGGCGGCCCGGCCGCCGTTCGTGGTGTCTTCCAGGCGCCCACGGCCACCCTGTGGGCGCTGACCCCGCCGCCGGAGCAGGTGACCGGGCCCGGCGAGGGGTGGTCGTCCTGGGAGGTCGAGGCGTTCTGCCGGCTTGCGCTGGAGGGCGACCCGGCCTGTCACGAACTGCTCTGGTCGACCCGGACGGTGTGGGTCGGCGACGCGGGCCGCGATCTGCGGGAGCTCCGTATCGCGTTCCTGTCGCAGGCGATCGCGCCACGGTACGCGACCTCTGTCCTGGAGCAGTTCAAGGAGCTGGAGCAGGCCGGCCCGGCGGGCGCCGGCGAACACCACCAGCATGATCACCGCTGGGTGCTCGCCGGCGATCTGCTGCGGCAGTTGCTGGCCGGGATCGCGTTGCTGCACACCGGCGACGCCGCCGCGGCGCTCGCTGAGCACCACGACCGGCTGACCGAGGTCCGGGCCGGGCATCTGCCGTGGGACCAGGTGGAGTCGTGGCGCCTGGAGCTGCAGCAGCGGCTTGAGGAGGCCGCCGCGACGACGTTCCTGCCGGCCGAGCCCGACGCGGCCCGGGTGCAGGCCTGGCTGAGCGACCTGCGCCGTCGTGGCTTAGAGGTCGAGAGCGCTAGCCGCTGAGACCGATTACAGGGCGTTGTCCGGGGTACGGGACGAAAGCAACAAAAGTCCCATTCGTCGGAGAAATGGAGCCCCAATGATCATCCTCGGTGTCGTACTGCTGCTCATCGGACTTTTCGCCGAGATCGGCATTCTGACGACGATCGGGATCATCCTGCTGGTCGTGGGAGCCGTGCTCTACGTCCTGGGCGCCGTCGGCCGTCCGCTCGCCGGCCGCCGTCACTACTGGTAGCACCTCCGGCACTCGACGAGCACGCGCTACAGGCGGCGGTACATGATGTGCAGCCCGACGTAGCCGTGCACCGGATGCCGGAACGCCTCCGGCAAGGTGGTCATGACCTCGAACCCGAGCGACTGCCACAACGCGACCGCCCGGGTGTTCGTCTCGACCACAGCGTTGAACTGCATCGCCCGGTAGCCCTCGGCGCGCGCCTGCTCGACAGCGTGCTCGCCGAGGGCCCGGCCGACGCCTTGCCCGGCGTGCTCCGGCGCCACCATGAAACTGGCCGTGGAGACGTGGCTCGCCGGGCCGAGGTGGTTCGGGCCGAACTTCGCCGAGCCCAGCACCGTCCCGTCGTCCTCGACCGCGACGACGGTCCGTCCCGGCGGCTCCTGCATCCACACCGACCGCGCCCACTCCTCCGTCGGGTGACGGGGGAGCGTGTACGTGTCGCCATCGGCGAGGATCTGTCGCAGGAACGGCCAGATGGCCGGCCAGTCACCCGGCACGGCGTCTCGGATCTCCATTCGCCCGAGTATGCCGTGGCGGCCTCACCGCTCCAGCTGGTGCAGGCAGAGGATGTTGCCCTCCGAGTCGGTGAACCAGGCTGCTCGATCATCGCCCACCGACGCGATGTGGCCGACGGTCTTCAGCTCCGGTAGGTCGTAGTCCTCGAAGGTCACCCCGCGGGACTCCAGCTCTGCCACTTCGGCGGCGACGTCGCCGACGCCGAACGTGGCGGCCGTGTGCGCGCTCTGGGCACCGGGTTCGGCTGCCATCAGCTCGATGGTGGCGCCGGCGGTGGTGCGCAGGACGTGGTTGCCGCTCGGCGAATCGCCGAGATCCTCCAGCCCGAGACGATCGCGGTAGAACGATGTGGCGCGAGCCATGTCGCCCACCGGGAGGATCGTGGTGACGGGAGCGTTCGTGAGCATGATCTTCCCCCCATCAGAAGACCTGATCCGACTATTCGGATTCTGCTCCTGCCCGGGTGCGGCGGCAAGAGCGACCGTGATGACCTAGGGTCCTGCCCCGTGGAGATGCGACAGCTCGGACGGACCGGCAGGCAGGTCGGCGCGATCGGTTTCGGTGCCTGGCAGATCGGCGCGGACTGGGGCGCCGTCGACGACGACGCGGCGCTCGCCGCGTTGGACGGCGCCGTCGACGCCGGTGTCACGTTCATCGACACCGCCGACGTCTACGGTGACGGCCGCAGCGAGCGGTTCGTCGGTGAGCTGCTGCGCCATCGGCCGGACGCCGGCCTCACGGTGGCCACGAAGATGGGGCGCCGCGCCGACCCACACGTCGCCGACGTCTACACCCTGGACGCCTTCCGGGCATGGAACGACCGCAGCCGCGAGAACCTCGGCGTCGACACCCTCGACCTCGTCCAGCTGCACTGTCCGCCGCCCGAGGTGTACTCGCGTGACGCGGTGTTCGACGCACTCGACACGCTGGTGGAGGAGCAGCGCATCCGTGCCTACGGCGTCAGCGTCGAGACCTGCGCCGAGGCGTTGGCGGCCCTGCGCCGGCCCGGTGTCGCCACCATCCAGATCATCCTCAACTGCCTGCGCCGCAAGCCGCTGGACGAGGTGCTGCCCTCGGCCGCGGCCGCCGGCGTCGGCATCATCGCCCGGGTCCCGCTGGCCAGCGGGCTGCTGTCCGGCCGGTACGACGTGTCCACCACGTTCGGCCCGGACGATCACCGCACGTTCAACCGCGCCGGCGAGGCCTTCGACGTGGGTGAGACGTTCGCCGGCGTGCCGTTCGACGTGGGTGTCGAGGCGGCCCGGGAGATCGCCGAGCTGACCCCGCCTGGCGCGACCACCGCCCAGTTCGCGCTGCGCTGGGTCCTCGATCAGCTGGGTGTGTCCGTCGTGATCCCCGGTGCCCGGTCGCCGGAGCAGGCCGCGGCCAACGCCGGCGCCGCCGGACTCGCCCCGCTCGACATCGCGACTTCGGCCGCACTCACCCGCATTTACGACGAACGCATCCGCCCGCTGGTCCACGACCGCTGGTGACCTCTCCCGACCGTCTCGGGCGAACGGTCACGGGACCGTCTGCGTCTCCCGGCCTCCGTGGGACGGTGTCCGGCGTCCGGCCGGCGGGAGCTGCCGCAACAGGGTCACGACGAGGACGGCGACGGCGAGCCCCAGGCCGGTGCTGACCCATGCGGCCGCGTGGAACCCGTGGTGAACGCCTCGCGCCCGGCGGCGAGCTGAGCACTGCCGACCGGTTCCGGCAGGCGCTCGGCGGCGTCCATCGCTCCGCCGAGGGTGTCGCGGGACGCGTACGCCGCCAGCAGTGACGCGACGGCGAAGCCCGCCGAACCGATCACGAGCAGCCGGCGCCGGCCCACCCGGTCGCCGAGCGTACCCATGATCACCAGGAAGCCGGCGGTCAGGAAGCCGTAGATGTCGGTGATCCACAGCAGCTGACTGCTCGACGGTTGCAGGTCGGCGGTGAAGTACGGAGTGGCCAGCCACAGCATGCCGAGGTCGGCGGTCATCAGCGCCGTCGGCAGCAGGAGGACGACGAGGCCCAGCCACTCGCGGCGACCGGCCCGGGGCGGCTCAGTCACGCCAGGCGCCGGCCGCCGCGGCGTCCCGGACATACGTCGCGAAGTCGCGCGGCCCCCGGCCGAGGGCCTGCTGGACGCCGTCGGACAGGTGCGCGCTCAGGCCGTCCCGGATGTGCGCGTAGAGCGGGTCGAGGACGGCGACGACCTCGGCGGGGTAGCCGCGACCGGTCAGGTGGACCGCGTACTGCTGCGGGTCGACGGCGACGTAGCGCAGCGTGCGGCCGCTGGCTCGTGCCACCTCGGTGACCGCTTCCGCCCAGGTCAGCGCGCGCGGGCCAGACAGCTCGTAGGTCTGCCCGGCGTGCCGGTCGTCCAGCAGCGCGGCGGCGGCCACCTCGGCGAGGTCGTCCAGGTCGACGAACGGTTCCCGGCCGTCACCGACCGGCAACACCAGCTCACCGGCCCGGACAGCGTCGCTGATGAACGGGGTCTCGGCGAAGTTCTGCGCGAACCAGGTCGGCCGCAGGATCGTCCAGTTCACGCCGGCTGAGCGAACCGCCCGCTCGCCGGCGAGCATGGTGTCGTCACCCAGGTCGGCCCAGGCCCGGGCGGAGAGCAGCACCAGCCGCCGCACCCCGGCGGCGACCGCGCGTTGGACGAGTGGTTCGGTCAGGTCGGGTCGCTCGTCGTCGAGGACGATGTACAGGGCGTCGGCACCCTTCAGGGCCGGTTCCCAGGTGGTTTCGTCGGTCCAGTCGAAGCGGGTCGATCCGGAGCGGGAGGCCACCCGAGGATCGAGGCCGAGCTCGCGGAGACGGGAGGCCACCCGGCGGCCGGTCTTGCCGGTGCCGCCGAGGACGACGAGCTGCTGTTCGGTCATGGGATCGAGTCAACCGGCCATGGCCGAGACGGAGAATGGCTCAGAATCTCGTTTGGATGTCTGAGCGTCTAGGATCGGGGCATGGAGGACGCCCTGTCGAACCTGCTCGCCCAGGTGCGCCCGCACGGCGCCCTGTTCGAGACGTCCACGCTCACGCCGCCATGGTCGCTGCGGTTCGAGGAGCGCTCACCACTGACCCTGCTGACCATGCTCAGTGGCTCGGCGTGGATCACGCTGGACGGTGCCGCCCCCGTGCCCATCGGCCCCCGCGACGTCGTCCTCGTCGTCGGCGCCACGCCGTACACCGTCAGCGACCAGCCCGGGACCGAGCCGGGCATCGTCATCCACGGAAGCGACGTGTGCACCTCGCCGGACGGGCGGCCGCTCGCCGACGACCTAAACATGTGCCGCCTCGGACCGGACTGGGAGGCGTCGGCGAACCTGCTCAAGAGCACCTACCAGGTGCGCGGCAACATCTCCGACCGGGTGCTGAGCGCGCTGCCGCCGGTGGTCGTGGTGCCGGCCGGGCCGTGTCCCGCCATGGACATGATCGTCGCCGAGCTCGGCAACGACGTCCCCGGGCAGCAGGTGATGCTGGACCGGCTGCTCGACCTGCTGCTCATCTGCACGTTGCGCGCCTGGCTGGACCGGCCCGACTCCTGCGCCCCGGCCTGGTACCGGGCGCACGGTGACGTCGTCGTGGGCACCGCGCTGAAACTGATCCACGACGACCCCGCGCACCCGTGGACGGTGGCCACCCTGGCCGCCAAGGCGGGCGCCTCCCGGGCCGCGTTCGCCCGCCGGTTCGCCGAACTGGTCGGGCAGACACCCATGGCCTACCTCACCGAGTGGCGGCTGTGCGCGGCCGCGGACCTGCTGCGCGACACCGATGCGACCGTGGAGTCGATCGCGCGGCGCGTTGGGTACGCCAACGCCTACGCGCTCAGCGTCGCGTTCAAACGGGTCTACGGCGTCCGGCCGAGCGAACACCGTTCGGAGCTGGTGACATGACCCGTGCCGTATATACTGATTGAGTTCAAGCGGATATATGAACGCGAGCGAGGTGAGCCCATGACCAAGCGGCTGGTCGAGATTGATGACACCGACTTGGAAGCGGCCAAGGAGGCGCTGGCCACCACAACCATCAAGGACACCGTGGCCAAGGCGCTACGCGAAGCCAGTGCGCAAGCTGCCCGCCGTCGTGAGATCACACGGTTGACCGCGGGCTCGCTCGAGGGGCTGGCGGCCAAGGAGGATCGACTGAAGCTGTGGCGGTAGTTGCTCGCTACGTGATCGACACCAGCGCAGCGGCCCGGATGCGACACGAAGCCGTCGCGGACCAGGTGGTTCCGTTGATCAGCGCAGGCTTGGTGGCGACCTGTGCTCCGCTGGACTTCGAGGCGCTCTTCAGCCCACGCGATCCGCGCGATTACGAGAGACAGCGAAACGATCGTCGAGCGGCGTACGAGTACCTGCCGACGAGCGACGAAGACTGGCAACGGGTCTTCGAGGTGCACGCTGCGCTCGCGAAGGTATCCAGGTGGCGCGACGTCGGAATGCCCGATCTTCTCGTGGCTGCGATAGCTGAGCGCCACGGCGCGACGTTGCTGCACTATGACGCGGACTTCGACACGATTCGGAACGTGACGAGGCAAGACGCCCGGTGGGTCGTGCCACGCGGAAGCGTGCCGTGAGATTCGGACGTGCAGAATGAGGCGATGGATGCTGGTGATCTCGTCGACGACTTCGAACTCCCCGACCAGGACGGCACGCCCTGCCGGTTGAGCGACCTGCTCGCCAAAGGTCCGGTGGTCCTGTTCTTCTACCCAGGCGCCATGACGAAGGGCTGCACCGCCGAGGCGTGTCACTTCCGGGACCTGTCCGCGCAGTTCGCCGAGGCCGGCGCGCAGCCGGTCGGCATCAGTGCCGACGCCGTCGAGAAGCAGCAGCAGTTCGACGGACTCCACGGCTTCGGTTTCCCGCTGCTCAGCGACACCGATCGCACAGTCGCGGAGCAGTTCGGCGTCCGGCGCCGGCTCGTGCCCGTCGCGGTCAAACGGCACACGTTCGTCATCGGCACCGACTCCCGGGTCATCGGCGTCATCCGCAGCGAGCTCGACATGGAGCGGCACGCGGACCGGGCGCTGGAGATCCTGGCCGACCGCGCGGCCTGACCGCCTGGTCCGGGTTCAGGCGACCCGGCGGGCCAGGGCCGGGTCCGGTGTTCCGAGGGCGTCCGGGTGCAGGATCGCGGCCAGCGCCTCGACCCCGTCGACGAGCCGAGGGCCGGGCCGGGCGAACGACGCGTTCGCGTCCACCGCCCAGACCGGCGTGCCCGATGGCACCATGCCGCCGCGCCGCACCAGGTCGTCGGCCAGCCGGGCCGACTCGTCCAGCCCGAATCCGCACGGCGCGCACACGATCACGTCGGCGCCGGCTGCGGCGACATCGGGCCAGCCGACCCGGTACGACTTCTCGCCGGCGCGCCCCAGCACGTTCCGTCCGCCGGCAGCGGTGACCATGTCCGGAACCCAGTGCCCGGGAGCGAACGGCGGATCGGTCCATTCCAGCACCAGTGCCGGCACCTCCGGCCGGCCGTTCGTCGCGGCGCGCACCGCCGCCGGCCGGGCCGTCAGCGCGTCGACGAGCTCGCCGGCGCGCGGCATCGTGCCCGTGGCCGCACCGATGGTGCGAATGGAGTCCAGCACCTGCGTCAGGTCGCCCGGGTCGATGGTGAGCACCTCCGCGGTGCAGGCCAGATGATCCAGCGCGGCGTGCACGTCGGCGACATCGACGGCGCACACCGCGCAGAGGTCCTGGGTGAGCACGAGGTCGGCGTCCAGACCGGCCAGCGCACCCTCGTCCAGGTGATAGAGATCCTGTCCGTCGGCCATCCTCGCGGCGACCACGCGGTCGATCTCGGCCGGTGACAGTCCCTCCGGCATGGCGCTGGCCGACACGATGCGCCGCGAGCGCGCCTCGGCCGGGAAGTCGCACTCGAACGTCACGCCCACGACGTCGTCCCCCGCGCCGAGCGCGAAGAGGATCTCCGTCGTCGACGGCAACAGTGACACGATCCGCACCCCAACACCGTAGCCGGGGAATTCGCGGCGGTAGAAGGTGCCCGAAGCATGATCGTTGTGCCAGGCTGCGCCCATGAGACGAGCGACCCCAGTGCGGGCACTGGCCGTGGCCGTGATGGCGGCGGCGCTGACCGGATGCCTGAAAGTCGATATGGAGCTGGACGTCAACACCGACGACACCGTCGACGGCGAAATGGTCTTCGCCGTCAGCCGCGACGTCATGGCCATGGCCGAATCGATGGGCGAGGACCCTGACGCCCTCCTCGACGAGCTGGAACAGCAGGGCGGACTGCCCGACGACACCGAGGTCGAGGAGTACGAGGACGACGACTACGTCGGCCAGCGGTTCGTCTTCGACGGCGTAGCGCTCTCGGAGTTCAGCCAGGACGAAGGCGGCTTCGAGATCGTGCACGAGGGCGACGAGTTCGTCGTCAGCGGCACTATGGACATGTCCGACATGGACATGGGCGGCATGACTGGCGAGGACCTGGAAGGCCTCGAGGACGAGCTCGGCGGCGACCTCGGGGACCTCGGCGACCTCGAGGGCATGATGGAGTCGTTCGACCTGCAGCTCAGCATCACGTTCCCGGGCGAGGTGCGCGAACACAACGGTGAGCTCGACGGCACCACCGTCACTTGGACCCCGGTGCCGGGCGAGAACGTCGAGATCATGGCCCGGTCCGCGGACTCCGGCGGCGCCGGCGGCGACGGGCTGCCGGTCTGGCTGTGGATCCTGATCGTCGTCGTGGTCGTCGCGCTGGCCGCGTTGCTGTTCTTCCTCGCCCGCAATCGCAACAAGGCGGCGCCGGGGGAGCCCGGGGCTTCGGCGGGCCCGGCCGCGGCCGGAGCCGTCCCGCCTCCTCCGCCCGGACCGTCGAACGAGCCGCCCGCGCCGGGCAGTGTGCCGCCGGCACCGGGCAGTGTGCCGCCGGCACCGCCGCGCTGACGACGAGCGAGGTGGTCCCGTCAGCTCCGGCTGAGTGTCAACAGGAACTCGACGGTGCCCTGGTCCTCGACCCGGACGAACCCGAGATTCGGCGGGTCCACCTCGAAGTCGGCGAACGTGATCTCAGCGGAACCGGCCACCTGCACGTCGTCGCCGGAGACCTGCAGATCGAGCTGGACCTCCACCGGGCGGGTGACGTCGCGCACCGTGAGCTCACCGGTGGCCGTGAGGCTGACCGGCCCGTCGCCGAGCTCGTCCAGCGGCACCGGTTCCGTCAACGTGAACGTCGACGTCGGGAACTCGTCGGTCTGCATGATGGGGCCGCTGAACTGGCCGTCCCGCGCGTCGCTGTCGGTGGTGATGCTGGCCATGTCGACCGTCACCTCGGCCTCGGTGGCGGAACCGTCGGCGACGGCGACCTGCCCGGTGACCTCGCTGGTGCGGCCCACCACCGTGTTGTCCTGGCCGTTGAGCACCTCGTCGACCCGGTAGCCGGCCTCGGACCCGTCGGCGACGGTCCAGGTGCCGTCCAGGTCCGCTGCCGACACCGCCTGCCCATCCCCGTCCGGCGAGCCGGTCTCGAGCGCCAGCGGAGCGGGGGCGTCGTCGCTGATGACGTTGACGTAGAGGTACGTTCCGCCGACGACGAGGACCACTAGCGCGGCCAGGCCGCCCACGCCGATCAGTAGGCGACGGCGGGTCTTCGGGGACATCCGAGGTACCTCCAGGGCGTCGGGGGTGGACCTGTTCGTTATACGAGGAACTGACCGGAGAGGATGGCGGTTCCGGAAACTGACTTCGGCAGGAGGAGCGGGACGTGGCAGCGCGCACGGTCATGGCCGTCGGCGGACACATCGGAGACATGGACTTGGCGGCCGGGCCGCTGCTGGCACAGGTGGTGAACGACGGCGGCCGGGCCGTCCTGGTCGCCCTGACCCCGGGGGAGCGCGGACACCCGCGGCTGGGCGTCGACGAGTACAAGGCGCAGAAGATCGCCGAAGGCCAGGCGTTCGCGGCCGGCATCGGTGCGGAGTTCCACGTCTTCGACGATCTGTCCGACGGCTTCCTGCCGGCGACCGACGACGTCGCGGCCCGGGTGGCGCGGCTGATCCGGGCGGTCCGGCCGGACTGGCTGATCGCGCACTGGAGGAACAGCATCCACACCGACCACGAGAACGCCTCCACCGTCGCCGAACGGGCCCGCTTCCTCGCCGGGTTGCCCGGGTGGGCTCCCGGCGACGGCGGCGCGCCCAGCGACGGTGAGCGGCACGGCGTCGGGCGGCTGTTCTACGCGGAGAACTGGGAGGACGCCCACGGGTTCGCCGCGGACACGTACCTGCCGGTCTCCGCCGACGCCTACGAGCGATGGCGGGCCGCGATCGAGGGGCAGGCGTTCGCCCGCGGCGAGACCTATGGGTTCCGGTACATCGACTATTACACCGCGCAGCTGACCCTGCGCGGCTGCCTGGCACGCACCGACCGGGCGGTCGCGCTGGCCAGCAGCGATGACGCCCCGGTGGAGGTGCTCACATGACCCGGCTGCGTGGCTACCGGCCCGGCGACCTCGAAGCGCTGGTGGCGTTGACGGAGGCCGGGCAGCCGGCCGACCCGGTCAGCCGCGAGTGGTTCGCCGAGAACATCCTGCTCGATGCGAACTTCGACCCGGACGGGCTGATCGTCGCCGTCGACGGCACCGGGCCGGTGGGGTTCGTCCACGCGGTCGCCGGTCGTCGCGAAGCCGGCCCCATACCCGTCGACCCGGCCGGCGGCTGGCTGACCATCGGCACCGTCCATCCGGCGGCCCGCCGGCGCGGTATCGGGACCAAGCTCGTCGAACGCGCACTGGCGTTCCTGCGTGACAGCGGCGCAGCCTGGGCGAACTGGTCGGCGTACCCGCCCGCGTACTTCCTGCCCGGCCTGGACGCCGAACGGTACCCGGAGGGCCTGCGGTTGCTGGAACGGCTCGGGTTCCGGACGCTCTATCAGCCGGTCGCGATGGACCTGGGCCTGGCGACGTACGCGATGCCGGCCGCGGTCACGGACCTGCTGGCCGAGCGGAACGCCGAGGGCTTCACCTTCGGGCCGGCCCGCTACGACGACCTCCCCGACGTCATGACCTTCGCCGCCGACCAACTCGCCCCCGACTGGGGCGAGGCGATCCGGCAGTCGGTGCTGCGGCACGGCCGGCCGGACCGGGTCGTGGTGTGCCGCGACCCCGACGGCGTCATGGTCGGCTTCGCCACCTACGGCGCCTACCGCGGGCTGCCGGAGCGGTTCGGCCCGTTCGGCGTGGCCCCGGTCCGCCGCGGTCTCGGCCTCGGGAAGGTGCTGCTTCACGTGACGCTGACCCAGATGCGCGCTGAGGGCGCCCACAGCGCGTGGTTCCTGTGGACCGGTCCCGACACTCCCGCCGGGCGCCTCTACCTCGACGCCGGCTTCACCGTGACGCGCACCTTCCACGTCCTCCGCGCCGACCTGACCTCGAAATGATCACGTCCACCATGGGTGCTCCCGCTCCACCAGGCATGCATCCGTGGTGGGGCGGGAGCACCCATGCCGAACGTGATCATTTACGGGCGAGCCCGGGGGGGTGACGACGCCGGCTCAGCCGGAGGTGCTCTCCCCTTTCACCGGGGCGGCCGTGGCGAAATCGGAGGCGGTGTCGTCGCCGGTGCTGCCCGGAAGGCCGAGCTCTCGCGCCGCGGGCCACGCCCAGTCGGCGACCGCTGGGATGTCGGTGCCGTGTTCGCGGGTGTACTGCCGGGCGCGCAGCCGCGCGTCGGCCATCCGCTGCCGCAGCGCCGCCTGCCGGGAGCCGAGCCCCGACACCCGGTCGATGACGTCCATCACCAGGTGGTAGCGGTCCAGGTCGTTGAGCATCACCATGTCGAACGGCGTGGTGGTGGTGCCTTCCTCCTTGTAGCCGCGCACGTGGATGTTGTCGTGGTTGGTGCGCCGGTAGGTCAGCCGGTGGATCAGCCAGGGGTAGCCGTGGTACGCGAACACGACCGGCTTGTCCGTGGTGAACAGCGCGTCGAACTCGCGGTCCGGCAGCCCGTGCGGGTGCTCGCGTTCGTCCTGCAGTCGCATGAGGTCGACGACGTTGATGACGCGGACCTTCAGGTCCGGCAGCTCCGAGCGCAGCAGGTCGACCGCGGCCAGGGTCTCGATGGTGGGCACGTCGCCGGCGCAGGCCATCACGACGTCCGGGTCGCCGTCCGCGCCGTCGCTGCTGGCCCATTCCCAGATGCCGATGCCGCGGGTGCAGTGCGCGATGGCTTCGTCCATGGTCAGCCACTGCGGCCCGGGTTGCTTGCCGGCGACGACGACGTTGACGTAGTCGCGGCCGCGCAGGCAGTGGTCGTAGGTGGACAGCAGCGTGTTGGCGTCCGGCGGCAGGTACACCCGGATGACGTCGGCCTTCTTGTTGACGACGTGGTCGATGAAGCCGGGGTCCTGGTGCGAGAAGCCGTTGTGGTCCTGCCGCCACACGTGGGACGACAGCAGGTAGTTCAGTGACGGGACGGGTGCTCGCCACGGGATGCCGCGTGACACCTTGAGCCACTTGGCGTGCTGGTTGAACATGGCGTCGATGATGTGGATGAACGCCTCGTAGCAGTTGAACAGTCCGTGCCGGCCGGTCAGCAGGTAACCCTCGAGCCAGCCTTGGCACTGGTGCTCCGACAGCATCTCCATGACCCGGCCGGCCGGCGACAGGTCCTCGTCGACCGGAAGCGTCTCGGCCAGCCAGGTCTTGCCGGCCACGTCGACCGTGGCGTTGAGCCGGTTCGACGCGGTCTCGTCCGGGCCGAACACACGCATGGTGGTCGGGTTGGCACGCAACACGTCGGCCAGCCACACGCCGAGCACACGGGTGGGTTCGGCAACCGTCCCGCCCGGCACCGGCACCTGCACGGCGTGGCGGCGGAAGTCCGGCAGCGTCAGGTCCCGCGTGAGCAGCCCGCCGTTGGCGTGCGGGTTGGCGCTCATCCGCCGGGTTCCCGACGGCGACAGCTCGCGCAGGTCGGCGCGGAGCCGGCCGTCGTCGTCGAACAGTTCCTCGGGCCGGTAGGAGCGCATCCAGCTCTCCAGCAGCCGGGTGTACTCCTCGTTGCCGCGCACGGCGCTCATGGGCACCTGGTGCGAGCGGTAGGTGTCCTCGACCTGGTGTCCGTCGACCTCTCGCGGCCCGGTCCAGCCTTTCGGGGTGCGGAAGACGATCATGGGCCAGGGTGGACGGTGGTCGGTGCGGCCGTTGTCGGCGGCTTCGGCGCGGATCGCCGCGATGTGGTCGAGCACCTCGTCGAGAAGAGTGGCGAAGCGGCGGTGGATGTCGATCGGATCCTCGTCGTCGAAGCCGCCGTCGAACCAGTACGGCGTGTGTCCGTAGCCGACCATCAGCGACTCGAGTTCGGCGCGTGGGATGCGGGCCAGCACCGTCGGGTTGGCGATCTTGTAGCCGTTGAGGTGCAGGATCGGCAGTACGGTGCCGTCGGTCACCGGGTTGAGGAACTTGTTGCTGTGCCAGGAGGTGGCCAGCGGCCCGGTTTCCGCCTCCCCGTCGCCGATGACGGTGGCCACCGTCAGGCCGGGATTGTCGAACGCGGCGCCGTAGGCGTGCGCGAGCGCGTAGCCCAGTTCGCCGCCCTCGTGAATGGAACCGGGCGTCTCCGGCGCGACATGGCTGGGGATCCCACCGGGGAAGGAGAACTGCCGGAACAGCTCGCGCAGGCCGGCTTCGTCGTCGCCGACGTGCGCGTAGACCTCGCTGTAGGTGCCGTCCAACCAGGCGGCGGAGACCAGCGACGGGCCGCCGTGCCCGGGACCGGAGATGTAGATCATGTCCAGGTCGCGCTGGACGATGGCGCGGTTCAGGTGGGCGTAGAGGAAGTTCTGTCCAGGTGATGTGCCCCAGTGGCCGAGCAGCCGCGGCTTGACGTGTTCGGCCCGCAGCGGTTCGCGGAGCAGCGGGTTGTCCAGCAGGTAGATCTGCCCGACCGAGAGATAGTTCGCAGCACGCCACCACGCGTCGATCCGGGTGAGCAGGTCGTCGGTGATCTGGGCCTTCGCGTCGCGGGTCGCCTTCCTGAGCATCGTCGCCGTTCCTTCCGATCGGTCGGCTCGGTCCGTCACCAGCATGGCCCGGCTTCGGCTGTTCGCGTACCCGACGGCCGAACAGTCATACGGGTTTCTCAGCGCCGTCTTCGGTTCCTCTCAGGTTCGCCGGAAAGGATCAGTGCCACGAGGCGGAGATGAGATTTCTTCGCCGGAGGAGGACGGCGATGTACGCGATGACGACGGCCGCGGATCTGCTCGGTGTGACGCCCAGTGCGCTCGAAGCCGCGCTCGCCAGAGGCGAGACGGTCCTGAGCCTGACGAGGGCGTGCGGCCTCGACCCGCACTGGATGGTCGAGGCGGTGGTGGACTCGGAGGCAGCGGACCTGACGGCGCTCGCGACCATCGCCGGGTTCGGCCCGGATGACGTGGAACTGTTCGGCCGCGAGCTGCGCGCCTACCTGGTCGCGTTCGTCGCCGACGGCGAGGACGCCGCGGACCGCCTGTACGACCAGCGGGTGTTGCAAGCAGCGTGACCATGCCAGGTCAGGCGCCCTGTGCCTCGGCCACCCGACGCATCCAGTACTGAAGCCAGGGCGTAGAGGGCCCGGCGGGCGAGCGGTGCGATCACGTGACCGGCGTCAACAGGGGCAGCCGGGCCAACTTGTCCGGGTTGGCGACGGCGAACAGGCCGCTGATGCGCCCGTCGACGACGGTGAACGTGACGGCCTGTGGGTTGTCCAGGCCCAGCACCGCGCCCGGTGTCGCGTTGAGCTCGACGGCGACGAAGGGCGGACGGTGCCGGCTGTGGATACCGGCGAAGAACCGGGCCACGTTGTCCGCGCCGCGCACGGGGTTGCGAGCCGCCTTGACCTTGCCGCCGCCGTCGGTCCAGGCGACGACCTCGTCGTGCAGCAGGGCGCGCAGCCGGGCGAGGTCACCGTCACGGGCGGCGCGCAGGAACCGGTCGAGAAGCGCGGCGTGTTCGCGGCGGCTGGGCGCGAAGCGGCGGCGGTCGTCGGCCAGCCGGGCGGCGGCTCTGCGGTGTAGTTGCCGGCAGTGCTCGGGGGTGCGCTCGACGATTTCGGCGATCTGCGCGTACGGCAGCTCGAACGCACTGCGCAGGACGAACACGGCCCGTTCGACCGGATCGAGACGCTCCATCAGGAACAGCGTGGCGACGGAGAGGGTGTCGCGCCGCTCGGCGGTCTCCTGCGGGTCGGCTGGCGTCCCGCCGGTGATGATCGGGTCCGGCAGCCACGGTCCGACATAGCGTTCGCGGGCCTTCCGTTCACGCAGCCGGTCCAGTGCCAGCCGGGCGACCATCCGGGACAGGTAGCGGCGCGGTTCGGCCACGTCGGCGCGGTCGACCGAGCTCCAGCGCAGGTAGGCGTCCTGGAGGATGTCCTCGGCATCGCCGGTGGAGCCCAGCATCCGGTACGCCATGCCCAGCAGCATCGGCCGGTGGCGCTGGAGGTCGGTCGCCGCGTCGATGGTCACCCTCGCTGTGGTGGCTCGGTCCGCGTTGGCACGGTGATGCGGTTCCACGCGTTGATGGTGACGATGGCGAGCAACAGATCGGCGAGCTCACGCTCCTCGAAGTGCTTCGCGGCGGTGTCCCAGACGTCGTCGGGCACCCCACCCGGGGAGAGCCGGGTGACGGCGTCGGTCAGCGCGAGCGCGGCCCGCTCCCGCTCGTCGAAGAAGGGCGCGTCGTGCCACGCCGCGGTGGCGTACAGGCGGTGGTGGTGTTCGCCGGCGGCCACCGCGTCGCGGCTGTGCATGTCGACGCAGAACGAGCACTCGTTGATGATCGAGGCGCGCATCTTGACCAGATGCAGGAGGGTGTGGTCGAGGTTGGCCTGGACGTACTGCTCCAGACCCAGCACGGCGCGGTACCCCTCCGGCGCCACGGTGGGGACGTTCAGGCGTTGCGTCATGTCGGTCCTCTCGGTGTGATGCGTGGACACCGAGACGACGGAACCGGCGGGGTCGAGCGTGACGATCACCGGTGTGAGCCCGGACACAGCGGCGGACGACAAACGCCCGCGTCGGCGACGCGGGCGTGACGGAGCGGCGATGCGCTCACAGGATGGACAGCAGCCAGCCGGACACCACCGCCGCATACCCGAGCACCAGCGCGGCGATGGCCACCCGCAGGGCGGTGCCGCGCCGGTGCGGTTGCGGCGGTGGCTTGAACACGGCTGCCTCCGTCGGTGCGAGGTGGCTGGCAGGGTGCCGACCGCCTCAGCGGTTGCTCACGGCGTGATGAGACCCGCCGTCTTCGACCGGGCCGCCTCGAACCGCGCGGCGACGTCCGGCCAGTTGACGATGTTCCAGAACGCGGCCACGTAGTCGGGCTTCACGTTCTTGTACTGAAGGTAGAAGGCGTGCTCCCACATGTCGAGCATGAGCAGCGGGACGGTGCCGGCCGCCAGGTTGCCCTGGTGGTCGTAGAGCTGCTCGATGACGAGGCGCTGGCCGATGGACTCCCAGGCCAGGATGGACCAGCCGGAGCCCTGGATGCCCAGCGCGGCCGCCGTGTAGTGCGCGCGGAAGCCGTCGAAGGAACCGAAGAACTCGTCGACGGCGGCACCGAGCTCACCGTCGGGCTTGTCGCCGCCCTCGGGCGAGAGGTTGTTCCAGAACACCGTGTGGTTGACGTGCCCGGCGAGGTTGAATGCCAGGTTCTTCTGCAACTGGTTCACGGTGTCGAGCTTGTTGGCGGAGCGGGCCTCTTCCAGCTGCTCCAGCGCGGTGTTGGTGCCGGTGACGTACGTCTGGTGGTGCTTGGAGTGGTGCAGCTCCATGATCTGGCCGGCGATGTGCGGCTCGAGCGCACCGTAGTCGTAGGGGAGATCCGGAAGAGAATAGGCAGCCATTCCTCAAATTCCTCTCGACGACGATCGTCCAGGCGCGAAGCCTGTCACTGGCTAACCTACGCCTTGCCCGCGGACGGCCACCACACACCGCCGGAAGTCTCGCGTGTTGGCCCGATCACGGTTCGGCTGAGGGTTCCGGTTCCGGCTCCGACAACGCGATCCGGACCGCTCGGAACCGCGCCGGTGTCTGCTTCAGCACCGCGAGCTTCGGATCGGGGACGGCGAGCGGCGCGCCCGCCGTCAGCGACCGAAGCCCTGCCAGCCGCCGGTCGGTCAGCACGGCGTCGACGGCGGCGCGGTCGCCACCGGTGACGACGGCGTCGAGGCTCGCCAGGTGGGGGAGCAGCACCCGTGCGGCGACGTCGGCGGCTGCTTCGAAGGCTTCCCGGGCCTGCTTCTCGCGCCGCCGGGCGAATCGCTGTTGCGACTGGCCGCCCGCCGCGGTGCGGCCCTGCACGTGCCGGGACCCGACCTTGGAGGCGATCAGCCGGGTGCCGTCGAAGACTCCCACCGCGTAGCCGCCCCGGCGCACGAGGAGGACGCCGACCCGCCGGTCCGTCGCCGCGTGCGCCAGCAGCCCCCCGAAGGGCGCGTCGTCGTCGGGGTGCAGTGGTGGGAACGGCACGGCGCAGCGAGCGACGGCGCCGTCGGCAGCGCGGACGACGACGGCGTCGGGCCCGGCCTCGTGGTGGGTGCTGCCGTGCCGGCGCGCGAACCCGGCCAGCCAGGCGGGCAGCCGTTCGGCCGGGATGTCGAGCGCGCGGTCGGGCATGGGACGAGCATGCCGGTGTGCGGCGGAGGTTGCGACCCCGGCCTCCGCAGCGAGCCGGGGCCGCAACCGGCATGGGGAGCGCCGCCACGGGCCCGTGGGTCGGTGCTCAGCGTTGCCTCGTCGCCTGATCGGGCTGCCAACGGCCCGAGATCGATGATCCGGTGGTGTCCTGGTCCACGGCGGCGGATCGGTGTCCGCTGCCCTCTCGGCACGTCGCCTGCGGCCCGGTGGTCGATTGCCGTAGGGAGAGAACCCCGCCGGCACGGCCGACGTGATCTCTTCTTCGATTCCTACACCATAACGGGCAGATCGTCGAGGTCCGTGTCACGAGCCGGCCACAACCCCGGGTGAGGTGTCGGATCGGGGCAGGCGCGTTCGTAGCAGGGGTGAGTGGTCGCCCACGAGGCAGCGGCGAGCTGGTCCGCTGGCTGCTCGGGAACAGCCTCGTCGACGAGATGAACCTCTTCGACGTGTCGACTCGCGAGCCTTTCCGAAGGGCGTCACGCTCCAGGTCTACCGGCCGGCCGGGCGTCCACGGTATACAACCAGCCGAGCATGTCCTACCAACGTCGGCGCACGGTGCCTTTGGGCCCGGCGACCAGGCTCGCCGCCGGAACGTCGTCGGCCACGATCGTCCCGGCCGCGACAACGGAGTCGCGGCCGATGCTGACGCCGGGCAGGATCATCGCGCCGGCACCGATCCACACGTTCTCCGCCACATCGATGGGTGCACCGGAGAGGAACTGGCGCCGCTCGTCGGGGTCCACCGGGTGGCCCATCGTGATGAACGTGGCCTTCGGGCCGACCATCACGCCCTCGGCCAACCGGATGCCGGCGTAGTCGAGGAATGTGCAGCCCTGATTGATGAAGACCCGCTCTGCCAAGTCCAAGCGAAGGCCGTGGTCGGTGTAGAAGGGCGGGTAGATCGTCACTCTCTCTGGGAGAGGGCGGCCCAGAATCTGTTCGAGCAGTGCCGCCTTGCCCGCCTCGTCATCGAACGGGAGGACGTTGAGGCGAGAGGTCAGCTCCGTGGCCCGCAACACCCTCTCGCTCATCGCCTTGAACTCGACGCCCAGGACTCGCTCGCCCCTGGCTTGGAGCTCCGGGTCGTGGATCAGCATGAAGCGGTCGTTGGTCATTCGGCGATTGTCATGCAACGAGCGACTGAGACGCGCCCTAGCTGTACCCGGCCAAGAGGTTGGTAGCGGGCGTGTCGGGTTGAACAGGTGAGAGCCCCCGGGTGGGGTGTGGCTTGTCGAAGGCTGCACGACCCATCCGGAGGGCTCTCGTGTCTCACCGTAACGCCCGCACCACGTTCCAGGGCCGGCTGTTGATCGTTGAGCGTCACCGCGCCGGTTGGGCGCAGGCGCACATCGCCAAGGCGATGGGCATCTCCCGCAAGTGTGTGAAGTCCTGGCTGGATCGTTACGCCGCCGAGGGCGTGGCCGGCCTGCACGACCGCTCCTCGCGTCCACATTCGTCTCCGCGCCGGACCAGCGAGGCGATCGAACAGCAGGTCATCGACCTTCGGCAGCGCGAACGCCGCGGGCAGGACTGGATCGGTCCCGAGCTGGGGGTGCCGGCGCGGACGGTGTCGCGGATCCTGCGCCGCCACGACGTGCCCTACCTGCGCGAGTGCGACCCGCTCACGGGTGAGGTGATCCGGGCGTCGAAGACCACGACGGTGCGTTACGAGCGCGACGCCCCGGGCGAGCTGGTCCACATGGACGTGAAGAAGATCGGCAAGATCCCCGACGGCGGCGGCTGGCGCGCCCACGGCCGGGAGAACCGCGAAGCCACCCGCAACCGCACGACCAGGGTCGGGTTCGACTACGTGCACTCACTCGTCGATGACCACTCCCGGCTGGCCTACTCAGAGATCCTGCCCGACGAGAAGGGCCCGACCTGCGCGGCCTTCCTCGCACGGGCAGCCGGCTACTTCGCCGCACACGGCATCCCCCGGATCGAACGCCTGATCACCGACAACGCCTGGGCATACCGGTACTCGCTGCGCCAGGTCTGCAAGGAGCTGGACATCGGGCAGAGGTTCATCAAGGCGCACTGCCCGTGGCAGAACGGCAAGGTCGAACGGTTCAACCGCACCCTGCAGACCGAGTGGGCCTACCGGCAGGTCTTCACCAGCAACACCGAACGCGCCGCGGCTCTTGACCCCTGGATCGAGTACTACAACACTCGACGACGCCACAGCGCACTCGGCGGCCTCCCACCAATCAGCCGCCTGCCACCAACGTGATGGCCGGATACACCTAGCTGCCGGCGAGCTTTCGTGCGGCCGCGACGTAGCGGCGGGTGGCCAGGTGCTGCACGCCCCGGGTCAGCGGTCCGCCCAGCCGTGCGTACCAGGCGGCGGCCCGGCTGAACGCCGTCACCGTGAACCACACGTCGCCGGCGTCGTCGAGTTCGGTGACGAACGACTCCTCGCCGCATTCCGGGTGCCCGGGCAGGGTGCCGTAGGCGTAGCCGGCGCGGCCGGGTTCGTCGAGCACCCACACCACCCGGCACGGGATGCGCAGCAGGTGAACCGGCCCGACGGCGAGCGCGCTGGTGACCTCGACGCCCTCGGCCGCGCGCTCGGCGGTGGCGGTGACCCGCAGCCCGATGCTGCGGTGCAGCGACCACGTGACGGTGCCCTCGGCCACCGCCTCGAACGCCGACCGTCCGTGGCCAACACGCTCGCGCATCCGCACATGGTGATAGCCGGCCGGCAGCGGCCCGGCGTCGCGGGTGGCGCCGACCTCGGGGTACGTGAACGCGCGCATCGCCGGGAACTCTGCCACATCGCCGCCACGCCGATGTCACGTCCGGCTGGTGCCCCGTGTCATATGGGGGAGACTCCCTGTCGACGGAAGGACCCGTGCCATGGCTCGCATCGCTCTCGAACCGACGAAGCCGAACCCGTGAGCGACCCGTTCCACCAGCACCGCGGCCTGCTGTTCACGGTTGTCTACGAGATGCTGGGCAGCGTGGCCGACGCCGAGGACGTCGTACAGGACACCTGGTTGCGGTGGTCGGCGGCGGATCGGGCCGACGTCGTGGAACCGAAGGCCTACCTCGTGCGGATCGCCACCCGGCTGGCGCTGAACCGGCTGCGGACGCTGCGCACCCGCAAGGAGACGTACATCGGGCCGTGGCTGCCCGAACCCCTGCTGACCGGCCCGGACGCCGCCAACGGGGTCGAGCTCAGCGAGGACGTCTCGATGGCCATGCTGGTGGTCCTCGAGACGTTGAGCCCGGTGGAGCGCGCCGTGTTCGTGCTGCGGGAGGTGTTCGGCTACTCCTATGCGGAGATCGCGACGGCGCTCGAACGCAGCGAGCCGGCGGTGCGGCAGGTGGCGCACCGGGCCCGCGAACACGTGCAGGCCCGCCGCCCGCGGTATGACACCGATCCCGGGCAGCGCCGCGAGGCAACCGAACGGTTCCTGCGCGCCTGCTTGGAAGGCGACATGACGTCGCTGCTGGAGGTGCTGGCGCCGGACGTGGTCATGGTGAACGACGCCGACGGCAAGGCTCAGGCCGCGCGTCGTCCGGTGACGGGCGCGGACAAGGTTGCGCGATTCATCGTGGGCATCCTCGCGAAGGGCGACCTGGACGGCTTGCGGTTCGAGTTCGTCGAGCTGAACGGCGCCCCCGGCGTCCTGGCGTGGGCCGGTGACCGGCTGGACAGCGCGTCCATGATCGAAACCGCGCAGGGCAAGGTGACCCGATTGCTCGTGTTCCGCAACCCGGACAGGCTGCGCGGCGTGTCACGGGTGGGGTGACGACGGCGTTCCGGCCGCCCGGGACCTTCGCAGCGGGCAGGCCAGGCGACCGGAAGCCGGGTGTTCCAGGAGCTGAACGGTGGTGCCGATGAGCCGGACTACAGGCGCGTGACCTTCGGGTTCGGCAGTGCGATGCGACGCACCGCGGTGCCGAAGTCGACGTGTACCTCGTTCTCGCGGGGGACGTTCACGACGCGGCCCAGTCCGTGCCGATCGTGTGTGACGAGGTCGTCGACGGCGAACTTCTCGAGTGGCGGAGCGGTGACGGGGCGAAAAGGACTAGAAGGAAGAACAGGCCTCGCGGCCGGTGTACGAGAGGTCATTAGTTCAGTGTGCCGCCCGTCACGGTCGTTGTGTAGCCCTCTTTGGAAGACTATGTCAACTCTTGACCATCGCGGCGCGGCGCCGGCTACGGAACTCACACACGCGTCCTTCTCCGGGAGCTGCCGCGGGCGGTTTCGGCTCGGGCCCGGCCGCTGGCGAGTTGATGCGCCACCAGGATCGCCGCGAACGTCAACGCCGTCGTCGACACCACCCCGAGGCCGGCGCCCACATATGCCGTCGCGAGATCGTCCCGGGCGGTGACCGCGCCTGATTCGGCCAGCAGATCGCGCGTGCTCTGCAGCGACCGCACGGCGACGACACCGCTGCCGGCGGCTGCCACCAGGAACACCACCGCGGCCGCCGCGGTGGCCGCAGTGCCGGTTCGGCCGTCGTCCACCCGTTCCGGGCTGGCCAGCGCCGTCAGGACGGTGGTGAGCCCGGCCCAGGCGAGCACCACGGTGATGGCGGCGACGACGTCGGACGGACGGTGCCAGCCGCCGATCATGGTCGACACTCCCGTGAGCGCGGTGTAGCCGGCGCCGAGCACCGCCACCAGGGGCCGGGCTCGTCTCGGGACCACGAGCAGCAGTGCCGCCGCCACGCTGGCCGCGACGGTGGTGTGGCCACTGGGCAGCGAGTTGCCGGCCGGTCCGACGTCGGCGGCCAGGGCGGGCCGGTCGAGGATGCCGTGCTTGAGCACCTGGGTCGTCAGGTTCGCGCCGCCCACCAGGACGGTCACCTGCAGGGCGAGGAACCAGCGGCGCCGCATCACCGCGATCAGCGCCGCGGCGCCCAGCACCATCACGATGAACGGCACGGACACCACGTCGAGTACCGGCTCGGCGCCCCGCCACAGGGTGTTGCGGCCGATGGCCGAGCCCTCGAAGGCGGCGGCGTCCAGCCGTTGCCCGGTGGCGGTGTCGACGAAGTAGCTCCAGCTCGCCCACGTGCCGGCGACGCCCGCCACGGCCATGAGCAGTCCGAGCAGGGCGCCGCCGGCACGTGGGGACGAGGAACGCATGCTCCGAGAGTAGTTGGGCCGGTCAGCGGAGCTTGGCGAAGAACTCCTGGATGTCGGTCACATGTGCCCGCGTGTCCCCATGATCATCAAGAGTTGACCCGGCCATCATCGGGCGAAGTCTTGACGATCACGGGGTGGTGGGTGCGGAGCGGCTGTCGAACCGCCACTCGCCGGCGCCGACGGTGTAGACGGCCCAGCCCGGCTCCGCCCGGACGTCGGTGACCAGTCGCGACGGTGCCGCCGTGACGTCGTCGGCGGATTCCGCCGGCACCCACACCTCGGCCGTCGAGCCGACCGGCACCACGACCGTGAGCCGCAGCGACCGGCCGGTCTGCGTCCACGCAGCGCTGGCCGCGCCCCGCACCGTCGTGATGGCCAGCGACGCGGAACCGACCTGGCTGCGCGCGTCCGGCCGCACCCGGAACCGCCGCCAGCCGTCGTCCAGGTTCGCCAGGCCGGCGACGTGCTCGAACAGCCACTGCACGACCGTGCCGTGGAAGTAGTGGTCGCGTGAGCGCGTGTCGACCTGCCACATCTCCCACATGGTGTCCGCGCCGTTGTCGATCCAGTGCCCCCAGCTGGGCTGGGTGCGCTGCAGCGCGATCTTCGCGGCTGCGTCGGCGTGCCCATGCGTGGTCAGCACCGGCAGCAGCACGCTGGTGCCCAGGCAGCCGGTGTTGAGGTGCCAGTCGCGGGCCTCGACGTCGGCGACCAGGTTGGCGACGACGGCGTCCACGTGGTCGGGCGGGACCATCCCGAACGCCAGCGGCACCGCGTTCGAGGTCTGCCGGTAGTGCGGGTCGCGGTCGGTGCGGTAGAGGCCGCGGGCGGTGTCGAGGAACGTCTCGTTCAGGCGGGTACGCAGGCCGTCGGCGGCGGTGCGCAATCGGGCCGCGTCGGCGGCGTGTCCGAGCAGGTCACCCACCTCGGCGGTGGCCAGCAGCGCGCGGTACAGGTACGCCGTCGCCGTCAGCCGGGTGTCCTCGGGCGGGTTGCCGCCGGTGCCGGGCGACAGGTAGTCGCCGAGCGCGGTGACGGCCAGCCCGTTCTGCAGCCGGCCCAGCTCCCAGTCCAGGTACGTCAGCACCGGTTCCCAATGCTGGGCCAGGACGCGGTGGTCGCCGTACCAGCGGTGCATCTCGCGCAGCACGAACGGGTAGACGGTGGTCCACTCCGGCGCCGGGGCCAGCTCCTGATAGCCCCAGCCGCCGCTGGGCACGATGACCGGGACCTGCCCGGAGCCGATCTGGCTGTCGCGCAGGTCGCCCAGCCACTTGGTGAAGAACCGGGCCATTCCGAGTGTCTCGGCCATCGTCGGAGCGCCGACCTGCGCATCCCCGGTCCAGCCGTTCTTCTCGTACATGGGCGTGTCGGTCGGGATGCTGTGCAGGTTGTTGAGAATAGTGCGGCGCATCATCCGCTCCAGCTGCTCGTACATCGGCTGGTCGGACTCGAACGTGGCGACCTCGGGGACGTCGGAGTAGACGACGCGCATCGTGACGGTCTCGGGCGTCGGCGCACCCGGCAGGCCGTCCACCTGCACGTACCGGAACCCCTTGTACGAGAACTTCGGCTCCCACACCTCCTCACCGGTGCCGCGGGTCGTGTACTCGTCGACCTGGAAGCGGCCCGGGACGTGCCCCGTCGACGCGTTCACGGTGCCGTCGGCGGCGACGGTCTCGCCGTGGCGCAGCCGGATCGTGGTGCCCGCCGGTGCCGTGACCCGCAGCTTCGACCAGCCGGCGGTGGTCCGGCCGAAGTCGGCCACCCAGGTCCCGGGCACCGGCTCGGTCAGCTCGACCGGTGCGACGTCCTCGATGACGCGGATCGGCTCGTTCTCCTGCGCGGTGAGGATGCCGGCCGGGCCGTCGAGACCGGTCGCCGCCGACCACGCCGAGTCGTCGAAGCCGGGCGCGGTCCAGCCGTCCGGGATGAGCCGGGCGTCGAAGGACTCGCCGGCGAACAGCGAATTGGACGCCGTCGGGCCGCTCGTGATCCGCCACTCCGGGTCGGAGACCACCTCGGTGGTGCCGCCGTCGGGGTGCTCCACCACCAGCCGGGCGATCAGTCGCGGCTCGCCGTGCCACGGCGGCTGGTGCCAGCGCCAGACGTTGTCGGTGGTCATGCCGAAGAACCCGCGGCCCAGCTCGGCGGCCAGCACGTTGTCGCCGGATCGGAGCAGAGCGGTGACGTCGTGGGTGACGTAGAGGACGGTCTCGTCGTAGTCGGTGAAGCCCGGGTCGAGGACGGAGTCGCCGACACGGACGCCGTTGAGGTGCAGGTCATGGTAGGCGACACCGCTGGCGTAGAGCCGCGCCCGAGCGACCGGCTTGGCCAGGGTGAAGGCGCGGCGCAGCAGCGGAGCGGGCTTCTCCGGCCGGGTCACCGACACGTTGCCGCCCCACGGTCCCTCGCCGTACGGGGCCAGGACGGTGACGTCGTCCCAGCCGGTGTCGTCGTGGCCGGGCTGTTCCCAGCCGGGTTGCTCGGCGGCGGTGCTGCGCCAGGACGCGTCGGTGACGATGACGTGGTCGTCACCGGTGGCGGAGCGGATCAGCAGCTTCGCGATCAGCCCCGCCGGGTTGACCGACGGCCCGGGCCGGTTGGTGGCGCGAACGGCGAGGACGAGCTCGGCGCCCTCGGGGCCGGCGATGGCGGCCGTCACCGCTTCCGTCACGTCGGCGACCTCGGCGGTGCGCCACCCGTCGACCGCTTGCGGCGCGTGCAGGACCGGCTCGCCCTGCAGGTGCGCGCTGTAGTCGTCGTCGGCGGTCATGACGAGGTCGGCGGACTCGACCTCGAGGCCGGCCGGCAGCGGGAACCGGCCGCGGAACCAGCGGTCGCCCTCGGGCGCATCCGACTTTGTCGCGTCCGGGCTCCACACCCAGGATGCGCCGAGCAGGTCGAGCGTCTCGCGCTGCGGCACGGTGACCTGACGGCCCCACGGTCCTTCGCCGTACGGGGCCAGGACGGCGACGTCGTCCCACCCGCTGTCGTCGTGGCCGGGCTGTTCCCAGCCGGGTTGCTCGGCGTCGCTGCCGCGCCAGGACCCGTCGGTGTGGAGCACCAGGTGGTCGCCGGTGCCCGTCGTGACGACGAGCTTGGCCAGCAGACCGCCGGGATTGACGGCGACGGCGCCCCGGTTGTGCGCGACTGCCGCGATCACGAGGTCGCCACCCACAGCCGCGGTCACGAGCGTGGTGATGTCGGCGACCTCCGCGGACTTCCACCCGTCGACCTGCTGCGGCGCGTGCAGCACGGGCTGGCCCTGGAGGTACGCGGTGTAGTCGTCGTCGGCGGTCATCACCAGGTGGGCGGCGGCTACCTCCAGCTCCGCCGGCAGTGCCAGGCGGCCGCGGAACCACGCCGGACCGGCCGGGGCACCGCCGCTGGTGGCGCCGGGCAGCCAGATCCACGACGTGCCGTCGACGTCACGTGGCGTCGTGGCCGGGTCGGGCGCGGCGCCGATCCAGCCCGCGGCGCCGAAACCCTCGTCGAACAGGCCGGTCTCGAACCAGGTCGGTTCACTCCAGCGAGTGCCGCGCCCGGCGCCGTCCCACAGCCTGACCCGCCAGTGGTATCGAGTGCGCGGTGCCAGGTCGGGTCCGCCGTACTCGATGCCGACGGACTCGGGAGACTCCACCCGGCCGGAGTCCCACACGTCCGCCCGGCCCACTTCCAGCAGCTCCGGCGCGGACGCCACGAGCACCTGATACGCGGTCTGGGTGGCGCCGTGGCCGCCGGCCGTGACGACCCACGACAGGCGCGGCCGCCGCACATCGGTGCCGAGCAGCGTGGGCGCGTACTCGGTGGTGAGACCGGCGAGCCGCAGTGGTCCGGCGCCGGCGGCGGCCGCCGCTCTCGTGGTGGACTCCGCGGTGGCGGCTGCTTGCGAGCTGAAGCCGAGTGCGCCGGTGCCGGCCGCCGCGGTCGCCGCGGCCGTGCCCAGCACGGTGCGGCGGGTCACCGGGAAGCTGCCGGCTGCTGGCCGGGAGAAGGTCGCGTCGTCGGGGCGGTCGGCCATGGTCGGCCTCCTCGTGAATCGTTCCAAGTGGCGGCTCGCGAGCGCCGGCGAGGCCGGCCGGATTGTCCGGCACGTTACGGGGACTTCGATCGGCCGGGCAATGCCGAGACCACGACGTGGCTGAAAGCGGACAGTCGGCCGCGACTGGTGTGGCCGGCGGCCTGCTGCTCTTCCGTACCGCTCGCGGGGTCGATTCCCGGTGTTCCGCGTGACGCAGGGCCAGGACGTGACGCAGGGCCAGGACGTGACGTGGGGCCGGTCGTCAGTCGATGCTCGCCGACAGGCCGCCGTACTCCTCGAGGTTCTCCCGCGGCGACGGGTTGAGCGCCAGGATGGTCGCGACCGCGATGACGGCGAGCGCGACCCCGATGGCCACGACGACCGCCAGCTCCATGCGGTAGCGCCGTTCTTCCGTTGCCTTGTGTTGACTCACGGAGCCCCCCGGAAGTCCACGGTGTGAGAAGAAACCTTCCAAATCCATACCTTACGGACGCTGTCAAGCGATTCGCCCGTTTCGTTCCCGTTCCGTGGTCGATGTGCTGACCCGCTGGCCCGGTTCTGCGGCGCGGACCGACGTGCCAGGATCGGACGCGTGTTGAGGATCAGCGTCGAGCAGCGACGCCGCCGGCTGGCGCGGCGTCACCATCTGGCGTCCGGCCGGCGGGCCGAATCCGTGGCCGAGGCCGTGGCGGACCTGGTGGTCTTCCATGCCACCGATCCGGCGACGGTGTACCTGTCGGCGCTGGCGCGCTGCCCCGGCGCGAAAGTGGCCGACGTGTCCGCGGCGCTCTACGACGACCGGTCACTGGTCAAGATGATCGGGATGCGCCGCACGATGTTCGTGGCGCCGACGGACTTCGCGCCCGTGGTGCACAGCGCCGCCGGGTTGGCCATCGCCGACCGGCTGCGGCGGCAGCTCGTCCAGCACCTGAGCACGCTGCCGACCGAGCCCCGCATCGAGGGTGATGTCGCCGCCTGGCTCGCCGACGTCGAAGTCAGCACCGAGCGCGCCGTCGACGAGCTCGGTGAGGCGCTGGCGACGGAGCTGGCGAAGGCCGAGCCGCGGCTGCGGACCGCGACCCTTCCGACCACCGACAAGCCGTGGGACGTCAAGCAGAACATCACCAGCCGGGTGCTGACGCTGATGGGCGCGGACGGTCGCATCGTGCGAGGCCGCCCGGCCGGTAGCTGGCTGTCGCGGCAGCACCGGTGGGCATCGGTGCGGGGACTGTGGCCGGACGGGATGCCCGCCGTGCCGGAGGACGCCGCGCGGGAGACGCTGGCCCGGCGCTGGCTGGAGGCGTTCGGGCCGGCGACCGTCGCCGACCTGCGGTGGTGGACCGGCTGGACGCTCGGTGTCACCCGTGCCGTGCTGGCGCGCCTGGACACCGTCGACGTCGACCTGGACGGCGTACCCGGCGTGGTGCTCGCCTCGGACACGCAGCCGGAACGCGACGACGACGCGGAACCGGCGGCGGCACTGCTGCCCGCGCTGGACCCCACGCCGATGGGCTGGCAGGAACGCGACTGGTTCCTCGGCCCGCACCGCGAGGAGCTGTTCGACCGCAACGGCAACATCGGCCCGACCGTGTGGTGGAACGGCCGCATCGTCGGCGGCTGGGGCATGCGCGAGGGCGACATCGTGTGGGAACTGCTCGAGGACGTCGGTGCCGAGGCCGCCGCGGCGGTGGAGACCGCGGCCGCCGACCTGCACGGCCGCCTGGAGTCAGCGTCGATCATTCCCAGCTTCCGCACTCCGCTGGAGCGCCGCCTGTCGACCCCGAAATGATCACGTTCGGCATGGGTGTTCCCGCCGCACCATGGATGCATGCCTGGTGGTGCGGGAGTATGCCTGGCTCGTCGGCGTGCCATGGCAGGGCGCTGGTGAGGTGCCGATCCCTGTCCGGAAGTGGCGGCACTGTCGGGGGATCGGCTTACTCTCGAAGCATGTGCCGGAACATCAAGCCCCTCCACAACCTCGCCCCGCCCGCCACCTCCGACGAGGTCCACGACGCCGCGCTGCAGTACGTGCGCAAGATCGCCGGGACGCGCACCCCGTCGCAGGCCAACCGCGAGGCGTTCGACAACGCGGTCGCCGAGATCGCGCACATCACGCGGCATCTGCTCGACGGGTGGGTGACCAACGCGCCGCCACGGGACCGCGAGGCCGAGGCAGCCAAGGCTCGCGCGCGCTACGAGGCGCGGGTCGCCGCCGGCGCGCCGCGCTGAGGCAGCGTCACCTGGCCAATGACCGGACGGCTGCCGTCGTTCGGCTATTCGCCCTTGTCGATCCGCACGGCGATGGGTGTACCGATCTCGACGGTGCGGCTCACCGTGCACAGCCGGTCGTGCGACTTCGCCACCGCGTCCGGGAGCACGGCCCGGGCCGCGTCGCCGTCGTCGCCGGCGGGGAAGCTGACCCGGACCACCATCTCGATGTTCTCGAGCCGGTTGCCGGCCCCGTCCCGGATCTTGTCGGCAGTGGTGTCGATCTCGAACGTCTCCGGTTCGGCCCGGCGCGCGGTGATGTAGTCGATGTCGATGGCCGAACAGCCGGCGATCGCGGTCAGCAGCAGCTCGACCGGAGTGAACTCGCCGTCCGCGCCCTCGCCGAAGCTCAGCTCGCCGCCGCGGGGGTTGGTGGCGACGTAGCTGCGTGAGCCGGTGCGCCGCAGGGAGACCGATCGCTGGGGGGTGTCAGCCATGAGCTCACCCTGTCATGCCGTAGGAGCCACTCTGCACAGGCCCACGAACCGCGACGAGGCCCGGCTGCATGGGCCGCTCGTTGCGCTCAGGGCGTTCGGTGGTGGTCGAGTAGCTCTTGCGCCAGCGTGCGGCCGGCATCGGCCAGGTGGGGCGGGTCGGTGACGAACGCGAGCGGTCCGGCCACCAGCAGCATGATGCCCAGCCGCTGGTCGACGGGGGTCAGGAGCCGGGCGCGCAGCTTGACCGACTCCTCGTCCTCGTCGAGCACCTCGGAGCTCTCGGCGAACCGGTCGATCACCCACCGGGCGCCCTGCGGCACCACCAGGTCGACGGCGACCTCCCGGCGGTTGGCGGCCATGCGCTCGTCGATGTCGTCGGTGCGTTCGAAGGTCTCGTCCAGCACGGTCGCGTCGCGGATGCCGGCGAGCAGGAAGCTGCCGACGACGCGGCCGTCGGAGGACACCCCGGCGTCGACTTCCCAGCCGCGGCGGGTGCGCAGTAGCCGGTACGGCGCGATGACCTGCTCGTGGCTGTCTTCGCGCCACACCGGGGTGTAGTCGATGCGGACTCTGCGCCGCCGCCGGATGGCGTCGAGCATGGTGCCGGCCAGCTCGGCCTTCCAGTGGTCGTCGGTCGGCCGGATGCCCCGCAGCATGGTGTCGCCCAGCGCCTTCAACGCTCCGCCGAGCACGTCGTTCTCCGGCTCCAGGGACAGCAGCGCCTGCCCGGCGCGGTAGATGTTCGCCAACTCGGCGGGCGCGGTGTGCACGACACCGATCTCGGCGGCCGGTTGGTCGGTGGACGCACGGATGATCTCGGCGTCGGCCGGTTCGACATCGTCGGATTCTCCGTCAGCGGCGAGGAACTCGATGCGGACGTGACGGTACGAGCCGGCGTCGAACGCGGGAGAGATGTCGGCGCGGTAGAACGCGATGATCTCCTCGCGCAGGGTTTGCTCGTCGGTGTCCAACACGGCGGCCAGCCGGGCCAGCGGCAGCCCGTCGGGATGCATGGTGAGGATGTGGAGGGCCCGGGTGACGCGTTCGAAGCGCCGCACGAACGCGGGTGGGTTGGTCATGGGCGTTCCATGAGGGACTCGAGCCCGGCGATGAGCTCACTGCGGATGTCGTCCGGACCGAGCACCCGGACCCGCGGCCCCAGCTCGTAAACGCGGTTGCGGAAGGCCGCCCGGTGGGTGACGGGGATGGTGAGGCGAACGACGTCGTCCTCGACCTCGCGGTACGACGGTGTGCCGAGCAGCGCCTCGACCTGACCGCGGTGCTGCGGCGTCGTTTCCACGGTGACGTGGACGGCGGGGTCGACCGCCCATGACAGCGGGTCGAGGTCGTCGCGGTAGGGCTCGTCGTGGGCGGCCGCGGTGCGGGGAAGATCGACGCTGACGGCAGTCATGCGGTCGGTGACGAACTGCTTGTCCCGCTCGCTGCCGTCCTCGTGACCGACCAGGTGCCAACCCGACGTGCCCGGGTAGACGAAGTGCGGGTGGACCACCCTGGCTCGCTGTTTGTAGACGAAACGCAGCCGGCACTTGTGCTCCAGTGCGTAGAGCACCGTGTTGAGTGCGGTGTCGGAGCGCGGTGGATGCCGCGACGTGCGCAACTCGGGGACGCCGGTCATACCGGACGAATCCACGCCGACCCGCCCGGCGAACGCGGGATCGCCGGCGATCATGGCCGCCCGGGCGAGTTCCGCCTGCTGTTCCGGCGTCAGGTTCACCCGCAGCCGGTTGTCGCCGGCGAACGCGCGATAGACGGCAGTTCGGCCCGGCGGCATGGTGTTGCGGATGTCCCAACCCGCCCGGTTGAGGTCCTCGATCAGCCGCTTGAGCTGCCGTACATGATGCTCCTCGCCACCCCCGAAGGCCGCGATCCTCAACAACCGCGGCGTTGGAATGCCCGTGGGCTCAGCCGCGACGAGCGCGACGAGTACACGGGTCACCCTTTCCAATGGACCGAGTTGGTCCCTCCCACCAGCCATGGCGCCCCTCCACAGCAACTTCGAGCGATCATGCTATGCCCGGGATGCCGATTTCGCCAGGCAAGGGCTGCCCTTTTCATATTGTGGCGGAATTGCAGGTTTGTATTGAGCCAACAGTCCAGTTGCCGAGTAGACAGGAGTGGATTGTCGGCGCGGTTTCGTCGCCTGATCTCGCGATCTCACGGGCCGTGCAGCCCACCCGACTGGCGCTGTCCCGCGGGCCTGCCGCGGGCTCAGTCGTCGCGTTCCAGGGAGTCGCGCAGCAGCCGCCGGATCATGACCTCGACCAGCATCCGGTCGTCGTCGCGCAGGAGCTGGAAGAGCTGGAACAGATCGTTGGTTGCCGCCGGCTTGGGACGGTGCTCGACCTCCGGCTCCCGCGACGGTGCCGGCCCTCGGTTCAGGTGCTCGAGCCCGGCAGGCATCGGCTCGGAGTGGAAGATCGCGAGCGACTGGGTGCACCGCGTCATCGCGACGTAGAGGCGGCGCCGGCCGAGCTCGGTGCCGTCGGCGATCTCGTCCGGCGCGACCAGCGCGATCGCGTCGAACTCCAGGCCGTTGGTCATGTCGGCCGGCAAGAGCGTGACCGCCTGGCTGAGGTCGCCGTCCCGGCCGTCGCCGGCTTTGAGGCCGGACTCGCTGCAGTAGCGCAGGGTGTCGTCGTACCGGTGGACGGCGACGACGACGCCCACTTTGAAGCCGGTGCCCGCGGCGGCCTCGGCAGCGGACAGCGCGACGGGAACGACGTCGGCGGGGTCGACCCGGCGGACCAGCGGATTGCCCAGCCCGTCCCGAAGCGAGTCGGGCACCGTGAGCGCGTTGGCACCGTCGGGTAGTTGCCGCCGCGACAGCTCCACTACCGGGCGTGGCACCCGGTACCCCATCGTGAGCGTGGCCGCCCGGGACTCGGCGGCGAAGTAACTGGTCAGTTCGTCCCAGGTGTCGTGCTGTCCCGGGCCGGTGGAGAAGCCGAGATCGCCGGCCAGGGTGACGGAGCGGCACCGCCGGGCCACCGCGCGGGCCTGCATCGGCGAGAGGTTCTGTGCCTCGTCGACGACGGCGTGCCCGTAGGCCGGTGCCGGCCTGCCGAGCAGGTGCGCGAGTTCGTCGAGCAGGACGAGATCGTCGACGGTCCATGGTTCTGCCGCGAGCGACGGGGCCGGCTCCCGGTGCAGGACCTCCTGCTGGCCGGCCTTCAGCAGGTCGTCGGCGAGGCGGTCCAGCAGGTCGGGGGTGCCCAGCAGCGTGCGCAGCAGGTCCTCGGGCGCGGCGTGGTCGGGCTGGCTCTGGACCAGGCGGCGCAGCACCATGGCCATGACCGCCGAACCCTTGACCCGGGCCGTCTCGGCACTGGCGTCGCGGCCGCGCAGTCGGGCGTCGCCGCGGTACAGGGATGCGACGTCGCTGGTGACGGCGTCGACACCGAGGTGGGGTAGAACGTCGGCGACGTAGTTGCGCAGCGCTGCCGTCGGCGTGACGACGAGTACGCCGCCGGCGCGGACGCCGTCGTCGTTGGCCGCCAGCCAGGCCGCACGGTGCAGCGCCGTGACCGTCTTGCCCGTGCCGGGGCCGCCCTGCACCACCAGCACCCCGCCGGCCGGTTCGCGCACGATGCGGTACTGCTCGGGGCGGAGGGTCGCGGTGGCGTCGCCGAGGGTGCCGGTGCGGAACTGCTCGAGCGCGGCGACGACGGCCTTGCCGACGACCGGACGGTTGGTCCGGGCGGAGGTGACGTCGTGCGCGGCGCCGTCGGCGATCTCGTCGTGCAGCGCGATCACCTGCCGGCCGCTGACGGTGAGGATGCGTTTGAGCTGGGCGGTGCCGAGGTCGGTGGCACTGGCCTGGTAGAAGGGCCCGGCAGCGAGATCGTGCCAGGCGACGACGGCGGTGTCACCGGAACCGTCGGTGATGCGCTGCCGGCCGACGTAGCGCGAACCGGAATGGTCGTCGATGCGGCCGAAGACCAACGGCGGGCCGGACGTCGCGTCGTCACCGAGGTGGGCGTAGGCGCGGTCGAGGTTCTGCTGCTCGGCGTCGAGAGCAGGATGAGTCGTCACGTCTGTCCTTCCTCACCTGGGTGTGCCGGGATCGACGTCGACAACTGGCGACCTACCCCGCGGAACAGCCCGCGTCGTTGCGGTATTTGACCATGATTGCGCAGATGCCCGGCGCGGTCAGGCGAACGACAGGAAAGGTGCCTTCCCGTGACCTGACGGTGTCATCCGGTCGGCACGGCGGCGCCGTTGTGCAGGCCGAGGACGAACGCGATCCGCTCGGCGTCGACGGTCCGGCCGCCCAGCCCCAGCTCGACCGACCAGCGGTGCAGTGTCTCGACGTAGGCGCGGTAGCGGTCGGCTCGGCGGCGCGAACTGGCCAGTCTCGTCGTCCCGCCGATCATCAGCGTCCGGTTCAACGACGCATACACCCGTTCGTCGAGGATCAGGGGCTGCCAGCTCCGGGCGGGTACGTGCCCGGCCAGGTTCCACCACCGGCTGGCGAACGACTGCCCGACCGGGCGCAGCGACCAGGACCGGTGGTTCTGTTCGAGGGCACCGTCCTGGAGGGTGGCGGCGGCGCGCAGCCGGCGGGCGGACTCGCTCAGCCCACGGTAGGTCCGCTCCGCGTTGCGCAGTGCCCGCGCGGTGGCGCGCAGGCTCGGGTTGCCGACGCCGCCCTCCGATCCCCACGCCATGGTGAGGACGAACGCCTGCAGCACTTCCTTCTCGTCGCCGAGGTCCATCGTGGTGCACGCACGCAGCGCGGCGGCCCGGGTCACGGTGCGGTCGCCGGCCTTCGAGCCGGGGATGGGCGTGGTGAATGCCCCGTCCCGGAGCAGGGCCGTGACGCGCAGCGACGCGCGGGCGCCGACCAGCGCCTGCTGCCATGTCGCCGGCCGGAAGCGGACGGGTCGCGGCTGAACGTTCGCGTACTTGTCGACGAGCGCGACCAGCCCTGCCGGCAGGGACGCGTCGGTGACCAGGTTCGACACGGTTCGGCCCCCGAATGCCGAGTGCAATGCTCGTGAATGCGGACAAGGTGCTTGTGAATGCGGACAATACGCGCATCCACCGGATCGACTCGACCCGTTTCGGCGCGGGGAGTCGCGCCACGACAGCGCGGTCCCGCGCGGCGGTCGGTCGACTCCGGCCGACCTGCCTGCCCCCCCGGAGCAGGTCGGCCGAAGCGGAGGGACGGTACGACGAACCCCGGACACAACGGGCGGCGCGGCACTTCCGGCCGTGGGCCCGCCGTCTACGCTGGCCTTCGCCAGGTCATCCATCCAACACCCCAGCGAGGAGACTCCATGTCGGTGATCGTCGGTGCGTACGCGGCAGCTCCCCGGGACATCGGCACGGGGGCCGCCTTCCGGCGGTACGTCGACGACGTGCTGGGTCTCCCGGACGTCGTCGGGCTCGAGGTGCCGTTCGCCCCCGCCGGCTCCCCGTGGAACGATCCCGCATACCTGCACGCCTCCGGCCCGTCCACGCAGCACGTGTTGACGATGATCCCGGCGACGATGGCGGCGCTGGGGTCCGCGCCGTCGACCGGGCTGGCGTCCGCCGACGACGACGGCCGACGCGCGGCGCTCGACCTGCTCCGCCGGGCCTGGGAGTTCGTCCGCGAGGTCAACGAGGGACCGGGTGGCCGTTTCACGGGTGTCGAGCTGCACTCGGCGCCCCGCGCTCCGCACACGTCGGCCGGCGCGTTGCGGGACTCGCTGGCCGAGGCCGCGGGCTGGGACTGGGGCGGTGTCCGGCTCATGATCGAGCACTCCGACGCGCACTCGGACACCCACGAGCCCGCGAAGGGGTTCCTGGAGCTGGACGACGAACTCGCGATCGCCACCGACCTCGGCCTCGGTGTCGTCGTCAACTGGGGACGATCGGCCATCGAGGGCCGCGATGACGCCACCCCGCGCAAGCACCTCGCCGCCGCCGTCGCGGCCGGCCGGCTCGACGGGCTGATGTTCTCGGGCGCCTCGGCGGCTGACACTCTCGACGGTCCCGCCTGGGCCGATCTGCACCTGCCGGTCCGCGACTGGTCGGACACGGTACCGATCGCCCGCGAAGCGGCCAGCAGCCTGCTGACGAAGGACGAGGTCGCGGCCTGCGTCTCGGCCGCTGCCGCGGCTGCGGGGTTGCGCTACGTCGGCGTCAAGGTGTCGTCACCGAGCACCGCCAGCTCGGCCGAATGCCTGGAGCTGGTACGCGCCAACGCGGCCATCGTCGCCTCGGCCGTCGCCGGGGCACGCGGCTGAACCCCGCCGACGCACCGCCCGGAGCGGCCGCCGGGCGTCCTGGCAGAGTAGGCGGCGTGATCGCGACTGGAGCCGGATGCCGCCGATAGACGTCATGGTGATCCTGGCGGTCGCCGTCTTCGCCGGCACGGTGATCCAGGGCTGTGTCGGTCTCGGCCTGGGCCTGGTCGCGGCGCCGGTCATGGCGCTGGTGGCGCCGGACCTGATGCCAGGTGGGCTGCTCTGGCTGACCCTCCTCCTGCCGCTGCTCACGGTGGGCCGGGAATGGGCCGAGGTGGACTGGTGGGGGCTGCGCTGGGCACTGCTGGGCCGGCTGCCGGCCACGGCGGTGGGTGCCTGGGTCGTTTCGGTGATGTCGGCCGAGGCGCTCGGTGTGGCGATCGGCGTGGTCATCCTCTTGGCGGTGGTGCTGACGGCGCGGACGTTCCGGCTGCCGATGCGCCCGTCGGTGCTGGTCACCGCTGGGGTCGTGTCGGGAATCTCCGGGACGGCTACGTCCATCGGCGGGCCGCCGCTGGCGCTGGTCTATCAGCGTGAGCTGGGCCCGCGGGTGCGGGCGACCCTCGGTGTCTACTTCGTCGTGGGCGTGGCTGTGTCGCTGACCGCTCTCGGTGTCGTGGGTGAGCTGACCATGGCCCAGACGATGACGGCGGCGTGGCTCGCGCCGCTCATGGTGGCGGGGTTCGCGGTGTCGCTCGTGGTCCGCCGCCGGATCGACGGCGACCTGCTGCGAGTGATCGTCATGGTCGTCTGCGCACTGTCGGCGACGACGCTGATCGTTCGCTCGTTGGCGGGGTGACGGGTTCTGTCGGTGCCATGAGGCAGGCTGGGACCGGCAGAAAGGGGTGAGCATGTACGTCGTCGCCGGCCACCTGGTCCTCAGCCCGACCGACCTGGTCGCTCATCTCGAATGCCCACACCTGACCACGCTGAACCGCGAGGCCGCGGAGGGTCGCCGTGCCCGCCCGGCCGGTGACGACCCCGCGGCCGGGGTGGTCCGGCGGCGCGGTGACGAGCACGAGGCAGCCGTCCTGGCCGAGATGGCCGCGACGCACCGGGTGGTCAGCATCCCGCGGTCGGTCGGGCCGGCGGAGGCCGAGGATCTCACGCTCACCGCCATGAAGGACGGCGCCGACCGCATCTTCCAGGCCACGTTCTACGACGGGCGCTGGCGTGGCCATGCCGACTTTCTCGTCCGCAACGACGATCACCCCAGCCACCTCGGCCCCTGGTCGTACGACATCGCTGACACCAAGCTCGCCCGCCAGGTGAAGGCTTCCGCGCTGCTCCAGATGGCCGTGTATGCCCAGCGGCTGGCCGACCTGCAGGGGGTGCCGCCGCAGACGCTCACCGTCATCCTCGGCAACCGGCTTCAGGTCAGTGTCCCGTACGTCGACGTCGCCGCGTACGCCCGGCATGCCATGCGCGAGTACGGGCGGTGGCTCGCCGACCCGCCCGAGACGTACCCGCTGCGGGTGAGCCACTGTGCCATCTGCCCGTGGCACGACACCTGCGATGCCCGGTGGCGTGCCGACGACGACCTCGTCCTAGTGCCGTTCCTCCGCCGCGACCAGCGCGCCGCTCTGCACGCGGCCGGCATCGCCACCGTCGACGCTCTCGCGGCGGCGTCCGAGCCGGAACTGGCCGCAGTCCCGCGCGTCGGCGCGTCCGCCACGCGCAAGCTGGCCGGCCAGGCCCGGTTGCAGGTCGCCGCGCGTTCGCGGGATGTCCCGCCGTACCAGCTCGTGACGCCGGTCGAGCCGCGGCGCGGGCTCGCCCTGCTGCCGGCGCCGGACGCCGGCGATCTCTTCCTCGACCTCGAAGGCGACCCGTTCTTCGGCGACCACGGCATCGAGTACCTGTGGGGCGTCAGCGACGCCGCGGACGGCTTCCGGTCCTGGTGGGCCCACGACGCGGCCGCCGAGAAGCAGGCGTTCGAGCAGGTGGTCGACCACATCATGACTGGCTGGCGCAGCCGTCCCGGCATGCACGTCTACCACTACGCGCCCTACGAGCCGAGCCGCCTGAAGGAGCTGTCGCAGCGCTACGGCACCCGGGTCGACGAGGTGGACGCCCTACTGCGCGGCGAGCGGCTGGTCGACCTGTACGCGGCGGTCCGGCAGGGCCTGCGGGTGGGCACCGAGTCGTACTCCATCAAGGCGCTCGAGCAGTTCTACGACCCCCACGGCCGGGCCGGCGCCGCGGTCAAGGACGCCGGGTCCAGCATCGTGGAGTACGAGCGGTGGCTGGCCGAACACGACCAGGCCATCCTCGACGACATCGAGGCCTACAACCGCGACGACTGCATCAGCACGCGGCGGCTGCGCGACTGGCTGGAGGAGCGCCGGGCCGAGGCCCTTCGCGACGGCCTCGCCGTACCGCGGCCGGTCGACGTGCCCGACCATCCGGCCGAACATCTCAAGGATCGCGACCCCGAACTGGTCGCGGTCGAGGCGAAGCTGCTCGACGGCGTCCCGGGCGACCCCGATGCGCGCACGCCCGAACAGCGGGCGCGGGCACTGCTGGCCGGTCTGCTGGAGTGGCACCGGCGCGAGAACCGCGCCGAGTGGTGGGAGTACTTCCGGGTGCGCACACTCGCCGTCGACGAGCTCGTCGAGGACCCCGCCACGCTCGGCGGCCTGCGCGAACCCGAGCTGCTGCGCACCGAGAAGCGCTCCGGGGTGTGGCGCTACGCAGTGCCGCCGCAGGAGTGCCGCCTGCGCCCCGGCGACCAGACCGGCCACGCCGGGCCCGACGGCGGCACCAGCAAGATCCTGCGGCTGGACCTCGAGAACGGCGTGGTCGAGCTGAAGCGCGCGTTGGCCAAGGAACAGCCGCACCCGCTCGGGCTGCTGCCGCCCGACCCCATCCCGGCCGGGACCCTCGAGGCGGCCATCTGCCGAGTCGGCGGCTGGGTGGCGTCGAACGGCATCGACGCCGACGGGCCGTACCGCGGCGTCCGCGATCTGCTGCTCGGCCGGCCACCACGGCTCGACGACGGCGTGGTGCTGCGGCGGCCGGGGGAGAGCAGTGCCGACGCACTGCGCCGGGTGGCGCCCGCTCTCCACGGCGCACTGCCGGTCCAGGGGCCGCCCGGCGCCGGCAAGACGTACGCAGGCTCGCACGCCGTCCTCGCACTGCTCCGGGCGGGCAAGACGGTCGGCATCACCGCGCTGAGCCACCGCGTCATCACCCACCTGCTCGACGCGGTGCTGACGGCCGACGCGGCCGACGGCACCGAGCGGGTCGTCCGGGCCATCCAGAAAGCCGACGACGGCAACGCCAGCACCCGGCCCGAGGTCACTGTCACCACCTCCAACGACGACGTCGTGGCCGCGCTGGGTGCCGGTGCGGCCAACCTGGTCGCCGGTACCGGCTGGCTGTTCGCCCGGCCCGACGTGCGCGTCGACGTCCTGGTGGTCGACGAAGCCGGGCAGTTCTCGCTGGCCAACGCAGTCGCCGCGGGCGCCGCCGCCAGCTCCGTCGTGCTGCTCGGCGACCCTCGCCAGCTGCCGCAGCCGCTGCGGGGCATCCATCCGGACGGTGCCGGGGTCTCCGCGCTCGACCACGTGCTCGGCGAGCACGACACCCTGTCGCCCGAGCGTGGGCTGTTCCTCGACACCACGTGGCGCATGCACCCGGACGTGTGCGCACCGGTCTCCGAGCTGTCCTACGACGGGCTGCTGGGCCCGCGGGCCGGGCTGGACCGCCAGGTCGTGCACGGCGACGGCCCGCTGGCCGGTGCCGGCATCCGGTGGTTCCCGGTCGCGCATACCGGCTGCTCCGTGCGTAGCGACGCCGAGGCTGCGGTCGTCTCCGACCTGGTCGGCCAGCTCACCGGCCGGCTCTGGACCGACGCGAGCGGCAGCCAGCGGCCGCTGGGCGCCCACGACATCCTCGTGGTCGCGCCCTACAACGCGCAGGTCGGTCAGCTGCTGGGCGTCCTGGAAGGCCGCGCCCGGGTGGGCACGGTGGACAAGTTCCAGGGGCAGGAGGCACCGGTCGTCATCGTCTCGCTGACCACGTCGTCCGCCGACGACGCGCCGCGCGGCGTCGACTTCGTCGCCAACCGCAACCGCCTCAACGTCGCCGTGTCACGGGCCAGGTCGCTGGCCATCCTGGTGGGCAGCCCGCTGCTGCTGACCGCGCCCGTGCGCAGCGTCGAGCAGGTGCAGGGCGTCAACACCCTGTGCCGGCTGGTGGAGTACGCCGCCGAGTGATGGGCGGTAGCGCCCTCCGACCGGCGGCTTGCTGGTCCCCTGTAACGCTCACGGGTCGCCTCCCGGCGTTTCGCGTGACGCAGCACCAGGACGTCACGCAGGACCAGGAGGATGCTTGCCTGTTCAGGTCAGACTCGCGAGGAGGAACCCGTATGGACACCACGGTCACCGATCACCTGCTCAGCACCACCCGCGCGGTGCGTCGCAAGCTCGACCTGGACCGGGAGGTCGAGCCGGAGGTCCTCGCGGAGTGCCTGCGGCTGGCCGTCCAGGCGCCCACCCCCGGTGCGGCGCAGAGCTGGCGGTGGCTCGTGGTGCGCGACCAGGAGACCAGGAACCAGCTCGGCGCGCTCTTCCGGGAGGTGGGTGCGGCCTATATGCGGAACCGGATCGCCGCGGCCGGGTCGGCGGCACATGAGCAGCCGATGAAACGCATCATCGCGTCGGGGCAGTACCTCGTGGACGTCATCGAGCGGGTCCCGGTGTTCGTCATCCCGTGCCTGCTCGGCCGGCCCACCGGCCGCAACGCCGCGGACGCGGTGTTCTACGGCGGCATCTTCCCGGCGGTGTGGAGCTTCCAGCTCGCCCTGCGCTCCCGCGGCCTGGGTTCCACCCTCACGTCGTACCACCTGGAGCGGGAGGAGGAGGCGGCGCGCATCCTCGGCATCCCCGACGACGTCACTCAGGTGGGCCTGCTGCCCGTCGCGTACACGACGACGCAGGACTTCAAGCCCGGCACCCGCCAGCCGGTCGAGGACCTGAGCTACCTCGACCGCTGGGGGTCGCCGCTGTTCTGACCCGGCCCTGCGTCAGCCGTCGAGGGCCTGGCCGGTGGTGCTGGCGATGTGGCTGGGTAGATCGTCGTGGCGGTCGCCGGTGTTCACGGTGCCGGTCGGCTCGAACAGGAGGATCGACGCGCCGGCGGCCGACGACGGACGGTGTTCGACGCCACGCGGTACGACGAACACGTCGCCACGGCTCAGGCGGACGGTCCGCTCGGCGGTGCCGTCCGGGCGCAGGGCGATGTCCAGCTCACCGTCGAGGACGAGGAAGAACTCGTCGGTGTCCTCGTGCGAGTGCCAGACGAAGTCGCCGGCAACCTTCGCGATGCGGACGTCGTAGTCGTTGACCTGCGTGACGATGCGTGGGCTCCACAACGCGTCGATGGAGGCCAGGGCGGCGTCGAGGTTGATGGGATCGGTGCTCATACGGCCAGCTTGCCGCCTCGCCGCGCGCTGGCACCTGTCGGGGTGCCCGGGGTCGGGCCGACCACGCGGTGACTCGGGAGGTGTGAGGCGGTCCTGGTGGTGTGGCCGCCATCCGGCCGGGTAGGAATGGACACATGACTGCCGACAGGGAACGCGACGTGGTGTCCGGCGTGCCGACCGGGCTGCTCATCGGGGGCGCCTGGCGGGACTCCAGCTCCGGCGGACGGTTCGACGTCGAGGACCCGTCCACCGGTGAGGTGATCACCACCGTCGCCGACGCCACCGTCGAGGACGGTGACACCGCGCTGACCGCTGCGGTCGAGGCGCAGCCGTCCTGGGCCGCCACGCCCCCGCGGGAACGCGGCGAGGTGCTGCGGCGTGCGTTCGACCTGGTCACCGAGCGCATCGACGACCTCGCCGTGCTGATGACGCTCGAGATGGGCAAAGCGGTCAAGGAGTCCCGGGCCGAGATCACCTATGCCGCCGAGTTCCTGCGCTGGTTCGCCGAGGAGGCGGTGCGGGTCACCGGCGGGTACGCGACGGCGCCGGCCGGTGGCAGCCGCCTGCTGACCATGAAACAGCCGGTCGGGCCGTCGTTCTTCATCACCCCGTGGAACTTCCCGATGGCCATGGGCACCCGCAAGATCGCTCCCGCGGTGGCGGCCGGCTGCACCATGGTGGTCAAGCCCGCGCACGAGACGCCGCTGTCCATGCTCGCGCTGGCCGAGATCCTGCGCGAGGCCGGGCTGCCCGACGGCGTGCTCAACGTCATCCCCACCTCGGCCAGCAGCGAGATCTCCGAGCCGATCATCCGCGACCCCCGGCTGCGCAAACTCTCGTTCACCGGGTCCACCGCGGTCGGCCGCAAACTGATCGAGCAGTCCGCGCAGCAGGTGCTCCGGGTCTCCATGGAGTTGGGCGGGAACGCTCCGTTCCTCGTCTTCGCCGACGCCGACCTCGACGCCGCCGTCGACGGCGCCATGCTCGCCAAGATGCGCAACGTCGGTGAAGCGTGCACGGCCGTCAACCGGTTCCACGTCCACGAGTCCGTGGCCGACGAGTTCACCGAACGCCTGGCCGAGCGGATGTCCGCACTACGGCTCGGACGGGGCACCGACGACGGCGTCGACGTCGGCCCGCTGGTCAGCGCGAAGCAGCGCGGCACCGTCGAGGAGCTGCTCACCGACGCCGTCGACCGCGGCGCCAAGGTCGTAACCGGCGGCGGCCGCTGGGGCGACGCCGGGTACTTCTTCCAGCCGACCGTCCTTGCCCAGGTGCCGTCCGACGCACGCATGCTCGCCGAGGAAGTGTTCGGCCCAGTCGCACCGGTCACCACGTTCACGTCCGACGAGGAGGCCCTCGCCATGGCGAACGGCACCGAGTACGGGCTCGTAGCCTACGTCTTCACCCGGGACCTGCAGCGTGCGCTGCGGGTGTCCGAAGGCCTGGAGGTCGGCATGGTCGGGCTGAACGCGGGCATCGTCTCCAACCCGGCCGCGCCGTTCGGTGGGGTCAAGGCCAGCGGGTTCGGCCGCGAGGGCGGTGCCGAAGGCATCGAGGAGTACCTCGAAACCAAGTACGTCGCCGTCAACCTGCCGTGAGGTGAGGTGGGGTGGGGTGGCGCCGGACGATGCCGTCCCCGCCCGCGGGCGCTCGTCCCTCACGCCCGATGCCCGCCCGAACCCTGGACGGCATCGTCCGGCGCCACCCGCCACGTGCCTGCCGTCCCCGCCCGCGGGCGGGGACGGTATCCCTCGCACACCCCACCCACCGATGGAAGGAGTACGGTCGGTGCCGTGCGGCACGACCATCATGGCCGGACTCACCGGCTCGAACTGGACGACCAGACGCTGCGCGAGTGGGACTGCACGGTGCTCGCGAGCGATCCCGAGGACGGCCTGGTGCTGGACCGCTCCGCCTTCTACCCGGGCGGTGGCGGTCAGCCTCCGGACCACGGCGTCCTGCTGTGGGGTGGGGTGCAGACCCGCATCGTCGGGGTCCGGCCGCGCGACGACCTGTGGCTGCTGCCGGACCCGGACGACCCGCTGCCGCCGGTGGGCACGCAGGTCCGCGGTGCCGTGGACGATGCCCGGCGCAGCCTGCTGATGCGCACCCACTCGGGCCTGCATGTCCTGTGCGGGGTGATGTTCCGCGACTTCGGAGTGCCGGTGACCGGCGGCAACATGGAGCCCGGGCAAGCCAGGCTCGACTTCGACCTGGCCGAGGTGCCGCCGGGTTTCAAAGACACCCTGACCGAGGCGCTGAACACCGAGGTGGCCGCCGATCGCGCCATCCAGGTGCGGGTGCTGCCGCGCGACGATGCCTACGCGCTGGGCCCGATCATCAAAACCGCCACCGATCTGCTGCCGCCTGAGCTCGAGGTGGTGCGCCTGGTCGACGTCGTGGGGCTGGACCTGCAGGCCGACGGCGGCACGCACGTCGCGTCGACTCGGCAGATCGGCCGGGTGCAGGTGACGAAGGTCGAGAACAAGGGCCGAGGCTTCCGCCGGGTACGCATCGCCCTCCCCGACTGACTCGCCGGAGGGTCAGTCGCCGACGGAGCCGTCGATCGCCTCGCGCAGCAGGTCGAGGTGGCCGCAGTGCCGCCCGGTTTCCTCGATCAGATGGATGACGGCGTAGCGCAGGTCGAACTCCATGCCTTCGCCGCGGGCCACCTCGTCGAGGCCGTGAGCGGCGATGACCTCGTTGGAGCGGGCGCATTCGGCGAGGTATGTCCGCACGACGGTGGCCAGCGACTCACCTGGCGCCAGCTCGAAGCCGCCGATGTCGTCGTCGGACCACGGTTCGGGGACGTCCATGGCGGCGAAGTCGATGGCGAACCACCACCGTTCGACGCACATGAGGTGCCGCACGATCCCGGCGGGGGTGAGGGCGCTGGGCGGCAAGGCTGCCGTGAGTGCCTGCTCGGTGCTCAGGCCGGCGACCTTGTTGACGGCGGTTTCGCGCAGGAAGTCGAGTCGGAGGACCAGGGCCTCCTTCTCGCCCGCTCGCTGGGGTGGTTGTACCCGGTCGAGCGGGACGACGGCGTCGACGTCGGTCATCGGCCTCACCTCGTGCCGGTGACGTTACCGCGCCGGGCAGACAGTTGGTGGATCGCCGGGCGGCGCGGCGCCGGCCTCATTCGGTCCGGTGAGCCGCACCGGCCGTCAACAGGCCGTAGCTGGAACACGCGCCGGTCAGGTCGCTCGCCGTTCGGAACACCTGCGTGCGCATGCCGACGGCGGCGGCGCTGCGGACGTGCCCGGGGGAGTCGTCGAGGAAGAGCACGGCCGATCGGTCCACCTGGAGGGTCCGCAGCACGTGCATGAAGACCCGGAGGTCGGGTTTGGCGACCCCGATGGTGGCGCTGTTGAAGACGGCGTCGAAGTCGTCAACGATTCCGAGTTCGGCCAGCTCGGCCGGGACCCGGTCGGTGCCGTTGGTGAGCAGGCACACGCGCACCCCGGAGTCGCGGACCGCCCGGGCCGTCGTCAGCACATCCCGGTCGACGGCCGGGCGCTGTGCCGCCCAGGCCGTGGCGGCGACCCGGCCGACGGCGTCTGCGATGCGGGTGACCCACTCGGCGCGGGTCATGGCACCGGTGGTGACGGCGTGGAGCAGCCGCGGCTGGAAGGCCGTTTCGATCAGTTTGCCCGGCGGTAGTCCGCAGCGCTTCTCGATCGCCTCCGTCACCGCCGGGTCGTAGTGGCGCACGACGCCGTCAAGGTCGAGCAGGAGGACGTCGATCAGACCCATGAGGACGAATCGTGCCAGGATCGGCGATCCGCCGACACCCCGCATCCCGAGATCGACCAAGATCCGCAGCCGCGTACGATGACCCGGTGGATCCGCTCCTGTCACCGCGGCAGTTGCGCCGGGTCGGGTGGCCGTTCCGCTGGCTCGGATGCGCGACCTGGTTCATGCTCGGATTCTTCGCGTTCGCCATGATCGGTGCCGCGATCCAGGGCGACGTCGACTGGCAGTTCAATGTCGCGATCGTGCTGGTCCTCGTGTTCGCGATCGGGCTGCTCGTGGTCCTCGCGACGTTCTTCACCAGGGAGGGCCGACGGTGGCGGCGCGCGGCCGCCGCGGTGGGCCCGGACCGCATGATCGATGCGATGCTCGTGGAGAAGGGTCGCAGCCGGGTCGGCAGCGTCCTGTACGTGACGACGGACGACGCCGCCTACCTGTTGCGCACCCGGAACACGTGGGACATGGACACCCAACAGGGGGACCGGATCACGCTGCAGCTCTACGGGACGGGGCCGAAGGTGTCCGGCGCGTACCGCAACGACCGCGGGGGCCGGCCCGTCCCCGTGAGCGTCAAGCCGTGGCCGCACCCGCCGGAGTAGCGGAACGTCACATGGCGAGGTCGAGGTTCGCCCGGCCGTCCACCGGCGACGACGCCAGCGCCTCCTCGCGCCGTGGGATCCGTCCGGCAAGGGACGCCTCGCGGCCGGCTTCTACCGCCAGCCGCATCGCCCGGGCCATCCGCACCGGGTCTGCGGCCCGGGTGACCGCGGTGGCGAGCAGGACGCCGTCGCAGCCGAGTTCCATGGCCTGTGCCGCGTCCGAGGCGGTGCCGATGCCGGCGTCGAGGATCACCGGGACGTCGACCGTCGCGACGACGCCGGAGATGTTGCGCGGGTTGAGGATGCCCAGGCCGGTGCCGATCGGCGCGCCGAGCGGCATGACGGCGGCGCACCCGACGTCGGCCAGCTTGCGCGCCAGCACCGGGTCGTCGTTCGTGTACGGCAGGACGGTGAAGCCGTCGTCGACCAGGGTCCGGGCGGCGGACACCAGCTCGACCGGGTCCGGCAGCAGCGTGACGTCGTCGGCGATGACCTCCAGCTTCACCCAGTCGGTCTCGCATGCCTCGCGCCCGAGCTTCGCCGTGAGCACGGCCTCGGCGGCGGAGAAGCAGCCGGCGGTGTTGGGGAGCGCCCGGATGCCGTTGCGCTGCAGCAGCTCCCAGATCGATCCCTCACCGCCGGCCTGCACTCGCCGCAGCGCCACCGTCGTCAGCTCGGTCCCGGACTCCAGCAGCGCCGCTTCCAGCCCACTCAGGCTGGGCGCGCCGCCGGTGCCCATGATCAGGCGCGATGACAGCGCGGTGCCGGCGATGACGAGGGGGTCGTCGGCGGTCACGTCAGCCTCCTTGGACGGCGGTGATGATCTCGATCTTGTCGTCGGCGCGCAACCAGGTGGAGTGCCAGTCGGTGCGCGGGATGACCAGCTGGTTCACGGCGACGGCGATCCCGCGGTCGCCGACCGTGCCGTCCGGCTTTGCCAGCGTCCGGACGACGACGTCGCCGAGCGTCGCGTCGTCCTCGAAGGCGACGACGTCGCCGTTGACGGTCACCGTGGTGGTCATGGTCGTCCTCCCGACACCGTGGGTGCGAAGCGCCGCGGATCGGCCGCGGCGGCGCGATCCGGCACCGCTCCGTCCCGAACGTACGTTGCGACAGCCGCCGCCGTCAGCGGAGTGAGCAGGATGCCGTTGCGGTAGTGCCCGGTGGCCAGGACCAGTCCGGGCCGCCCGCAGCCGCCGATCAGGGGCAGGTTGTCCGGGCTGCCGGGCCGGGCCCGGGCGGTCAGCTCGACCAGCGGCAGCTCGTCGATGCCCGGCACCAGAGCGCGGGCGTCGCGCAGTACGGCGAACGCGCCGCCGGCGGTGACGCGGCGGTCGTCGGGCTGCTCCTCGCTGGTGGCGCCGACCACCACCTCGCCGCCGGCGCGCGAGACCAAGTAGACCTGACGGGCCTGGACGAAGCCGCGAACCACCCGGTCCAGCGAGAACGCCGGCTGCGCCTGGGCGTCCAGCCGCAGGACCTGGCCCTTCACCGGCCGGGTCGGCACCGTGACCGCCGACGGCGCCAGCTGGCGGCTGGCCCAGCCCGCCGCGAGCACCACGACACCGGCGCGGTGGGTGGTGCCGTGATCGTCGACGGCACCGATGACCGGCCCGCCGGACGACTCCTCGGCCAGTGCGACGACCCGCCGCCGCACCACGTCGACGCCCCGGTCCGCCAGCGCCGACAGCAGCGCAGCGTGGACCTGGCGCGGATCGACCTGGTGCTCGTCGGGGGCCCAGGCCGCCCCGGCGATCCGCGGCCCGAGCAGCGGCTCCAACTCGCGGGCGGCCTCGACGGTGATCTCCTCCGTGGGCAGGCCGAGCCGGCCGCGCAGGTCCAGCAGGCGGCGCAGCTGCTGCCGGTCGCCGGCATCGAACGCGACGGTGAGCGTGCCGCTGCGCCGGAACCCGAGATCCGTCCCGGTGGCGTCGGCGAGCTCCGCGGCGAACGCCGGCCAGTCGCGCGCGGACTCCAGGTTCAGCGCGGTCAGCTCGTCGTCGCCGAACTCGGCCTCGGTGACCGGCGCCAGCATTCCGGCGGCGGCGAAGGTGGCGCCGTCGCCGGGAGCCGGGTCGAGGCAGGTGACGGACAGTCCCAGCTGAGACAGCCGCCAGGCCACGGCGGCACCGATGATGCCGCAGCCGACCACGACGACGTCGTTCACCAGATCGCTCCCTCCGCTGGCATGACCCAGGTCAGGTGATAGCGGTCGGCCCGCCGGCCCTCTCAGCCCTGCCGTCAGGGCTCCCGCGCACCACTACCGTAGCGCGGGCGCCCGAACGGCCGGATGGCAGACTCCCTGCTGTGACCACGACCAACGGTGAGACCCGGCGCCGGCGGCTCGCCGACGCGCGCCTGTACCTGTGCACTGACGCGCGTCACGAGCAGGGTGACCTGGAGCGATTCCTGCACGCCGCGCTGGCCGGCGGCGTCGACATCGTGCAGTTGCGCGACAAGAGCCTGGAAGCCGCCGACGAGGTGGCGCTGCAGCCGCTGGTCGCCAGGGTCGCGGCTGAGTACGGAGCGCTGGTCGCCGTCAACGACCGCGCCGACATCGCCCAACTCGCCGGTTCGGACGTCTTCCACACCGGGCAGACCGATCTGCCGGTCGCGGCGGCTCGGCGGCTGCTCGGCCCGGACGTGCTGCTCGGGCGGTCGACCCACGATGTGGAGCAGGCTGCCGTCGCGGCCGCCGACCCGGACGTCGACTACTTCTGCGTCGGGCCGGTGTGGCCGACGCCCACCAAGGCTGGCCGGCCGGCCGTGGGCGTCGACACGGTCCGGGCGGTCGCGGCGACCGGCCCGGCCACACCCTGGTTCGCCATCGGCGGCATCGACGAGCGCACCGTCGCCGAGGTCGCCGAGGCGGGAGCTCGCCGGGTGGTCGTGGTGCGCGCCATCACCGCGGCCGACGACCCGGAAGCTGCGGCCCGCCGGCTGCGCGCGGCCATCACCGGGGCAGCGGGGGCCTGAGCGCCCGGCTGATCACCGTCTGATACTGCTGATCAGCTTGCCGCCGGGTCGGCGTACTCCGGATGCCGGTCGAGGTAGGACGCAACGAACGGGCATTGAGCCTCCACGGCGAGACCACCTTGGCGCGCGTCGTCGAGCAGCGCACGGGCCAGCGCGCCGCCGATGCCCTTGCCCTCGGCCGCCGGGTCCACCTCGGTGTGCACCGCGATGACCCGGTCGCCCCGGCGCGCGTAGACCAGCTCGCCGACCCGGGTTCCGTCGAGGTATGCGGCATAGTTTCGAGCGGTCCTGGTGATCTCGATATTCACCCGCACTCGCCTCCAGGTGTCGCTGGATCGATGCCAGAGAACGTACTTGATCGACTGTGCCGTTCGGGGCCGTTCGCCGCCCCTTGGTCGGGTTACCGGCCCTGATCCGCCACCGTAACTCACGGTATGTCCGGTACGGCGAGCCGCGGCGCCGTCGCGGCCCCGGGTGGCGCAACCTGACACCCGGCTGCCACGATGCACGAATGCGCCTCGATCACGTGTCGTACGCCGCCGGACCGGACGGACTCGACGCCACGGCCGGCAAACTCGCCGAGGAACTGGGGGTCGACCTCGTCGACGGGGGGCTCCATCCTCGGTTCGGCACCCGCAACCGGGTTCTCCCGCTCGCCGGCGGCCACTATCTCGAGGTCGTGGCCGTCCTCGACCACCCCGCCGCCGACGATGTGCCGTTCGGTCAGGCCGTGAAGGCCAGGACGGAGACGGGCGGCGGCTGGCTGGGCTGGGTGGTCGCCGTCGACGACCTGGAGCCGATCGAGCGCCGGCTCGGCCGCCCGTCGGTGGCCGGTAACCGCAAGCGGCCGGACGGGTTCGAGCTGTTGTGGCGGCAGATCGGCGTGAAAGGCCTGATGAACGACCCGCAGCTGCCGTTCTTCGTGCACTGGGAGTCCGACCCGGCCGAGCACCCGTCGCAGGGTGGGCACGACGTCGAGCTGCTCAGCGTCGAGATCGCCGGCGACCCGCACCGGGTGTCGGAGTGGCTCGGCGAGCCGGAGAACCACCCGCTCGACGACGTCGACGTCGTGTGGTCCGCGCCGGCCGGTGTGCCCGGCCTGCAGGCGGTGTCGTTCCGTACCGCCCACGGCGAGGTGCGCATCTGAGGCTGCCCCCAGCCCTGCACCCATGATCATCAAGGGTTGACCGCACTATGACCGGGTCAACCCTTGATGATCATGCGCTTGTAGGGTGGGCTCAGGCGTCGCGCTTCTTGAACAGCGTCCAGGCGACGGCCAGGATGATCGCGACGAAGACGGCGAACACCCCACCCGAGGCCCAGCGGTCGAGATAGTCGAACTCGGGGCCGCCACCCGCGTCGTACGGGCCCGTGGCCAGCAGCCGCGCGCCGGCCGAGAACGGCAGGAACTTCAGCGCCGGCTGCAGCCAGTCCAGCGCCGGGACCATCGACAACCCGCCGATGAGCCCTTCCACCAGCAGCGGCGTGACGAGCAGGACCACCAGCGCCGACGGCACACCGCGGAACAGCTGTGCCAGCGCCAGGCCCAGGATGGTGTAGAGCACCACCAGCACGAAGTAGCCGGGGATCACCTCGTTCAGCGGCTCGTCGAACGGCGGCATCTCGCCCCAGAAGATCAGCCCGATGACCAGGTTGACCGCCAGCGAGATCGCCACCACCACGACTGCCACCAAACTGGTGACGATGATCTTGGCGAGGATCAGCCGAGAGCGCTGCGGAATGGCCGTCAGGGTCGGCTGGATGGTGCCGTGCCGGTACTCGTGGCCGGTGGCGAAGATGCCGATGATCGCCATGAAAACCGGGATGAACGTGGCGAACTCCGCGCCGCCGGTGAGCACCGATGCCGCATCGGTCGCAGTGACCGGGTCGTCACGGGTGGCGAACGCGATGATGAACGCGACGCCGGCCGTGACCAGCACACCCAGCCCGATCAGCCAATAGGTCGAACGCAGGGTGCGAAGCCGCACCCATTCGTAGTGCAGTGCGTCGCTCACGCGGCACCTCCACGGGTGTCGTCGCCGCCCGCGGCGGGCGGTTCCGGCGGCGGTGGGGCGCCGGTGACCTCGTGTGCCACGTATTCCTCCGAAGCGCCCGTGGCGGAGATGAACGCCGCCTCCAGGGACGCGGTCTGGGTGGCGAGTTCGTGCAGCATGATCGAGTTGTTGAACGCGATCTCGCCGATGGTGGCGGCGTCGGCGCCCGACACCCGCAGGCCGCCGGCCGGCGCCGCGCCCGCAGCCGAATCGGCCGCGCCGGCTGCGAGCACGGCCACGGCGTCGCCCATGGTCGGGTCGACGAGGGCCGAGGCGGGCAGCTCCTCGACGGTCACGCCGTCGACGCGCCGCAGCGCCTCCGCCAGCCGGCTCGCCTGCGGGCTGCGCACCAGCACCGTGGCCTGGGTGAACTCGCGAACGAAGCCGTCGACGTCGCCGTTGTAGATCATGCTGCCGCGGCCGATGACGACGAGCTGGTCGGCCATCAGCGACATCTCCGAGAGCAGGTGGCTGGAGACGAAGATGGTGCGGCCCTGCGCGGCGAGCGACTTGAGCACGTCGCGCAGCCAGTGGATGCCGTGTGGGTCCAGGCCGTTCGCGGGCTCGTCCAGGATCAGCGTGCCCGGGTCGCCCAATAGCGCCTGGGCCAGGCCCAGTCGCTGGGCCATACCCAGTGAGAAGCCCTTCGGCTTCTTCCGCTTCACGTCGGACAGGCCGACGAACTCGAGCACTTCGTCCGCGCGCGACGCCGGGATACCGCTGCCGGCCGCGAGCATGCGCAGGTGGTTACGGGCCGTCCGGGTGGGGTGGAACGCCTTGGCCTCCAGCACCGCGCCGATCTCGCGCATCGGGTGCCGGATGCTGCTGAACCGGCGGCCGTCGAAGAGTGTCTGGCCGCTGCCGCGGTCGAGGTCGAGCATCAGGCGCATGGTGGTGGACTTGCCGGCCCCGTTGGGCCCGAGGAAGCCTGTCACCATGCCTGGGCGCACCTCGAACGAGAGGTCGTCGACGGCGACCTTGTCGCCGTATCGTTTGTGCAGTCCTTGGGCCGTGATCACGGATTCTCCAGATCGATCGATCGAGTCGACTGCGAACCTACCCGCTCGACACCCGAGACCAGCTCATTCGCGATGGCGAGGCTGCGTGTCCGTCTTCAGGTGGAGCCGCAACTCCGGCGAACCCCTGCAGAACGATCAGGCAGCCCGCAGCGCGGTGCGTGCCAGCTGTCCGGCCTGGGCTCCGTACGAACCGCCGAACATCACTGCGTGCACGAGCACCGGGTGGAGTTGGTGCAGCGCCACGCGCTCGCGCCAGCCCGCCGCGAGCGGCCATGCTTCGTCGTAGGCGGCCAGCACGCGCTCGAGGTGCGGTAGGCCGAACAGGGCGAGCATGGCCAGGTCGGTCTCCCGGTGGCCGCCGTGGGCGGCGGGGTCGATCAGGTAGGTGGTGCCGCCGTCGGTCCACAGCACGTTGCCGGCCCACAGGTCTCCGTGGATGAGCGCCGGCGGCTCCGCCGGACCGGCCAGCCGGGGCAGTTCGGCGATCACTCGCTCGACATCGGCGACGGTTCGCCTGTCGACGGCGCCGGCCTTGCGTGCGGCCCGCAGGTAGGGCTCGACCCGCCCGAACGCCCACAACTCCGGCCAGCTGCGCCAGGGTCCGCCGGGAAGCTCCAGGCTTCCGATCCAGCCGTTGCCGTCGGCGCAGCCGAAGACCTCGGCGCCGTGCCGGTGCGTGGCGGCGAGGTCGCGACCGAGCCGCTCGGCCGCCTGAACCGACGGCACCCCGGTGGCGACCCACTCCAGGGCCAGGTGATGGTCGTCGTAGCCGAGCACCCGCGGCACCGGCACACCGTTCCTGGCCGCGCCGAGCCGTCGCAGACCGGCCGCCTCGGCGGCGAAGAACCCGGCCGGCGCGCCCGGCCGGGTCTTGACGAACACCGTGCGCCCGTCGCCGAGCTCGGCGCGACGCGCATCGCAGATGGAGCCACCGCCGACCGGCGTCACCGAGGTGATCGGCGCGTCGAGCAGGCGGGTCAGCCGCTCGGCTTCGTCGTCGATCATCGACCGGCGAGATCGGGGTCCAGCGGCTGGGCCAGTTCATCGCGGATGGTATCGACCAAGCCGTCGGCGGCCGTCTCGATCATGAGCAGGACCTGCTCGAACGCCTCGTCGTCGCCGTAGTACGGGTCGGGGACGTCGGTGTCGTCGGCGGCCAGGGCTGCCGTGTCGTACGAGCGCAGCAGCTGGACCTTCGCCCGGGCATCGTCGTCGGGTGCCTGTGCGTAGAGGTCGGCGAAGTTCTCCCGGTCCATGGCCAGCACGATGTCGACGTCGTCGAACCAGTCGCGCCTGAACTGCCGCGCGCGATGCGCACTGCCGTCGTAGCCGTGCCGGGCGAGCGTCGCCAGTGCGCGGCGGTCGGCCGGTTCACCGGCGTGCCAGCCACCGGTGCCGGCGGAGTCGACGACGACCAGTGGATTCAGGCCGGCGTCGGCCAGCCGGTCGCGGATGACGGCCTCGGCGATGGGCGACCGGCAGATGTTCCCGGCGCAGACGACGCAGAGACGGAACGGGCGGCTCGAATCACTCACGATCCGTGGCGCCCGCTCACTGGCGCTGGCGGGCGAGTTCCCCGACGGCCAGCGCCAGTTCGGTGGCGAGGTCGAAGGACCGCTCGTGGTTGGGGTTGCTGCGCATCCAGAGGCAGATGGTCTGCACGACGGCGCCGGACCAGGCCGGATCGCGGCGCAGAGCGTGCCGCACCGACACCGGACGGGGCGCCGTCGAGGTGACGTCGTACCACTGCCCGTCGGCGAACGCGAGCATGGGCTTGCCATGAGGATCGTCGTACACGACCTCGTACACCATGGAACCCACCAGTGCGTGCCGGTTGGTGTCCGGCTCGGGATATCCGGGCGGCGTGGTCACCGCCAGCGGTACCGAGCGCGGCGCGGTGAACCCGCGGTCACCCAGCCGGGCGTTGCGCTGATGCCCAGAAGGAGGCTGCTCAGTCAGAACCGAACCGACGGGGCCGTAGCCGATCGTCATATGTTCACCATGCCCATGTGAAAGTCAGGGCACAACGAACCCCCGTTGACGCCCACGTCCGAGCGCCTATCCGTCGTGCGAAGGATGCTAGGCCAAAGGTACGTCATCGGACGCCGCAGCGGAAGAAGCGATTGCCGGGGTGGGCCCGAGTGACGATACGACTAGACCAGACGGATGAACGTAGGTCGGACGTTCGTCATCCCGGCAGGAGAAGATTCAGCACCCAACTGACGAACGACACAACCAGTGCTCCCAGCACGGCTTCCCAGAAAAACCCGTCCACGTGGAACGGGACGTCCAGCTGGTCGCTGATCCACGAGGTCAACCAGAACATCAGCGCGTTCACGACCAGCGTGAACAGGCCCAGCGTGAGTATGAGCAGTGGCAATGACAACAGCTGTACCACTGGTTTGATGAGGGCATTGACGAGGCCGAAGATCAGCGCCACGACCAGCAAGGTCAGAATCTCGTCTGACGAGCTGTCAGAGCTGATGGTCACACCGTCGATGATCCGAGTGGCGACCCACAGCGCAATACCGTTGACGACCAGGCGTATGAGGAAGGACATCACGAAGGCCGAGCGTACACATCCGGAGGCCCGCTGGGGAGCAGCTATCGTGCCGGTCATGAGCCCAACGGACGAGACTCCCGACGACGTCGCCACCGCTCCGGCCGGTCCGGGTGGCGTGCGCTTGCGCCGGGCGCTGGACGGGTTGCCGTCGTACGTACCCGGCAAACCGGCCGCCGGTCCGGTCGAGGGAGCCGAGCGGCCGTTCAAGGCCTCGTCCAACGAGAACCCCTACCCGCCGCTGCCGGGGGTCCTGGAGGCGGCGATCCGGGCCGCGGGGGCCATGAACCGGTACCCCGACATGTTCGCCGGCGAGCTGGTGGCGGCACTGTCGGAGCGCTTCCAGGTGCCGCCGGCGCACCTGGCCACCGGCACCGGCAGTGTGGGCATCCTGCAGCAGGTCATCCAGGCGACGGCGGCCGACGGCGACGAGGTCGTCTACGCGTGGCGCTCCTTCGAGGCCTATCCGATCGTCGTGGGCATCTCCGGCGCGACCTCGGTCCGCGTGCCGCTGGGTCCCGGCGCCCGCCACGACCTCGATGCCATGGCCGCCGCCATCACCGAGCGAACCCGTCTGATCATCGTGTGCAGTCCCAACAACCCGACCGGCCCGGCGGTGCGTCACGACGAGCTGGAGCGGTTCCTGGGCCGGGTGCCCGGCGACGTCCTCGTGGTGGTGGACGAGGCCTACCGCGAGTTCGTCCGCGACCCCGCCGCCGCCGATGGCCTACGGCTGTACCGCGACCACCCGAACGTGTGTGTGCTGCGCACCTTCTCCAAGGCGTACGGCCTGGCCGGGCTGCGGGTCGGCTTCGCGGTGGCGCACGACGCCGTCGCGGACGCACTGCGCAAGACGGCGGTGCCGTTCGGAGTCTCCGTGGTGGCGCAGCAGGCCGCCATCGAGTCGCTGGACCGTGAGGCGGAGCTGATGGAGCGGGTCACCGCTCTGGTCACCGAGCGGGAACGGGTGGTCGCCGCGCTGCGGGCGCAGGGATGGGAGATTCCTCACACCGAGGCCAACTTCGTCTGGCTGGAGTTGGGGGAACGCACACTCGACTTCGCCCGCCACTGCGAGCAAGCCGGCTTGATCGTGCGGCCGTTCGCGGGCGAGGGGTGCCGGGTCACCGTCGCCGAGCCCGAGGCCAACGACCGGCTGATCCGGCTGGCAGGGGCGTGGCTGGCAGGCTGACCGCGCCGCGGGCGCGCTCATGGCGCCGCGGGCGCGATCGAGCGCGGGTTCGGACCCAGCTCGGTCCTTCGGTCCGCCCTCGGGTACGGGCGAGCCGCTCACATGGCTGTGACCTCGACGAACGTCATCGACGGCAATCTTCGCCACCCGCCCCGGGTCGGTCGGGTGAAGGAGGCACAGACGGCGTCCAGCGTTCGGGGGGCGAGACGCCGGACGCCGTCTGTGGTCTTAGAACCGCTGCGTCAGCAGCAGTACATCCCCGGGTCGTTCACGGTGTTGGTCCCAGCGACGGCGGGAGCAGACACGACGAACGAGAGCGCGAAGGCCGCGGCGATGGCGATGGCAACTCGCTTGACACGCCCCATCCTTGATCGAACTCCTAAAGTCGGCATTTGGACTGGCAAAATGTGACTGGCTGTAGTCCAATACTGTCATGACAGAAGACCAGCCAGCAACAGTGGACGAGGCGCCGCTCCCGACGCCCGTCGGGCAGCGTATCCGGTCCCGCCGGTTGGAGCTCGGCCTGTCCCAGGCCGAGATCGCTGAGGGCATGCTGTCTCCCAGTTACGTCTCCCTCGTCGAGAGCGGACGCCGGCAGCCGGCGGCGTCGGCGCTCGCGCACATCGCCGAGCGGCTGCGCATCGACGTCGAGTATCTGCGCGACGGTGTCGACGCGTCCGTGCGCACCAAGGCCCGCCTCGCGCTCGGCCGCGCCGAGATGGCGCTGCGCGAAGGCCGCGCCGACGCGGCGTACGAGCAGTTCACCGAGCTGGTCGGCGATCCGGGCCTGAACGACGAGCAGAGCCGTGGCGCTCGGCTCGGCCGGGCCCTCGCCCGCGAGCTCAAGGGTGACCTCGAGGGCGCCATCGAGCTGCTGTCGGAGTTGGCCGACGAGGCGCGCCAGTCGCCCGCGGTCCAGTCCTGGCTCGACGTCGCGATCGCGCTGACCCGCTGCTATGACCGCGCCGGCGACTTCGACATGGCCATCCAGATCGGTGAGGAGGCCCGCCGCTCGGCGGCCGACCTCGGCCTGGAGAGCACCGACGAGTACATCCGGCTCGGGTGCACCGTGCTGGGCGCCTACGGCGGCCGCGGCGACATGGTGCGGTCCAAGGCGCTCGCCGCCGAGCTGGTGGCCGCCGCCGATCGCATCGGCGCCCCGCAGACCCGCGGCGCGGCGTACTGGAACGCCTCCCTCGTCGCGGAGTCGCGTGGTGAGCTGGCCCTGGCGCTCAACCTGGTCGACCGGGCGCTCGCCATGTTCGGTGAGGGTGACGACCTGCGCAATCTCGCCCGGCTGCGGGTGGCGCACGCGTGGCTGCTGCTGCAAGGCAGCGAGCCGGACGCGCAGAAGTCGATCGAGATACTCGACGGCGTCGAGGACAACATCAAGCGTTACGGCGGCAAGACCGACATCGCCACCTTCCACGTCCGGCGCGCCGACGCCCTGCTCCAGTTGGGCCGGCTCGACGAGGCACGGACGGCGGCGGAGGCTGCCCTGACCGAGCTGGGCCGCGAGCAGCCGCGGGTCGGTACCGCGCTGGCCCAGCTCAGCCTGGCGCGCATCCTGCGCGCGCAGGGCGAGGTCGACGAGAGCATCCGGGTGGCGGCGCTGGCCGCGACCATGCTGGAGTCCATGGGTGCCTCCCGGGTCGCCGCGTCGGCCTGGCGTGAGCTGGCCGACCTCTACCGTGACCTCGGTCGCGCCGACGAGGCCCTCGACGCCTACGACAACGCGCTGCGCTCGGTCCGGGTGGCGCCGCGGCTGGGCACCGGCATGGTCGACGAAGACCCGACCGCTGGTATCGAGATCGCGCGTTCGGAGCTGACCAGCACCTAGGGGCCGTCGAGCTCGTCCATGATCATGTTCCCTCGCGGTCCGCGAAAGGGCCGTAAGGGAACATGGTCATGTGCGCGTGCAGAGCGGGTCACACGCTGGTGACCTCCGCCGCCCGATCCCGGGCCTTCGCCCGTCTGGCCGGTCGCTCACTGCTGACCACGAGCGTCACCCCGCCCACCACCAGCGCGCCGCCGCCCAGCACCACCGCCGTCACCGGCTCGGAGAGGATCGCCCAGCCGAGCAGCACGGCGACCACCGGGTTGACGTAGGCATAGGTGCCCACCAGCGACAGCGGCGCGTTGGCGAGCGCGTATCCGTAGGCGGTGTAGCCCACGATCGATCCGATGACTATGAGGTAGAGCAGCGCCAGCCAGCCGCGGGCCGGCACGGCGCCGGGGTCGAACCCCGCGGCTTCGCCGGTCGCGACCGACGCCAGCGTCAGCAGGACACCTGCGGCGAGCATCTCGTAGGCCGATGCCACCAGCGCGTTGCGGGGCAGGCCGAGTCGTGGGGAGAAGTAGGACCCGCAGGCCCACGACACCGTCGCGAACAGCAGCACGAGCATGCCCCACGGTTCGACACCGTCGATTCCGCCGCGCGGCAGGCTGATGACGCCGACACCGACGAGCCCGATGAGAACCCCGGTCCAGGTCATGGCCGGGGGCCGTTGCCCGCCGGCTACCTGCAGCAGGACGAACCACAGCGACACGGCGGCGACGATGAGCGCGGCCAGGCCGCTGGGCACCGTCTGTTCCGCGACCGCGACCATGCCGTTGCCCAGCACGAGCAGCAGGAGGCCCATGGTGGCCGCGCCGCGCAGTTCGCGGCCGGTGACCCGCAGCCGGTTCGGTCCGTGCCGCACGGCGATGAAGCCGGCGAGCAGCAGCCCGGCCGCCAAGAAGCGGGCGCCCATGCCGAGCAGCGGCGGCATGTCGGCCTCGACCATGATCCGGATGCCGAGATAGGTCGATCCCCACACCACATAGACGGCGATGAGCGCCGTCCAGATCATGGCCGGCCGGGCATGCGAGGGCGTCACGAGCGTCTCCAGGGATGAGTGCTGGACCGGCGTACATTCTGGGGCAGCCGGCCGACACGGCGACAGCGAGTTTCCGCCATCTAGTCCAGACATCGCGTCACGTGAGCGTCCTGGGCGGCCTGCGGTCTTGCGCCCGGTTTGGCGGACCAGCGCGCGAGATACTAGATGTAGGTGACTTGCATCTTTGTAACTACCAGATAGTGTGTCTGGTGCAGCTGGTTCTGCCGGTCAGCCAGATCGGTGGAGGCAACAGGGAACCCGGTGTGAGTCCGGGACTGCCCCGCAGCGGTGAACGGGAACGACCGCCGTCATCAAGCACTGGGCCGCACGTTCGCGGCCTGGGAAGCGACGGCCAGTAGGTGGACTGCCATCATCCGGATGGCCGCCCCGCGCCCGTGAGTCCGAAGACCTGCCAGCGCACCGCACGCCCAACCGCGTGTGGTGGTCCGCGGCCCCCGAGGGAGGGGCCAGGGGGCGATACGGCGACGTACTCACCGCCGCTCCGGGCGTTTCTCGTCCCGGCGCGACGCCGACGGCGCATCTCTCCTGGGCTTCCCCCGGCGCCGGCCGCGGGCCGAGCCAGCCGAGCTCGCGAGGAGAGAGCATGAGCGTCAACGTCGTCAAACGTGACGGATCGGTCGAGCCCTACGACGGCTACAAGATCGCGGCCGCCATCGAGGCCGCCAGCGTCGGGTTGGACAACCAGGTCGCCCGCGTCACCCAACTGCAGTCCGAACTCGAGATCACCCTCTTTGACGGCATCACCAGCCAGCAGCTGGACGAGGCGGTGGTCCAGGTCGCGCTGCAGAACGTCCGCGACGACCCCGCGTTCGACACCGTCGCGGCCAGGGTCCTGCTCAAGACCGTCTACAAGCGAGTGCTGGGCGACTACGAAGGCCCTGCGGAGCTCGCCGACCTGCACCGCACGAGGTTCCCCGGCTACGTAGCGGAGGGCGTGGCCGCCGGGCTCCTCGACGAGCGGCTGGCGACTCACTTCGACCTGGACCGGCTGGCCGGCGCGCTGGACCCGTCCCGCGACGACCTGCTCACCTACACCGGTGCTGTCACCATGAACAACCGGTACATGATCAACGACCGGGACGGTCACCGCCTCGAAGTGCCGCAGTTCTTCTGGATGCGGGTGGCGATGGGCCTGTCGCTGAACGAGCCCGGAACCGCGGCCGCCACGTCCGCCGCACTGGCGTTCTACGAGAAGATGTCCCGGCTCGACTATCTCGCGGCCGGATCCACGCTGGTGAACGCCGGCACGGCGTACGCGCAACTGTCGAACTGCTTCGTCATGGAGATGCACGACGACATCGAGCACATCGCCAAGAGCGTGCGCGACGTCATGTGGCTGACGAAGGGCACCGGCGGCATCGGGCTCTCGGTGACGAAGCTGCGCGCCGAGGGCTCGCCCATCCGCAGCAACAACACCGTCTCGACCGGGCCGATCCCGTTCATGCACACCATTGACTCGACGTTGCGGGCGGTCTCGCGCGGCGGCAAGAAGTTCGGCGCGCTGTGCTTCTACATCGAGAACTGGCACCAGGACTTCCAGCAGTTCCTGGACCTGCGGCAGAACGCCGGCGACCCCTACCGCCGGGTCCGCACGGCCAACACCGCGGTCTGGATCTCCGACGAGTTCATGACCCGAGTCGCGAACGACGACGACTGGTACCTGTTCGACCCGCTCGACGTCCCGGACCTTCCCGAGCTCTATGGAGCCGCCTTCAGCCGGCGCTACGCCGAGTACGTCGCCGCCGCCGAGGCCGGGGAGCTGCGGACCTTCACCAAGATGAAGGCACGCGAGCAGTTCCGGGCCATCCTGATCAGTCTGCAGACCACCTCGCACCCCTGGCTGACCTGGAAGGACACCATCAACAACCGGGCTCTGAACAACAACACCGGCACGATCCACCTGTCCAACCTGTGCACCGAGATCACCCTGCCGCAGGACCGGGACAACATCGCCGTCTGCAACCTGGCGTCGGTGAACCTGTCCCGGCACCTCGTGGAGCGGCGAGGTGAGGAAGCGAACGCGGCCAGAAGTACAGCGGGCCTTCGTATTGATTGGGACCGGTTGCGCGACAGCGTCCGGCTGGCGGTACGCCAGTTGGACAACCTGATCGACATCACCATCTCGTCGGTGCCGGAGTCCGAGCGCTCCAACGAGCTCAACCGGGCCGTCGGCCTGGGCATCATGGGCTTCAGCGACGTCGTGGAGCGGCTCGGCTGGTCGTACGAGAGCGAGCAGGCGTACGACCTCATCGACCGGGTGATGGAGTTCATCAGCTTCCACGCCATCGACCAGAGCGCCGACCTGGCACGCGAACGCGGTTCGTACGCCAACTTCGAGGGGTCCCGGTGGAGCCAGGGCATGGTGCCCATCGACACCGTCGACGTGGCCGAGCGTGAGCGCGGGGTGCCCGTCACCGTGTCGCGGTCCAGCCGGCTGGACTGGGACGGCCTGCGTGCCAAGGTGCGCGGCGGCATGCGCAACGCCACCCTCATGGCCATTGCCCCGACGGCGTCCATCGGCCTGGTGGCCGGCACCACCCCCGGTCTGGACCCGCGGTTCTCGCAGCTGTTCAGCCGGGCCACCAGCTCCGGCAAGTTCCTCGAGGTCAACCCCAACCTGGTGGCTGCTCTCAAAGCGCGCGGGCTGTGGGAGGAAGTGCGTGAGGACCTGCTGCGCGCACAGGGCGACGTGGCGGCGCTGCCAGCGGTCCCGGCCGACCTCAAGGCCGTCTACAAGACGTCGTTCCAGCTCTCCCCGTACGCGTTCATCGAGGTCGCGGCGCGGGCACAGAAGTGGATCGACCAGGCGATCAGCCGGAACATGTACCTCGAGACCCGTGACATCGGCGACATGGTGGACATCTACTCCGCGGCCTGGGCCAAGGGCGTGAAGACCACCTACTACCTGCACGTGAAGCCACGGCACACGGCTGAGCAGAGCACCGTCCGAGTGAACAAGTCCGAGTCGCTGGTCGGCACCGGTGGTGGGACGGCGCCGTCGCCTGGTTCCCGGCGAGGCTTCGGCGCCGCCACCCGGCCCGCGCCGCCGCTCCCGGTTGATCTTGGAGAAACCGCGGAATCCCCGTCCGATTCGTCCCAGTTGATTCCGCGAGAACTCCAAGATCAACCGAACGGGAGGGGAGCGGGAGCCGAACTGGACGTCGTCGACACCGGTCACGACGCAGTCGCCTGCCCCGTCGACCCGCAGGAACGCCTGCAGTGCGAGTCCTGCCAGTGACCGGAGAGGAGAACGCCCCGATGAACTCGACGATTCTCGGCACCGGCATCCAGGAGGGCCTCCTGCTCAAGCCGGTCCGCTACCCGTGGGCCTACGAGCTGTACAACCAGGCCGTCGCCAACACGTGGTTCCCGCACGAGGTCCAGCTCGGCGAGGACATGGCCGACTTCAAGCGGATGACCGACGAGGAACGGCACGCGCTGACGTTCCTCATGAGCTACTTCAACCCCAACGAGCTGCTGGTCAACAAGGCACTGGCGTTCGGCGTGTACCCCTACCTCAACGCGGCCGAGGCGCATCTGTACCTCGCCAAGCAGATGTGGGAGGAGGCCAACCACGTGATGGCCTTCGAGTACGTGCTGGAGACGTTCCCGATCGACCGCGCCCGGGCCTACGAGGCGCACACCACGGTGCCGTCCATGGTGGCCAAGGAGGAGTTCGAGGTCCGCTACATCAAGCGGATGTCCGAGCAGACCCTCGACGTCACCACGCTGGAAGGCAAGCGTGACTTCGTCCGCAACCTCGTGGCCTACAACATCGTGCTGGAGGGCATCTGGTTCTACAGCGGGTTCATGGTGGCGCTGAGCTTCCGGCAGCGGAACCTGCTGCGCAACTTCGCGTCGCTGGTCGACTGGATCGTGCGCGACGAGAGCCTGCACCTCAAGTTCGGCATCAACCTCATCCTGACGGTGCTGGACGAGAATCCCGAGCTGCAGACGCCGGAGTTCGCCGACGAGATCCGGCAGATGATCCTCGACGGGGTAGCGATGGAGGAGCTGTACAACCGTGACCTGCTGCCCACCGGCATCCTGGGCATGAACGCCGACTACATCAACCAGTACGTCAAGTACCTCGCGGACCGGCGGCTGGAGGAGCTCGGGTTCGAGCCGCACTATCGTGTCGCCAATCCAGCGAAGTGGATGGCGACCGCGAACGACACGCTGCAGTTGGTGAACTTCTTCGAGTCCATCAACACCAGCTACGAGGTCGACGCTCGGGCCGGCGGAGGGTAGGAGACGGCATGTACGTGCGGGTGCGCCGGCGGCGGCCGGATTCGGCCGGCGCGCCGCCAGCCCGGCTGCCCGGTGCAGGGTTGGGCCTGCTGGGCCCGGCTTTCGTGGCCGCGGTCGCATACGTCGATCCGGGCAACGTCGCCACCAACCTGTCCGCGGGCGCCGGCTACGGCTACCTGCTGGTGTGGGTGCTGGTCATGGCCACCGCGATGGCCGGGCTGGTGCAGTACCTCTCGGCCAAGCTCGGCGTGGTCACCGGGGCGTCGCTGCCGCAGGTGTTGCGCGACCGGATGCCGCGCGGCGGCCGCATCGCCTATTGGCTGCAGGCCGAGGTCGTCGCCATGGCCACCGACATCGCCGAGGTGGTTGGCGGTGCCATCGCGCTGAACCTGCTGTTCGGCATCCCGTTGCCGCTCGGCGGCATCATCACCGGCGTCATCTCCATGGCGGTCCTGACCGTCCAGGACGGCGGGGGGCAGCGGGCGTTCGAACGGGTGATCACCACCGCGTTGCTGGTCATCGCTGTGGGGTTCGTTGCCGGACTGGTCGTGCAGCCGCCCGATCCGGCCGGGGTGGCCGGCGGCATGGTGCCGCGGTTCGAGGGCACCGAGACCGTCCTGCTCGCGGCCGGCATGTTCGGCGCGACCGTCATGCCGCACGTCGTCTATCTGCATTCGGCGTTGGCCCGGGACCGCTTCGGTACCCGTCCCGAGCCCGGCCGGATCGGCCGGTTGCTGACCGCGACACGCGTCGATGTCGGTGTCGCGATGGTGGTGGCCGGCGGTGTCAACATCGCGCTGCTGCTGGTCGCGGCGGCGTCGTTGCGGGGCGAGGACGGCACAGACACCATCGCCGGCGCGCATGAGGCGGTGGAGTCCGGGCTTGGCGTCGCCGTCGGCGGGCTGTTCGCGGTCGGCTTGCTCGTCTCGGGGCTCGCGTCGACGTCGGTCGGCTGTTACGCGGGAGCGGTGATCATGGAAGGCCTGCTCCTGCGGCGCATCCCGCTGCTGCTGCGCCGGTTGATCACCCTGACGCCGGCCGTGGCGATCCTGACCACCGGTGCGGAGCCGACCTGGCTGCTGGTGCTGTCGCAGGTGGTGCTGTCCTTCGGCATCCCGTTCGCGATCATCCCGCTGGTGGTGGTGACGTCGCGGCCGTCGGTGATGGGACGGTGGGCGAACTCCCGGCTGACGACGACGCTCGCGGTGCTGGTCAGCGTGGTGGTGGTGACGCTGAACGTGGCGCTGCTGGTGCTGACGATCGCCGGCTAGGGGTGCGCGGCCATCCGTCCGGGGCGGGGCGTTCTCCCGCTGCACCAGGCAAGCATGGGTGGTGCGGCGAACACACCCATGGTGGACGTGATCATTTGGGGGCGGGGTGGCGGCGTCAGGTGACGCGGATGCGGGCCAGCTGGCGCGACTGGGCGACGAGGGAGCCGTCGGCGTCGTACACCTCGGCCTCTTCGTCGAACCAGCCGTCGCGGACCAGCCGGCCGCGCAGGTGCACCGTGAGCCAGCCCGGCGCCGGCAGGCTGCGGGTCAGCACGGTCAGCTGCACGGTCGGCGCCCAGCCCAGCCGGCCCAGGCCGAACACCGTCGGCGGCAGCGAGTCGACCGCGAGCGCCAGGACCACCGGGTCCGGCTGGGTGCCGTCGGCGAGGCGGACATGGCCGCGCATGGACAGCTGGCCCGCTGGGCGGCCGGAGAACCAACCCAGCGTCTGCGGGTCAAGTCGCAGGTCGACGTGCTCCAGGAGGCCGACGTGGGTGCCGTCGGGAAGGTCCACCACGGCGGGGATGCACTCGTCGATGGGTGCCACCGGCTCCGGCGGCGGGCCGACCCACTCGACCGGAGAGGTCCGTGACAGCGTGCTGGTGGTGATGGTGGCCTCGACGCGGGACTCGCCGTCCTGAACCAGCCGCGCCCGCAGGGTCTCGATGGTGCGGCCGGTGCGCACGACGTCGACGTGGACCTCGGCCGGGCCGGCAGTCGGTGGCGTGACGAAGTGGGCGTTGGTGCTGACCGGGTGGGGGTGTGTCGACTCGCTGAGCGCCGCCCTCAGGATGAGGGCGAGCAGGTAGCCGCCGTTCGGTACGTCGCCGACGGCCCAGGTCCCGTCGATGTCCACGGCGTGCAGGCCGGGGGCTTGCTGGCGGGTCGCCGACGCTTCATCGAAGTCAGGCACGGGTCAAGACCCTATGCGACATGACGGTGCCTGCACAGGGCCAGTCACAACCCGGCGGCGGGCATCCGGTGACCGACTTGCCCGAATAAACGACAAGTCTTCCGTTTCATGTTGATCACCGCTACGATCCCCCGGTTCGGGGGAATGCGCCTGCCGGCAGGCACGCGAGCTGGTGGGCGCTCGCATTTGCTGAATCCACGAAGGAGTTCCATGCCCACGCATGTCCGCAGACTGCGACTCGGCGCCGGCCTCGCCGTCATAGCCGGGGCGGCGATTCTCACACCCACCACCGCCGTGGCCTTCGACGTCGCCGACGCCGAGGCGAAGGCGGAGATCCACCCCGAAGGCAACGTCCCCGGCTACACGGTCAACCGGGCCGGCGGTGGCACCGTCAATGCCATCCTGCTCGGCCTGCTCGCCGACGACGGGGCCGAGCTGAAGACCTACTGCGTCGAGATCGACGTCCCGATCAACGACGACAGCGGGATGACCGAGGTGCCCTGGGACGCATACCCCGAGCCCGACGCGCCGTTCACCGAGAACGCCGACCACATCCTCTGGGTGCTGCAGCACTCGTACCCCGTGGTGCCGGTCGAGGAGATCGAGTCCGCGCTGGCCGGCGACGTCGAGTTCAACGACGGGCTGTCGGTCCGGGAAGCCATCACCGCCACCCAGGCGGCCGTCTGGTCCTACAGCGACGCGGCGCAGCCGAACCTGGACGACTTCACCAACCAGAACGCCGCCACCGACGCCGACGTCCGGGCTCTGTACGAGTACCTGACCGGCGACGACAACGTCGGCATCGGCGAGCAGCCGGCGCCGGCCCTGGCGCTGGAGCCCGGGTCGCTGACGGGTGAGGCCGGCAGCGTCATCGGGCCGTTCACCGTCACCACCACCGCCGAGACGGTGGACGTCACGGCCGAGCTGCCCGAGGGCGTCGAGCTGGTCGACGCCGACGGCGCGGCGCTGCCCGCGCAGGTGGGCGACGGCGCCACGTTCGGTGTCGACGTCCCGGCCGAGGCCGAGGAGGGTTCGGGCACGGTCCACCTGCGGGCCGAGGCGTACCTGAACGTCGGGCGGCTCTTCGTCGGGTCCACCGAGGAGATCCGGACCCAGTCGCTGATCCTCGCGCAGTCGGCGAAGACGGAGCTGACGGTCGAGGGCACGGTCGACTGGACCGTCGCCCCGACGCCGACGGAGACGCCGACCCCGACGCCGACCGACACGCCGACGCCGACCGAGACGCCGACGCCGACCGAGACGCCCACGCCGACCGACACCCCGTCGCCGTCGGAGACGCCCACCCCCACCGACTCGCCGACGCCGAGCGACACCCCGTCGCCGACGCCGACCGAGCCGGGGGAGAACCTGCCGGACACCGGTGCTTCGCCGGCCCTGCTGGTCGCGATGGGCGTGGCGCTCATGGGTGCGGCGGCCTTCCTGCTGCGCCGGAGGTTCGTCGCCTGACCTCGTCGTAAATGATCACGTGGCGTTGGGGTGCTCCCGCTTCACCAGGAATGCTTGCCTGGTGGAGCGGGAGTTCTCCGTGTATGGCGATGATGCTCGGACGACCTAGGGATTAGTCGGACGACAGACGACTTGTGCGGTCGGTGCAGCGTTGCGCTGGTGAACTTTGTCTGAATCGACGACGCCCCCGAGGCAGCCCACCGGGCAGGCTGACAGAAGCTGCCGGCAGAGCCTCTGCCGCCGGGGTGCCCGCGCCGACCGCGTTCTGGGTACCGTGTGCGGTAGAACGGTCGTGACGGAGGTCACGGACGGCGTCACGACGAGGAGCGGGAACCCACCCGTAGCTCCCCTCCCCGTCGAGACGGTCACGAGACACGGGCTCGCGCGGCAACCCTGCGCCGCCCACGACGTGAAGGAGACCCATGACTGTCGAGACGGTGGCCGACCCGGCCGGGGCAGTTCCGCCCGAACCCGAGCTCGTCCAGCTGCTCACGCCGGAAGGGCAACGCGTTCCGCACGACCACTACGACGCGCTGATCAGTGACGTTGACGCTGTCGCCGTCCAGCAGATGTACCGCGACCTGGTGCTGACCCGCCGCGTCGACAGCGAGGCGGTCGCGCTGCAGCGGCAGGGTGAGCTGGGGCTGTGGGCCAGCCTCCTGGGCCAGGAGGCCGCCCAGGTCGGCTCGGCGCGGGCGCTACGCCAGCAGGATCACGTCTTCCCGACCTACCGCGAGCACGGCGTGGCGCAGTGCCGCGGCGTCGACCCGCTGCGCCTGCTGGCCCTGTTCCGCGGCGTCGACCAGGGCGAATGGGACCCGCGGGAGACCGGCTTCCACCTGTACACGATCGTCGTCGGCGCGCAGACCCTGCACGCCACCGGGTACGCCATGGGCATCCAGCGTGACGGCGCCATCGGCACCGGCGACCCCGACCGCGACGCCGCCGTCATCGCGTATTTCGGCGACGGCGCCAGCAGCCAGGGCGACGTCAACGAGTCGTTCATCTGGGCCAGCGTCACCAACGCCCCGGTCGTCTTCTTCTGCCAGAACAACCAGTGGGCCATTTCCGAGCCGCTGGAGCGGCAGACCCGGGTGCCGCTGTACCGGCGCGCCGGCGGGTTCGGCTTCCCCGGTGTCCGCGTGGACGGCAACGACGTGCTCGCCTGCCTGGCCGTGACGCGAGAGGCGCTGCAGCGGGCCCGCGACGGCGAGGGCCCCACGCTGGTCGAGGCGTTCACCTACCGCATGGGCGCGCACACCACCACCGACGATCCCACCCGGTACCGCCTCAACGCCGACCTGGAGCACTGGAAGCTCAAGGACCCGATCGAGCGGGTGAAGGCGTACATGATCCGCAGTGACCTCGCCGACCAGGCGTTCTTCGACGCTGTGGAGGCCGAGGCCGAGGAGCTGGCCGTGCACCTGCGGGCGGCCTGCCGGGAGCTGCCCGAACCCACCCCCACCTCCATCTTCGACAACGTCTACGTGGAGCCCACGCCGGACCTCGTCGCCCAGCGCGAGGCCATGGCGGCTTACCTCGACACGTTCGACGTGGGGGAAGAAGAGTCCCACGCCCGAGCAGGCATCTCCGGGGAGGTGGCCCGATGACGCAGACCGGAACCCACGCCGCCACGGGCGGGCAGAACGCCGGGGCGTCCGCTCCGGCCACCCTCAACCTCGTCAAGGCCATCAACGCCGGGCTGCGGCGGTCGCTGGAGAACAACGACAAGGTCCTCGTCATGGGTGAGGACGTCGGCAAGCTCGGCGGCGTCTTCCGGGTCACCGACGGGCTGCAGAAGGACTTCGGCGAGGACCGCGTCATCGACACCCCGCTGGCCGAGTCCGGCATCGTCGGCACCGCCGTCGGCCTCGCGCTGCGGGGCTACCGGCCGGTGTGCGAGATCCAGTTCGACGGCTTCGTCATGCCGGCGTTCGACCAGATCGTCAGCCAGGTCGCGAAGATGCACTTCCGCTCCGGCGGCCGGTTGCGGATGCCCATCGTCATCCGCATTCCCTACGGCGGCAGCATCGGCGCCGTCGAGCACCACAGTGAGAGCCCGGAGGCGTATTTCGCCCACACTCCGGGGTTGAAGGTCGTCACCTGCTCCAACCCGCTCGATGCGTACTGGATGATCCAGCAGGCCATCGACCTGGACGACCCGGTGGTGTTCCTGGAGCCCAAACGCCGCTACTACGAGAAGGCCGAGGTCGACGTCGACGGGTCGCCAGACCTGCCGCTGGAGGCCGCCCGGGTGGTGCGGCCCGGCACCGACGCGACGGTGGCCGCGTACGGCCCGATGGTCAAGACCTGCCTGGACGCCGCCACGGCGGCCACCGAGGACGGCCGGTCGCTCGAGGTCATCGACCTACGCACGCTGTCGCCGCTGGACCTCACCTCCGTGTACGAGTCGGTCCGGCGCACCGGCCGGCTGGTCGTGGTGCACGAGGCGCAGCGCACCCTGGGTATCGGCGCCGAAGTGGCCGCCCGGGTCACCGAGGAGTGCTTCTACTCCCTCGAGGCCCCGGTCCAGCGGGTCACCGGCTACGACACGCCCTACCCGCCGGCGCGGGTGGAGGAGGAGTACCTGCCCGATCTGGACCGCGTGCTCGATGCCGTCGACCGCACGTTCACGTTCTAGGGGGCCGGCATGAGCGTGTCGCACTTCAACCTGCCCGACGTCGGCGAAGGGCTGACCGAGGCCGAGATCGTCTCCTGGAGGGTCAAGCCGGGCGACGAGGTCAAGGTCAACGACGTCCTCGTCGAGATCGAGACCGCGAAGTCGCTGGTCGAGTTGCCGTCCCCGTTCGCGGGCGTGGTCGAGACCCTGCTGGTCGAGGAGGGCGTCACGGTCGACGTCGGGTCCCCGATCATCGCCGTCCGGACCGGCGACGGGGCCGGCTCACCTCCCGCGCCGGGTAGCGCGGGCCGGGTCGGTGGCCCGACGCAGGACCTGGTACCCACACCTCCCGCACCCTCGGACGCCCCGGCGGAAGCTCCGCCGGAGCGGCAGGCGGTCCTCGTCGGCTACGGACCGCGGACGACGGCAGCCCGGCGTCGCCAGCGCAAGGCGCCGGCCTCCGCGGCCACCGCGGCGCCGGCCGCGAACGGCTCGGCGACCGTCGAGGCGCCGCCGCCCGCGCCGCCCGCTCAGGCCGCTCCGCCGGAGCCCGTCGCGCCCGTGGAACCGCCGTCGCCGGTCGTGCTGGCCAAGCCGCCGGTGCGCAAGCTCGCCAAGGACCTCGGCGTCGATCTCACCACCGTCACGCCGACCGGGCCGAACGGCACCGTCACCCGCGACGACGTCCAGGCGGCCGCGGCTGGTGCCGTCGCCGAACCGGCCACCGCGCCCGTGGCCCCGTCCGGGACCGGCTGGGACGGGCTGCCGCGGGAGGAGCGGGTCGCCATCCGCTCGGTTCGCAAGGCGACCGCCCAGGCGGTCACGACGTCGGCGTTCACCGCGCCGCACGTCACCGAGTTCGTCACCGTCGACGTCACCCGCACGGTGAAGCTCGTCGAGCGGCTGCGCGACTCGCGGGAGTTCCGCGAGGTCAAGCTGTCGCCGCTGGCGGTGCTGGCCAAGGCGGTGTGCATCGCGGCACGCCGCACGCCGGACGTCAACGCCCGCTGGGACGACGTCGCCGGGGAGATCGTGATGCAGCGGTACGTCAACCTCGGCATCGCGGCGGCGACCCCACGCGGGCTCGTCGTGCCCAAGGTGAAGGATGCCCATCGGCTCTCGCTGCGCGAACTGGCCGTCGCCATCAACCAGTTGGCGGCGACGGCACGGGAGGGAAAGACACCGCCGGAGGACATGCTCGGCGGCACCATCTCCATCACCAACGTCGGCGTCTTCGGCATCGACACCGGCACGCCGATCCTGCCGCCGGGCGAGGCCGCCATCGTCGCGTTCGGTGCCATCCGCAAGCAGCCATGGGTCCACAAGGACAAGGTCAAGCCGCGCTGGGTCACCACCCTGGGGCTGTCCTTCGATCACCGGCTGGTGGACGGCGAGCAGGGGTCGCGGTTCCTGGCTGATCTCGCCGCACTGCTGGAGGACCCCGGCAACGCGCTCGTCTGGGGCTGAGCCCGCTCGCGACTTGCCTGGTCGGGCCGCTGTCCGCCCGCCTTTTGCAATGAGCACCTGTACGCACCGGCGTGCGCCGGTGCGTACAGGTGCTCATTGCAAATCGCCCCGGACGGTACCGCCCGCGGATCGCCGTCTGGACTGCCGTCAGCACGCCGAGCAGGTCAGGGGCGTTCGAGCAGCAGGCTGATGCCCTGGCCGACTCCGATGCACATGGTGGCCAGGGCGTAGCGGGCGTCGCGCCGGCGCAGCTCCAGGGCGGCCGAGAGGGCGATCCGGGCACCGCTCATGCCGAGGGGATGGCCGAGCGCGATGGCCCCGCCGTTCGGGTTGACGTGCTCGGCGTCATCGGGGAGGCCGAGCTGGCGCAGGCAGGCCAGGGCCTGGGTGGCGAACGCCTCGTTCAGTTCCACGACGCCGACGTCGGCGAGGCGGACGCCGGTGCGGGCGAGCAGCTTGCGGGTCGCCGGCACCGGGCCGAGTCCCATGGTCCGCGGCGAGACCCCGGCGGTCGCGGCGCCCGTCAGCCGGGCGACCGGGTCGACGCCGTAGCGTGACACCGCAGCCGCGCTCATGACCAGCAGCGCGGCGGCGCCGTCGTTGATACCGGAGGCGTTGCCCGCGGTGACGGTGCCGTCCGGCCGGACCACCGGGCGCAGCGCCGCCAGCGCGTCCAGCGACGTCTCCCGCGGGTGCTCATCGAGATCGACGACGACCGGCCCGGCGCCTCGCCGCGGCGACGGGACCTCGACCGCGACGATCTCCGCGGCCAGCTCCTTGCGCCGGGACGACGCGCGCTGCTGGCTGCGTAGTGCGAACGCGTCCTGGTCGGTGCGCGCCACGCCCTCGGCGGCGGCGACGTTCTCCGCCGTCTCCGGCATGGAGTCGGTGCCGTACACGGCCTCCAGGGCGGCGTTCACGAACCGCCAGCCCATCGTGGAGTCGTAGAGCCGCGCCTGGCCGCGGTCGAACGCCGTCTGCGCCTTGGGCATCACCAGCGGCGCCCGTGACATGGACTCCACCCCGCCGGCGACGACGACGTCGGCCTCGCCGGTGCGCACCGCCCGGGCGGCGTAGGCCAGCGCATCCAGTCCGGAGCCGCACAGCCGGTTCACCGTCACCCCCGGCACCGAGACCGGCCAGCCGGCCAGCAGCACGGCCATCCGGGCGATGTTGCGGTTGTCCTCGCCGGCTTGGTTCGCGCAGCCGAGCACGACCTCGTCGACGGCGTCGGGTGGCACCGCGGCGTGCCGCTCCAGCAGGGTCCGCAGCACGTGCGCGGCGAGGTCGTCGGGGCGGGCGGTGGCCAGCGCGCCGCCGTAACGACCGATGGGTGTGCGGACGCCGTCGACCAGGTAAGCCTCGGTCATGGTTCACCCTCCAGCTCGTCGACCGGCTCGGTCACGGTCGCCCTGGCCCGCAGGCCCGGCGAGACCCGGTAGCGGCGCGGGTCGTCGTCGGCGGCCAGCGCGTCGAGCACTCCGGCCACCCAGTCCCAGCCCAGCTCGGCGCCCCACGCGTACGGGCCGAGCGGATAGTTGACCCCCAGCCGCATGGCGATGTCGACGTCGGCGGCGGACGCGACGCCCGCGTCGACGGCGTCGGCCGCGAACGCCGCGAGCATGGCGACGGTCCGCGCCACGAGCAGGCCCGGCGTGTCCGGCAGCACGGTCACCGCGTATCCGAGCCCTTGCAGGTAGCCGACGACGGCGTCGACGTGCTCGCGCGGTGCGTGTTCGGGGGCGGCGACGCCGATGCGGGTGGCACCGGCGTAGTCCAGTGCGAGGTCGGCGACGACGACGGTGGCCGGCCCGCCGCCGGTGAGCTGGGCGGCGGTGCGTCCGTCGGACGGCCGGAGCCGGACGTCCGCAGTGCCGACCTGCCAGTGGACCGCGCCGGCCGCCGTCTGGTCGCGCGGTCCGTCCCCGGCCCAGGCGTCGTCACGCGGCGGGACCGGCGCCGCGGTCGACGGCTCCGGTCGGGGCTCGTCCGTGACGTAGATGCCGCGGCCGGTCTTGCGGCCCAGCCGGCCGGCGGCGACCAGCTGGGCCTGCAGCGTCGACGGCTCGAACCGCGGGTCGTGTCCGAACGCGGTCCAGACCGAGCGGCCGACCGCGAGGTTGACGTCGTGGCCGATCAGGTCGGCGAGCTCGAAGGGGCCCATCCGGAATCCGCCCGACTCGCGGAACATCGCGTCGGCGGTGGCGGCGTCGACGGTGCCGGCGGACAGCATCCGGAACGCCTCGGCGTAGAACGGGCGGGCGACCCGGTTGACGATGAACCCCGGCGTCGACGCCGCGCGCACCGGGGTCTTGCCCCATGCCGTCGCGGTCTCGGCCAGCAGGTCGGTCACGGCCGGATCGGTCGACGTCCCGCTGACCACCTCGACCAGCGGCAGCACCGGCGCGGGGTTGAAGAAGTGCATCCCGGCCACCCGTCCGGGGTGTCGCAGGCCGTCCGCGATGGCGTCTATGGACAGCGACGATGTGTTGGTGGCCAGGATCGTGTCCGGGCCGCAGATCGCCTCCAGTGCCGCGAACAGCGCCTGCTTGACCGCGAGGTCCTCGACGACGGCCTCGATGACGAGCCCGCAGCCGGCGAGGTCGTCGACGGTGCGGACCGCGCGCAGCCGGGCCGCCGCGTCCTCGGCCTCGTCGGCCAGCAGCCGTCCGGTGTCCACCGCTCGGGCCAGCCGGTGCAGCACGGCGTCGACGGCTCCGTTCGCGGCGTCGTCGCGGGTGTCGTGCAGGCGGACCTCGTGGCCGGCGAGGGCCGCCACCTGGGCGATGCCGGCGCCCATGGTGCCGGCGCCGACCACGCCGACCGGGTGCATCAGCAGCCTCCCTCTCCCGTGATCATCGGCGATCCGCCCCGCGCTGGTGTGGCCGATCGCCGATGATCATGGACGGAGTCCGTTCGATGTGACAGAGTTGGAGCGAACGTGCGTAAGTCTGTCACACAATGTGGAGGTCCCGCGATGTCGCTGGGCGTTCTGATCGATCGGCACCGAGACCTCCTCGAGCAGGCGGAGAAGGCCACCGCCACGCGCGCGTGGTTCTCGGCGTTCCCGGAATCCCCGAGTCCGCGGGTGTACGGCGAGACGGCCGCCGCTGACGGGCGGGCCGCGTACGACGCCTGGCTCGGCAGCGACTTCCCGCTGGCCACACCCGGAGCCGACGGCACCGTGGCCACCGAGCGCAGCCCGTTCGGGCCGGAGCTCGGCGTGCGGTATCCGCGGCTCCCGGCGACCGACGACGCCGTGACGACCCTGCTCACGGCCGCCCGAGCCGCGATGCCGGCCTGGCGGCGGGCCGGCGTGGACGGCAGGGCCGCGGTCTGCCTGGAAGTCCTGAGCCGCCTGCACGAGCGGATCTTCGAGCTCGCCAACGCCGTCATGCACACGTCCGGCCAGGCGTTCGTGATGGCGTTCCAGGCCGGTGGGGCGCATGCGCTGGACCGGGCGCTGGAGGCGGTGGCGTACGCCCACGCCGAACAGCGCCGCATCCCCGCCGAGGTGGTATGGGAGAAGCCGGGCAGGGGCGAACCGCTGCGCATGACGAAGACCTACCACGTGGTGCCCCGTGGCGTGGCGCTGGTGATCGGGTGCAACACGTTCCCGACGTGGAACTCCTGGCCCGGTCTGTTCGCGTCGCTGGCCACCGGGAACGCGGTCGTCGTCAAGCCGCATCCGAACGCGGTGCTGCCGTTGGCGCTGACCGTCCAGGTGATCCGCGAGGTGCTGGCCGAAGAGGGCTTCGACCCCGACCTGGTCACCCTGGCCGCCGAGGACCCGGCCGACAAGCTCGCCGCTGTGCTCGCCGTCCGGCCGGAGGTGCGGATCATCGACTTCACCGGGTCGACCGTGTTCGGGCAGTGGCTGGAGGACACCGCGCACCAGGCTGTCGTGTTCACCGAGAAGGCCGGGCTCAACATCGTCGTCGTCGACTCCACGGACGACCTGCACGGGCTGGTGGACAATCTCGCGTTCTCGTTCAGCCTCTACACCGGGCAGATGTGCACGGCGCCGCAGAACGTGTTCGTGCCGCGCACCGGGGTGCTCACCGACCAGGGTCGCGTCAGCTTCGACGAGTTCGGTGCCGCGCTGGCCGGCGCCGTCGACAAGCTGCTGGGGGACGACGCGCGTGCGGTGGAGATCCTCGGCGCGGTGGTCAACGACGGGGTCCGCGGCCGGGTGGACGCGTTCGAGGGCGACCCCCGGACGGTGCTCGAGTCTCGCCCGGTGGTCCACCCGGCGTGGCCCGACGCCACCATCCGGACGCCGGCCATCGTGGCGGTCGACGCCGCGGATGAGAAGACGTACTCCGCCGAGTGCTTCGGGCCGGTCTCCTTCCTCGTCGCCACCGGCTCCACCCAGGAGTCGGTCGAGCGGTTCGCCACCGGCGTCCGCGAGCACGGCGGCATGACGGCGTCGGTGTACTCGACCGACCCGGCCGTGCTCGACGCCGCGGAGCAGGCTGCCATCGACGCCGGCGTGCCGCTGTCGGTGAACCTCACCGGCGGCGTCTACGTCAACCAGTCGGCAGCCTTCTCCGACTTCCACGGCACCGGCGCCAACCCGGCCGCGAACGCCTGCCTCACTGACGCGGCGTTCGTCGCGCCGCGGTTCCGGGTGGTCACCTCCCGCCGTCACTCCTGATCACTGGGTAATTCGGTGTGACATAGCGGACACCTGCTGGTCGACGTGACGTAATCGTTACGGCGAAGTTGCCGAACCACTCTTGCATTTTTCGAGCGTAAACGTTTTCGTTCATGCACTGGGATTCGAGCGGCAAGTGCTCGGACCGATCCCTTCTGGGAGGGAGACAGACACATGGCGAAGAGCAGCGCCCGCAAGGGCTGGGCGGCTGTCGGCCTCGCTGCAAGCGTGTCGCTCGTCCTTGCCGCGTGTGGTGGCGACGACGGCGACGATCCCACAGCGGGGGGCGACGGCGATGGAGAGACGGACTGCGCGTTCGCGGAGGACTACGGCGACCTGAGCGGCACCGAGGTCACCGTGTACAGCACGATCGTCGCGCCGGAGGACGCACCGCTGGAGGCGTCCTTCGACGAGTACGAGGAATGCACCGGCGCGACGGTGGTCTACGAGGGCTCCGACGAGTTCGAGGCCCAGTTGCCGATCCGCATCCAGGGCGGTTCGCCGCCGGACCTGGCGATCATCCCGCAGCCGGGCCTTTTGGCAAGGCTGGTCCGCGACTTCGACGCGGTCATCCCCGTGCCCGACGATGCCACGGCCAACGTCGAGGCGTCGTTCGACCCGTCGTGGATCGAGTACGGCACCGTCGACGGCACCTACTACGGCACGCCGTTCGGCGCCAACGTCAAGTCCTTCGTCTGGTACTCGCCCTCGGCCTTCGAGGGTGCGGGCTACGAGATCCCGGAAACGTGGGACGACATGATCGAGATCTCGGACCAGATCGTCGAGGACGGCGGCATCCCGTGGTGCGCCGGCTTCGGCTCCGGTGACGCCACCGGCTGGCCGGGCACCGACTGGGTCGAAGAGGTCATGCTCCGCACCGCCGGGCCGGACGTCTACGACCAGTGGTATCTGCACGAGATCCCGTTCAACGACCCGCAGGTGGTCGAGGCGTTCGACACGGTCGGCGAGATCCTCAAGAACGACCAGTACGTCAACGGCGGACTCGGCGACGTGGCGAGCATCGCCACCACCCGGTTCGAGGACGCCGGCCTGCCGATCCTCGACGGTTCCTGCTGGATGCACCACCAGGCGTCGTTCTACCAGGCCAACTGGGGTGAGGGCGTCGAGGTGGCCGAGGACGGCGACGTCTTCGCGTTCTACCTGCCGGGCATCGAAGAAGAGCACGGCAACCCGGTCCTGGGCGGCGGCGAGTTCGTGGCCGCGTTCGCGGAGCGTCCGGAGGTCCAGACCTTCCAGACGTACCTGTCCAGCGACCACTGGCACGCCGAGCGGGCCAGCCACGGCAACTTCGTCTCGGCGAACCGGACGGTGCCGATCGACGCGTACGAGAGCCCGGTCAACCAGCTCTCGGCGGAGATCATCCAGGACGAGGAGGCGGTGTTCCGCTTCGACGCATCGGACCTCATGCCCGCGCAGGTCGGGACCGTGGCGTTCTGGACCGGCATGGTCGACTGGGTCACCGGCGCGTCGACGCAGCAGACCGTTGACGCCATCGAAGCGGCCTGGCCGTAAGGGCTGACGATCCGGGTGAACGGGATGCGGCGAGGCTGCGCATCCCGTTCGCCCGGGTCCCGCTGGCCTCTTCGCGTTCGAAGGTGGTGACCTGTGAGCACTCTTGAGAAGTTCGGACAGATGGCGCTGGCCGTGGCGCTGTTCGTGGGCGTCATCGGCCTGATCCTGCTGGTGGTCGGCCGGGCCAAGCGCCGGGTCGACCTCTGGCAGTCGCTGGCGTTCGTCCTGCCCGCGCTGGCCATGCTCGCCGTCGGCCTGATCTATCCCGGCCTCCGGACGATGTACCAGTCGTTCTTCGACCGCACCAGCAGCGAGTTCGTCGGTCTCGACAACTTCGCGTCGATCTTCACCGACTCGAGCATGTTGACGGTGCTGCGCAACACGGCGATCTGGGTGATCCTGACGCCGCTGCTGGCGACGTTCATCGGCCTGGTGTACGCCGTGTTGGTGGATCGGTCCCGGGTCGAGGCGGCCGCCAAGGCCGTCATCTTCCTGCCGATGGCCATCTCGCTGGTCGGTGCGTCGATCATCTGGCGATACGTCTACGAGTACCGGCCGGACCAGCAGAACATCCAGCAGGTCGGGCTGTTGAACCAGATCCTGGTCTGGCTGGGGATGGAACCGCGCCACTTCCTGGTCGACTCGCCGCTGAACACGGTCTTCCTGATCGTGGTCATGGTGTGGGTCCAGGCCGGGTTCGCGATGACCGTGCTGTCGGCGGCGATCAAGGCGATCCCGTCCGACATCACCGAGGCCGCCCAGCTCGACGGTCTCACCGGAGTGCGCATGTTCCGGTACATCACCGTGCCGAGCATCCGTCCGGCGCTCGTGGTGGTGCTGACCACCATCTCGATCGGAACCCTCAAGGTCTTCGACATCGTCCGGACCATGACCGGCGGACAGTTCGACACCAGCGTCGTGGCGAACGAGTTCTACACCCAGGGCTTCCAGCTCGGTGACACCGGGCTCGCCTCCGCGCTCGCGGTGGTGCTGTTCATCCTGGTGGTCCCGATCGTGGCCTACAACATCCGACAGTTGCGAAAGGCGGACCTGCGATGACCGCCGCGATTCCCACGCCCGACCTCCAGGAGGAGCTCACCGGGGTCGAGCCGGCCACCGTCAGCGGCCGCGCCAAGAAGCGGCTGACCTCGCGCTGGGCTTCACTCGCGGCGGTCGTCATCGCCGTGCTGTGGACGCTGCCGACGTTCGGCCTGCTGTTGACGTCGTTCCGGCCGGAGCTGGCCATCCGGACCTCCGGCTGGTGGAACTGGTTCTCCGATCCGGAGCTGACCCTGGCGAACTACGACGACGTGCTCTTCGGCGGCACGTCGCTGGCCACGTACTTCGTCAACTCGATCGTCATCACGATTCCGTCGGTGATCATCCCGGTGACGATCGCGTGCCTCGCGTCGTACGCGTTCGCCTGGATGAAGTTCCCGTTCCGGGACACGATCTTCGTGGCCGTGTTCGCGTTGCAGATCGTGCCGCTGCAGGTGGCGTTGATCCCGTTGCTGCGCATCTACGTCGGCGCCGACCTCAACGGGACCTTCTGGCCGCTGTGGATCTCGCACACGATCTTCGCGCTGCCGCTGGCCATCTTCCTGCTGCACAACTTCTTCAGGGAAGTTCCGGTCGAGCTGATGGAGGCCGCCCGAGTCGACGGCGCCGGCCATGTGGCGATCTTCATGCGGATCATGCTGCCGCTGGTCACACCCGCCATCGCAGCGTTCGCGATCTTCCAGTTCCTCTGGGTCTGGAACGACCTGCTGGTGGCGATCACGATGGCGACGGGTGCGCAGGACGTCCAACCGCTGACGGCCCGGCTGGCCGAGCTGGTCGGCAGCCGCGGCAGCACCTGGCACCTGCTGTCGGCCGGCGCGTTCGTGTCCATCGTCGTCCCGGTGATCGTGTTCCTGTTCCTCCAGCGCTACTTCGTCCGCGGCCTGCTCGCAGGTAGCGTCAAGGGGTGATGTGCAGGTCTGGCCGCCGCGGGGACATGTGTGATGACCGGCATCGTTGACGTAGCGGCCAGGGCCGGCGTCTCCGTGGCGACGGTGTCCCGGGCGCTGCGCGGCCTCCCCGGCGTGTCCGAGGCGACCCGTCGTCTGGTGCAGGACATCGCGGCCGAGCTGGGCTACGTCGCGTCGCCCAGCGCGGCCGGCCTGCCGACCGGGCGCACCGGGGCGGTCGCCGTCGTCTCGCCGGTGGCGCGGGGCTGGTACTTCACCGCGGTCCTGGAGGGCGCGCAGGAGGTCCTGACGGCCAACGGCTACGACGTCCTGCGGTACGACCTGTCCGAGGTGGAGACCAACCGGCGCAAGGTCTTCGACACCCAGCTGCTGCGCAAGCGCGCCGACGCACTACTGATCATGAGCCTGCCGCTCACCGCCGACGAGGTGGGTGCACTGCACGCGATGCACCGGCCGGTCATCGTCGTCGGGCCCATCGTGCCGGGCCTGTCGTGCGTGCGGGTCGACGACGTCGAGGTCGGCCGGGCCGCCACGGGCCACCTGGTCGAGCTCGGGCATCGGCGCATCGCGTTCGCCGGCGGCGACCCGGACGATCATCTCGGTTTCCCGGTGTCGCCGGATCGCCGGCTCGGTTACGCCGAGGCGTTGCACTCGGTCGGCGTCGAACCGGATCCGGCGCTGACGGTGCCGGCCAAGTTCACCGTCGAGGCCGGCATCGCCGCATTCGCCGAACTCGCCGCGCGCGGGACCGCGCCGACCGCGGTCTTCGCCGTGTCCGACGAGGTGGCGATGGGTGTCATGTACGAGGCCCGCAGGCGCGGCCTGCGGGTGCCGGAGGACCTCTCCGTCGTCGGGGTCGACGACCACGACCTGTCCTGGTTGTTCGGGCTGAGCACGGTGGCGCAGGACGTCCGCGAGGAGGGCCGGTTGGCGGCGGCCGCCCTGGTGGAGCGGTTGCGCTCCGGCGTTGACGTCGAGCCCGAGGTCACCACCGTCGCCACGAAGCTCATCGTGCGCGAGAGCACCGCACGCCCGCCGGGCTGATGGGCCGGGCGCCGTGCGGCGTGCTCCCGCCGCGCGGGTGCGCGGCGGGAGCGGTGCCGTGGGGATACCCGCCGCCGGTCAGCCGGCTGGGCTCTCGCTGGGGCCCGCCTCGATGACCCGGGTCTTGCTCGGATGCGAGACCTCGATGCGGCGCGGCTTTGCCTCCTCCTCGACCGGGACGGTGAGGGTGAGGACGCCGTCGGCGTAACTCGCCTCGATGCGGTCGAGCTCGAGGCCCGTGCCGAGGTTGAGCTGGCGGACGTAGGTGCCGACCGGACGCTCGCGGTTGAGCCACTCGACGTCCTCGGAGCGTCCGCTGCGCTCGGCTCGCACGGTCAGCGTGCGGTCCTTGACGTTGACGTCCAGCGACCCGGGGTCGATGCCGGGTAGATCGAAGTGCATGACGTAGTGGTCGCCGGACCGGTAGAGATCCATCGGCATCGTCGCGGCGTTGCGAGCAGCACCCCACATCTGCTCGGCCAGACGGTCGATGTCGCGGAACGGGTCAAAGCGGGTGACCACATCAACCACCTCCTGTCACCACTCGCCCTCGCCCCCGCGAGGGCGAACCAGCGGTCACTGCACCATCGAAATTAGCACTCTCATGGCGAGAGTGCCAGTGAGTTGGAGAGGCCGGCGTGGGGTGTGAGCGGACCGAGGCTGAGCCGTTACGTACGCAGTCCTGTCAGCAGGGCAGAACAGCGTGATAGGTAAGGAAGGGTGACAGAAACCGCGCCGGAGACGCCGGACACCCCGCCGACCCCGTTCCACGACCTGGACGCCTACGTGGCCCTGCCGCGTTTCGGCGGGCTCGCGCTGTCGCCGGACGGCAGCCGCCTCGTCACCGCCGTGTCCACACTGAGCCCGGACAAGACCAGGTACGTCACCGCACTGTGGGAGATCGATCCCGAGGGCCGTCGCCCGGCCCGGCGGCTGACCCGCAGCGCCAAGGGCGAGAGCGGCGCCGCGTTCCTGCCCGACGGCTCGCTGCTGTTCGGCTCCGCCCGCCCCGACCCGGCCACCAAGGATGATGACGAGGCGCCGCTGCTGTGGCTGCTGCCGGCCGACGGTGGAGAGGCTCGCGTCGTGGCCAAGCGGCCCGGCGGCATCGGTGGCGTGGTGGTGGCACGCGAGTCCGGCACCATCCTCGTCGCCTCCGACACGTTCCCGTCGTCCACGGACGTCGAGTCGGAGGAGAAGAAGCGCAAGGAGCGCACGGAGAAGAAGGTCTCCGCGATCCTGCACGAGCGGTACCCGGTGCGGTACTGGGACCACGACCTCGGCCCGGACGCGCCGCGGCTGTTCGCCGGCAGGCTGAGCGACGGCGAGACCCCGCTGGACGACCCCTCCGTCGAGCTGCGCGACCTCACGCCGGACGCCGGCCGGTCCTTGGACTCCGCCGGCTACGACATCAGCCCCGACGGCTCCACCGTGGTCACCATGTGGAACATGCCCGAGCGGGGCGGCCTGCGGCAGTCGCTCGTGGTCGTCGACGTCGCCACCGGAGAGCGCCGGGTGCTGGCCGACCACCCCGACTACGAGTTCGAGACGCCGCGCTTCAGCCCGGACGGGTCGGCGGTCGCCGTCGTACGCGGCAAGCGGTCCACGCCCACCGAACCGGTCGACCAGGAGCTCGTGATCATCACGGTCGCCGACGGGTCCGTCCGGTCACTGACCGCCGACTGGGACCGCTGGCCGGGCGCGGCGCGGTGGACACCGGACGGTTCCGCGCTCATCGTGGTGGCCGACGACGACGGCCGCGCGCCGGTCTTCCGCATCGACGTCGCCAGTGGCGCGGTCACCAAGCTCACGTCCGACGACTACGCCTACAGCGACGTCGTCGTCTCGCCCGACGGCTCCACCGTCTACGCGATGCGCACCTCATACCTGGAGCCGCCGACACCGGTGAAGCTGTCCGCCGAGGTCGCCGACCAGCTGTCGGCGCCACTGCCCGCGCCGGCGCCCGCACCATTGCTGCCCGGCGACATCACCGAGGTGGAGACGACGACGCCGGACGGCGTGCGGGTGCGCGCCTGGCTGGCGCTACCCGAGGGTGCCTCGGCCACCAGCCCGGCGCCGCTGCTGCTGTGGATCCACGGTGGCCCGCTCGGGTCGTGGAACGCGTGGTCGTGGCGGTGGAACCCGTGGATCGCGGTGGCGCAGGGCTACGCCGTGCTGCTTCCCGACCCGGCACTGTCCACCGGTTACGGGCTCGACTTCATCCGTCGCGGCTGGGGTTCGTGGGGTCAAGCGCCGTTCACCGACCTGATGGCCATCACCGATGCCACCGTCGCCCGCGACGACATCGACGAGACCCGAACCGCGGCCATGGGCGGCTCGTTCGGCGGCTACATGGCCAACTGGGTGGCCGGCAACACCGACCGCTTCGACGCCATCGTCACCCACGCCAGTCTCTGGGCTCTCGACCAGTTCGGGCCCACCACCGACGCTGCGTTCTACTGGGTCAAGGAGATGACCGCGGAGATGGCCGCGGCCAACTCGCCGCACCACCACGTCCGCTCCATCACGACGCCGATGCTGGTCATCCACGGCGACCGCGACTACCGGGTGCCCATCGGCGAGGCGCTGCGGCTGTGGTTCGAGCTGGCGTCCCAGACGGAGGCGGAGGACGGCGAGATGCCGCACAAGTTCCTCTACTTCCCGGACGAGAACCACTGGATCCTGTCGCCGCAGCACGCGAAGGTCTGGTACCAGACCGTCTTCGCGTTCCTCGGCCACAACGTGCTCGGCAAGGACTGGGAGACTCCGGCCATCCTCACGTGAGGCCCATCGCGGTGATCGACAGGGTGTTGCCACCCCTCTGGCGGTAGCAACGCCCTGTCGATCACCGGTGGTCAGCGGGCGGTGGCCCGGCCGACCGCGGGCGGCGCCAGCGGCGAGTTCGCCTCCGCGTAGCGCCACAGCGCGTCACCGCCGTTGAAGAGGCTGCGGTCCTGGTCCCTGGCGTCGAACAGGGCCGTGAAGCCGGGGGTGGCGTTCTTGGCGTAGAAGTTGTTCGCCAGCGTCGCCACCCGGTAGTCCGCGTTCGGCCGCAGCGGGCGCCCGTCGATCCGCACACTGCCGGGAACGACGCGCCGGCCCACGGGCCGGTCGGTGTCATAGGTATAGGTCATGTTGCTCGAGACCGCCATCGACCGGAACGTGACGGTGCCGTCGGCCGCGCGCTGCCATTGGCTCTCCAGCAAGTCCAGTAGCTCGTGCCCGGTCACGGTGCCGCGCACGATCCCCACGCCGATCCCGGAGTCGTACACCAGGCCCACCGCGATCTCCGGGAAGAGAACCCGCCCGGGAGCGTCACCGGGACGTGCCGGGTTCGGCGCGTAGGTGAGGTCGCCACGCAGGATGCCCGGCATCGCGACGGCGAGGTCGGCCTCGCCGTCCTGGTTCGCCGCCCACCAGAACGCGTCGGCCGCCAGGTTGTAGGCCGGCGACTCCGCCGCGTCGCCGGGCGCCCGCCGGATGTCGGCGGTGATGGTCGCGACCTCGGTGGCGTTGCGCTCGGCCAGCCGGGCCCGCCAGTACTCGGCGATCCGCAGCGCCTCCGGGTCCGGCGCCACATCCTGGGTGTTCGGGTGGTTGGTGGACCCGGTGCGCTCGCGCACCACATCGCCGGTCGACGGGTCCAGCTCCAGGGTGATCTCGCTGATCAGGTGGCCGTGGTTGCCGGCCTGCACCACGGGGCGCGGCACCCCGTCGGGGTCGGGAAGCATGCAGTTGACCAGGCCGTGCCAGTGTCCGGTGATGATGGCGTCCACCGCGGGATCGATCTCGGCGTTGAAGTCCACCGCCGGGCCGAACGGGTCCACGCAGTCGTTGTAGCCGGTGCCGGCCTGCTGCGAGAAGCCCTCGTGCAGCACGACGACGACGGCCTCGACGCCCTGATCCGTCAGCTCCCGCGTCGCGGCGTTGATCGCCTCCGTCTCCGCGGTGTAGTCGTAGCCGCTGGGCGTGTACGACATCTGCTCGCTCGACGTCAGCGCCGTCGTCGCGTGCACGAAACCGATCGGAAGCCTGCCGCCGTCGCCGTCGTCGACGAACCGCACGTGGTACGGCTGGAGCGCCGGCTCGCCGGTGGACCGGTCGATCAGGTTGGCCGAGTAGTAGTCGAAGTCCGCGCCCTGGAAGACCTGTCCGGTGGAGTCGGGGAAGCAGAGGTCGTCGTCGGGCCGGCCCTCGCAGGTGCCGTTCATCAGGTGGTCGAGGAAGGCGAATCCGCGGTCCATCTCATGGTTGCCGACCGTGGAGAACCCCAGGCCGATGGCGTTGAGGTACTCGATGGTCGGCTCGTTCCAGAAGAACTCGGTCTCGTCCGGCCAGCCGGAGAAGTCGTCGCCGGCGGAGAACAGGATGGAGTTCTCGTGACCGGCGCTGAGCTGCTTCAGGTGCGTCGCGAGGTAGGCACCGCCGCCCACCGTCTGGGCGGGGTCGCCGGCGTGCGCGCCCCGGATGCTCGCGGTGTAGTCGCCGACGTAGCCGTGCAGGTCGGTGATCGACAGTAGCTGGACGGGGACGGTGTCAGCGGCGGGTGGCTCGGCGGTGGCGGCCGGCACCAGGCCGGCGAACGTCAGCGCCGCCGCGGCGGTCGTGATCGCCGCGGTCTTCCAGCTGGTGGGCATCCGCGCACTCCTCGTCGACGAATCGGGTGAACCCGCCCACTCTCGGCGCGAAAGGTGTGCGGAAGAGAGCCGCCCGGTGACACCAGCCCGACGCTCCCGTAAACCCACCAGGCCGCACGCGAGCGCACGAAGGGGCCGGCCGAAGCCGACCCTGTCGCTCCCTGCGGTCCGACCTCAGCCGGGGTGGTGCAGGGTGACACCCAGAATCAAGGACGCAATCGCCGCCAATGGTCATAGATGCCGAAGCGTCCGGCCGATCACCTCGGTGTGCCGGCTGAGGTGTTCCAACCTCTCCAGCGTGGTGCGTCCTCGCCTGTCGCTGTGGTTCACGAGATCCCTTCCCTCGCGGTGGCACCAGGTGAACCGCGTCAACAGCCCGCCCGGCAGCCCGTCTCCGTACTACGTCGGGCGGATTCCCGATGTAGTAAGCCTGTCCGGATGACATTCAGCCAAGTTCCACGTCAACGGCTACATTGGACGTAGCCGGAGGAGGTGCGTCAACACCGTTGATCCCGGTCAGGCCCTCGGTGCGTGGCATGCTGTGGTTCCGCGCCGAGGGCCTCTTCATGTGTTCCGCGCGGCGCGGCGCCTTGGAAGCGGTCGGAGAAGGCGCTCCCACGTCGATGATCCCGGCTCTTGACGTTCAGTGCACACGGTCCACAGAGTGTCGCGTCCCGGCCCGGGCCTCGGGTCGGGGTGTACGTCGGGGACACTTGAACTGTGATGGGACGAGCACGCGTCCGCGCTCCCGAACTGGTGGGCCGTGGCGGATGGATCAATACGGGTGGCGAGAGCCTCAGCCTCGCGGATCTGCGGGGTCGGTGGACTCTGATCGACTTCTGGACGTTCTGCTGCATCAACTGTTTGCACGTCCTGGACGAGCTGCGGCCGCTGGAGGACGAGTACGGCGACGTGCTCACCGTGGTGGGGGTGCACTCGCCGAAGTTCGTGCACGAGGCCGATCATGACGCCGTCGTGGCGGCGGTCGAGCGGTACGGCGTGCACCACCCGGTGCTCGACGACCCCAACCTCACCACCTGGCAGAACTACGCCGTCCGGGCCTGGCCGACGCTGACGCTCGTCGACCCGGAGGGGTACGTCGTCGCGCAGTTCTCCGGCGAGGGGCACGCCCACGCGCTGAAGGCCATCCTCGACGAGCTGACACCGCAGCACGAGGCGAAGGGCACGCTACGCCGGGGCGACTCCCCGTACGTGCCGCCGGAGCCGGAGCCCACCGTCCTGCGCTTCCCGGGCAAGGTCGTCGCGCTGCCCGGCGGGACGTTCCTGGTGAGCGACACCGGCAACCACAGCCTGGTCGAGCTTGCCGACGACCTCGAGACGGTGGTGCGGCGCATCGGCACCGGCGAGCGGGGCCTCGCCGACGGAGGCCCGGACGCGGCACGGTTCAACGAGCCGCAGGGCCTGACACTGCTGCCGCCCGAACTGCACGCCCGGGCCGGCTACGAGGTGCTGGTCGCCGACACCGTCAACCACGTGCTGCGAGGCGTTCGGCTGGCGGACGGCCAGGTCACGACGGTCGCCGGCACCGGTACCGCGTGGATGCAGGGCGACCCGAACGGCGACGACATCAGCGGCGACCCGCGTGCGGTCCCCATGTCGTCGCCGTGGGACGTGGTGTGGTCGCCCGCGGCCATGACGGTGGTGGTCGCGATGGCCGGCATCCACCAGTTGTGGGCGTTCGATCCGGTGGAGCCGTCCGTCCGGCTGCTGGCCGGGACCACGAACGAAGGGCTGGTCGACGGCAAGCTGCGCGACGCCTGGTTCGCCCAGACGTCGGGGCTCGCCGTCGGTCCCGACGGCCGGCTCTGGCTGGCCGACTCCGAGACGTCGTCCCTGCGGGCCGTCACGTTCCAGGACTCGTCCACGGGGACGGTCGAGACGGCCGTCGGCTCGGGCCTGTTCGACTTCGGCTTCCGGGACGGCCCGGCCGCACAGGCGCTGCTGCAGCATCCGCTCGGAGTGACGGCGCTGCCGGACGGTTCGGTCGCCGTCAGCGACACCTACAACAACGCCGTCCGCCGCTACGACCCCGCCACCGGCGAGGTGACGACGCTGGTCACCGGCGTCCGCGAGCCGAGCGGCGCGGTGGTCGACGGCGACCATCTGGTGGTGGTCGAGTCCGCCGCGCATCGGCTCACGCGGGTGCCGCTCGGATCGGCGGCGACGGCGTCCGGTTCGGCGCACCAGACCCGGCGGCCCGTGCTGGACGTGGCCCCCGGCGACGTCGAACTGGCGGTCGTCTTCGACCCGCCGCCCGGCCAGAAGCTCGACGAGCGGTACGGCCCGGCCACCCGGCTCGTCGTGTCGGCCACACCCGGAGCGGTACTGGCGGACGGTGGCGGCCGCGACAGCGCCCTGACCCGCCGGCTGCGCATCGACGCAGCCGACGGCGCCGGCGTGCTGCACGTCGCCGCGATGGCCGCTTCCTGCGACGACGGCGGTGAGAACGCCGCGTGCCATATCCATCAGCAGGACTGGGGCATCCCGGTGCGCGTCGTCGAGGGTGGCACCAGCCGCATCGAGCTCGTGCTGTCCGGCTGACCAAGACATAGCGCAACCACCGCAGCGTCTCCCTGATTGTGACGCTAGAATTTTGGTCATGCGACCAAGAAATGAAGCGTCCGACCAAAGAGGTCGGTCCTTCATCGAGGCCGCGCGGCGCGACCAGATTGTCCAGGCGGCCATCGACACGTTGGTCGACGCGGGCTACGGGAAGGCGTCGTTCACAAGCATCGCGCGGCAGGCGGGTATCAGCGCGGGGCTCATCTCGTACCACTTCGAGAACAAGCGCGAGCTCTTCCAGCAGGTCGTCTCGGACGTCAACGCCGCTATGGAGGCCTGGCTGACCGAGCGGACCCAGGACGCCCGGAACTATCGCGAGGCACTGCGGCAGCTGATCGAGGGCTTCGTGCACTTCTGCGACAGCCATCGCCGCGAGGTCCTCGCTCTCGGTCAGGTGCTGGCCGGTGCGGGTGGCCAGGAGAATCGCGACCTCGCCGTCGAGCAACGGTCGGTCTCCGTCGGCCAGTTCGAGCAGATGCTGCTCGAGGGGCAGCAGCACGGCGAGTTCCGAGGGTTCTCTCCGCGGCTGATGGCCGTCACGCTGATGGCGGCGCTCGAGGCCGTCCCGGCAGAGCTGTTCGCCCGCCCCGGAACCGACGTCGACCACTACGCGAAGGAGTTGGCCATGACGTTCGACCTGGCGGTACGCCGCCCCCGGCTGGGCCGGGTATCCCGTGGCTGAGCAGATCGCGCTGCGGCTGCCCGAGCATCGCGTCGAGCGCAAGGCCATCCTGGGCTGGGCGTTGCAGTCCGCCGCCGGGTTCGCCGTGCTGATCGGCGGCTTGACCGTCGCCTATGTACTGGCCGACGCAGCCCGGCCCTGGCTCGGGCCGCCGTTGGTGGCCGCCATCGTGTGGGCCGTGCTGCAAATCCCTGGCATGCCACTGTGGCGGTACGCGGTGCACCGGTGGGAGGTCACCGACGAGGCCGTCTACGCCGTCACCGGCTGGATCGTGCGTGAGTGGCGGGTCGTGCCCATCTCGCGCATCCAGACCGTGGACACTATCCGCGGCCCCATCCAGCAACTGCTCGGGCTCTCCACCCTGGTGGTCACGACGGCGTCGTCGCGCGGCGCGGTCAAGATCCCCGGCCTCGCCTCGGGGACTGCCAGCCGGGTCGCCGAGGAGCTCAGCCGCATCACCCAGCGCACCCCCGGCGACGCGACATGAGCGAGCCGGACGTCGTCGTGGACGATCAGCCGCCGGACGATCACTCCGACCTGCCGTGGCAGCGGCTGGACACCAGGGTGGTGTGGGTCGACCTCGCCAAGACGGTGGTGTCGCTCGTCCCGGCCGGCATCGCCGTCGGGCTGTTCGACGCCGAACTCAACCGGGCCACCCTGATCCCGATGCTCATCGTCGGCGGCCTGGGCGTGATCGGTGGCGTGTCCGACCTGCTGCGGTGGATCAAGACCCGCTACCGCATCACCGACCAGTACGTGGAGCGGCGTACCGGCCTGCTGGTGCGTAAACACCGCTCCATCCGCCGCGACCGCATCCGCAGCGTCGACACGTCGGCCAAGTTCCGGCACCGGCTCACGGGCCTGCGGATCGTCACCGTCGGCGCCGGTCAGCAGTACGCGGCCGGTGAGGCGGCGCTGGTGCTCGACGCCGTACGGGCGGACGTCGCCGAGCGGCTGCGCTCCGACCTGTTGCGGCGGTCGCGGATGCCCGGGGTCGCGGCCGCCACTCAGCGCGTCGACAGCACCGCAGTCGCCGGGACCGCTACCGGGGCCGACCTCGCCACCGGCGAGAGCACCGAGCCGGTCGACGAAGGCCGGGTGCTGGCTCGCCTGCAGCCATCGTGGGTGCTCTATAACATGTTCACCATCTGGGCCTACTTCCTGGCCGCGGGCGTGCTGTGGGGCGGCTACTGGCTGGCGCGGATGTTCGGTCTCGACCCGGCCGGCGTCGTGCGTGGTCTGGCCGACTGGGACGCCATCGGCACCACGTGGACGGTCGTGGTGGCGCTCCTCGCTGTGGGCGCCTTCGGCGTCGTCGGCCTGGCCGCCAACTTCTTCAGCGAGAACTGGAGGTTCACCCTGTCCCGGGTCCGGACCGAAGGCGGCTCCCTGCTGCGCACCAGCCAGGGGCTGTTCAAGACCCGGGAGGTCAACCGCGACGACGATCGCCTGCGCGGCGCGCAGATCGCCGAACCGCTGCTGTGGCGTTGGATGGGCATGTCCGACACCAGCGTCATCTCGACCGGCCTCACCATCTGGAGCATGACGCCGTCGGCCACCATCCTGCCGCGCGGACCGGTTTCGGTGGCCCGTCGCGTGGTGGCCGAGGTCCTCGACACCGACACCAGTCCGCTGGATGCCCCACTGCGACGGCACCCTCGGCGCGCGCTGCGGCGCCGGGTGAGCTGGGCGCTGATGACGGTGGTCGCGGTGACCGGTCTGCTCGCCTGGTTGGGCACACTCGTCGACGCGCTGCCGAACCGGCTGTGGCTGGCCGGCCCGGCGCTCCTGCCGGTCGCCCTGGGACTGGCCGTCGTGGCGTTCCGATCGCTCGGGCATACCGTCGTCGACGGCTACTTCGTCACCCGGTCCGGTGCGTTGAGCCGCACTACCGCTGCGCTGCAGAGCCGCGCCGCGGTCGGTGTGACGTTCCGGCAGTCGCTGCTGCAGCGGCGGCTGCGGCTGGCCACCGTCGAGACCCCGACCGCAGCCGGTGTGGGTGCGTACACAGCATTGGACGTGGAGTCCGCCGACGCGGTGGAGCTCGCTGATCGCGCGGTACCGGGGCTGTTGACGCCGTTCCTCGCCCCGGGTTCGTCCGGTGATCGACGGGCCGGTGCCACCCGCCCCGAGATACCAGCGCCCTGACGATCACAGGAGTCGGGTGACGAGGGTCTCCGCGCCCCAGTTGTGCTCCACGGCCCGCGGCCGGGTAGACTGATGATCAAGCCAAGGCCTCGTGATCGTAGCGAGGCCTCATCTGTGCCCGAATTCTGTGACGGTGGAGCGTCGAGGGAAAGTCGGGTACCCGCGCCCCCGACGGCTCACCGTGTTTCCGCACCGTGCGGAAGTACTGGGGTGCGCTCGCGCTCGACAGAATCGGAGCACCATGACGTACACCCCTGCCAGCGGGACTGCTGGTACCCAGGACCGTGCCGAGCGCAGCTACCGCCGTGACGGTGGGTCCAACCGGCGCGAGGGCTACAGCCGCGACGGCGGTGCCGCTCGCTCCGGCCGCGACGGAGGCCGGCCGTACGGGCGCCGTCCGTTCCGCGGCAACGACCGCCGAGGCGGCGGTCAGCACCGCGACCGCCGCGCGTTCGACCCGGCCCGTCGCGCCGCCATCGAGGCGTTCGACCCGGCCGGCTCGGTCTTCGCCGGGTACGGCGTGCCCGACCGCGTCGTCAAGATCCTCGGCGTCGACGGCATCGTCGAGCCCACCCCCGTCCAGGCGGCGGTCGTGCCGGACGCCATCGCCGGCCGCGACGTGCTGGGGCGGGCCCGCACCGGATCGGGCAAGACGCTCGCGTTCGGGCTGCCCATCCTGGCCCGCCTCGAGGGCGAGCGCAGCCAGCCCAACCACCCGCGGGCACTCATCATCGTGCCGACGCGCGAACTGGCCGGCCAGGTCACCGAGGCGCTGGAGCCGCTGGCCGAGGCCCTGCGGCTGCGGATGGTCACCGTCTACGGTGGCGCACCGTACGACCGCCAGATCCGCCGGCTCGACCGCGGCGCCGACGTCGTCGTCGCCACGCCGGGACGGCTCGGCGACCTGGTCGAGAAGGGCTCCTGCAAACTCGACGCTGTCGAGGTCGTCGCTCTCGACGAGGCCGACCACCTGTGTGACCTCGGCTTCTTCCCGGTGGTCGACGAGCTGCTCAGCCAGACCCCGACCGGCGGGCAGCGGCTGCTGCTCTCGGCCACGCTCGACGGCGACGTCGACCGGCTGGTCCGGCGGCACCTGAACCAGCCGGCCAAGCACGAGATCGACCCCGACGCGGGTTCGGTCACCACCATGGACCACCACGTGCTGGTGGTCGGCCCGCACAACAAGCTCGACATCACCACCGAGCTGCTGCGCGCCAACCCGCGCAGCATCGTGTTCACCCGCACCAAGGGTGCGGCGACCCGGCTGGCCGAGGACCTCGAGCACGCCGGCGTCCCCGCGGTCGACCTTCACGGCGACCTCTCCCAGCGGGTCCGCGAGCGCAACCTCGACCGGTTCCGCAACGGGCGCGCCAAGGTGGTCGTCGCCACCGACGTCGCCGCCCGCGGCATCCACGTCGACGGCGTCGGCATGGTCGTGCACTTCGACCCGGCCGGTGAGTCCAAGTCCTACCTGCACCGTTCCGGCCGCACCGCGCGCGCCGGCGCGTCCGGCGCGGTCGTCACGGTGGCCACCCCGGGACAGGCTCGCGGACTGGGTGACCTGTTCCGCCGGGCCGGTGTGACGGCGAAGAACGTCGACGCCCGCTTGGTCGACGGCCCGATCACCCCCGATGCGCTGTCCGAGGCGCCGGCCATGGTGCAGCGCGAGCAGCCGCGGACCGGCGGCGGCCGGGGCGCCGGCGGCGGCCGGGACCGCTCGGGCTTCAAGGGTCGCCGTCGTGACGGCGGCCGCCCGTACCGCAGCCGCGGGCGCGACTGATCCACCGGGGGACGGCCGGTGCCCAACGCCGTCCGTCCCCTCTTCAAATGATCACGTTACGTTGGGGTACTCCTCCTTCACCAGGCAAGCATTCCTGGTGAAGCGGGTGCACCCATGGCGGACGTGATCATTTTTGTCTCGCACGTTAGGGGGACGGCGTCAGGTGTTCGTTGCGCACGTCGCGGCGGCTGGCGGTGACGTGTTCACGGGCCAGGTGGCCGGCGGCCGTGGAGTCGCGCCGGCGGACCGCGTCGACCAGCGCCTCGTGCTGTTCCCGTGACGAAACCTGTCGCTCGGGCCGGACGGTGGAGAAGTAGAAGCGGGCCCGCATGCTGAGCGTGCGGACGAAACCGGCGATGAGGTTGTTCTGCGAGCAGTCGGCCAGCGCGCTGTGGAACTCGGCGTTGATGCGGGCCAGCTCGACCGGGTCGGTGGAGCGGCGTTGCCGGTCCAGGATGTCGTCGAGGATGGCCAGTTGTTCGCCGGTGCGCCGCTCGGCGGCCAGGGCGGCGGCCTGGGACTCCAGGAAGGTCCGGCTCTCGAACAGGTCGGCCAGTTCCTGCTCGCTACGGCCGCGGACGAACGCGCCCTGGTGCGGCCGGAACTCGATCCAGCCGTCGACGCCGAGGGCGCGCAGCGCCTCGCGGACCGGGATGTGGCTGATGCCCAGCTGCTTGGCCAGAGCGTCGGCATTGAGGTGCGCGCCGGGCAGGAGCACCCCTCGCAGGATGGCCTCCTCCAGGAGATCGCGCACATGCGGGGCGGTGCGGCCGGCGCGCTGCACGCGGTTCAGCGGTGCGAGCCCGGCGATGCCGACGGGGACGGCGCCCGTTGCCACGATGCACTCCCTCCGCGAGATCACCGGAATCCTATCTGATCGGGCCGATGCCGCGGCCGACCAGACGCGAGTGAATACCCAGGAGAAGGCGGGCTGCTGCGGCTTTACGGCGACGACATGAGCCGGTAACAGCATGGTGATCCTATAGGTTTTTGGCGGCGTGACTCCGCCGCTGCCGAAACAGTGCGGGGCGACTGTTGACCGTCGCATGAGCCGGTCCTAGGCTATCCGTATGGTGAGGGTTTGTATTCCGGAATGCGGAAATGACTAGCCACGCCATCGACACCGGCTGGCTCGCCGAGCTGCTCGCCACGCTCGGCCCGGACAACGTCATCACGGACCCAGCGCGGCTGCGCACGTACGAGTGCGACGGCCTCACCGGGTATCGGGTGGTGCCGGCCGCCGTCGCGCTGCCCAGGTCCACGGCCGAGGTCGCCGCGGCCGTGCGGGTGTGCGCCGGACACGGCATCCCGTTCGTCGCGCGGGGTGCCGGCACCGGGCTGTCCGGTGGTGCCCTCCCCGTCGCCGACGGCATCGTCATCTCGCTGCAACGGTTACGGCGCATCATCGAGGTCGACCCGGTGAACCTGTGCGCGGTCGTCGAGCCGGGGGTCACCAACCTCGACATCAGCCGGGCGGCGGCGCCGTACGGTCTGTACTACGCGCCCAACCCGTCGAGCCAGCAGGTGTGCACCATCGGCGGCAACGTGGCGGAGAACTCCGGCGGTGCGCACTGTCTGAAGTACGGCTTCACCGTCAACCACGTGCTGGAGGCCGAGGTGGTGCTGGCCGATGGCACGGTCACCACGCTCGGTGGCCCGGCGCAGTACCAGCCCGGCTTCGACCTGCTGGGCGCGTTCATCGGGTCCGAGGGCACGCTCGGCATCGTCACCCGGATCACGGTGCGGTTGCTGGCCAAGCCGGCGCATGTTGAGACCATGGTCGCCGACTTCGCGACGGTGGCCGGCGCCGGTGACGCGGTGACGGCCATCGTGGCCGCCGGCATCGTCCCGGCCGCGATCGAGATGCTCGACAACCTCGCGATCCAGGCGGTCGGCGCATCCACCCACAGCGTGTACACCGCCGACACCGCCGCCGCGCTCGTCGTCGAGCTGGACGGGCCGCCGGACGACGTCGCCGAGCAGTTCGACCATGTGCAGCGGATCTGCCGGGCCCAAGGCAGCACGAAGATCATGGTGGCTGCCGACCCGGCCGAGCGGGCGCTCATCTGGCAGGGACGCAAGGCCGCGTTCGCCGCCGTCGGGCGCATCAGCTCGAACTATTTCGTCCAGGACGGCGTGGTGCCGCGCGGCCGGCTGGCCGAGGTACTGGACCGGATCGGCGCGATGGCCGACACCGCCGGGCTGCGGGTCGCGAACGTCTTCCACGCCGGCGACGGCAACCTGCATCCGCTGGTCCTGTACTGCGAGGCCGACGGCGAGCACGACCGTGCCGAGCGGCTGTCGAGTGAGATCGCGGAGCTGTGCGTGGAGCTGGGCGGGTCGCTGTCCGGGGAGCACGGCATCGGCACAGACAAGGCCTGCTCCATGCCGCGGATGTTCGGCGAGGACGATCTGGCGACGATGCTGCGGCTGCGGGCCGCGTTCGACCCGGACGGCCTGTGCAACCCCGGCAAGGTGTTCCCGACTCCGCGGCTGTGCGGTGAGCGTCCGGGTCCCTATCGGCCGCATCCGCTGGAGGCCGCCGGCGTGATCGAGCGGCTATGAGCGGCGAAGCGACGAGTGAGCGCCGTGGTCGGCGTAGCGAGGAACGAGCGCAGCCGCCCGCGGAGGGAACGAGGACCGGAGCGCGATCAGGGACGATGAGCGGCGAAGCGACGAGTGAGCGCCGTGGTCGGCGTAGCGAGGAACGAGCGCAGCCGCCCGCGGAGGGAACGAGGACCGGAGCGCGACCATGGACGATGAGCGGCGAAGCGGTGACGTATCGGCCAGCCGATCTGGCTGAGTTGCGTGAGGCGATGGTCCAGAGCGCCGCCGTGGGGCAGCTGCTTGCCGTCTCCGGGGCCGGCACCGCCTCGCAGTGGGGTGGCCGGCCCGAGCACGATGCCGTCCTCGACACCACGGCGATGTCCGAGCTGATCAGCTACAACCCGACCGACATGACGGTGGCCGTGCAGGCCGGGATGCGGCTGTCGCGACTGCAGGAGGTGCTGGCCGAGCACCGCCAGTGGGTCGCGCTCGATCCGGCCCGCGGCGCCACCATCGGCGGCATCGTGGCGACCGCCGACGCCGGACCGTCGCGGCATCAGTACGGCGGGTCCCGCGACAGTGTCATCGGCATGACCCTCGTGCTGGCCGACGGCACCGTCGCCCGCTCCGGCGGCCATGTCATCAAGAACGTGGCCGGCTACGACCTGGGCAAGTTGCTGCATGGCTCCCTCGGCACTCTCGCGGTTGTGGCCGAGGTGGTGTTGCGGGTGCACCCGCGGCCGGCTGCGACGGCCACGCTCGCGGTCCCGTGCGACGCGGCCGCGGCGTTCGACCTCGGCGGCCAGCTGATCACGACGGCGCTGGAGCCGGCCGCCGTCGAATGGTGTGACGGAACCCTGCTGGCCCGGTTCGACGGGACGGCGCGCGGGGTCGCTGACCGCCTCGCCCGGGCGCGTGAGCTGGCCGGTCCGGCGGCGACGGAAGGCACGCCGGAGCAGTGGCGCGGCGTCGACCGGATCGTTCTCGGCGAGCAGGGCGACACGGTGCTCCGCCTCGGCACGGCGCCGGACCGAACCCCGTCGTTGGCGGCCGACCTGCATCGCTTGGCCGCGACGTACGCCGTGGAAGCCGCCATGACCAGCACCCTGTTCGCCGGCGTCCACACCGTCCGCCTCCGCGGTGGACCCGCCGCCGCACACGCCGCCGTCGTCACCGCCCTCCGGCAGACGTACCCCGCGTCGACCGTGTGCCGCTGGACGCCAGATCTGGAGCACGAGATCACTCCCTGGGGCGACCCGCCCCCGGCGGTCTCTCTCCTCCGAGCGGTGAAGCGTCGCTTCGACCCCGACGATCGCCTGTGCCCCGGGAGGTTCGCGCCATGGTTATGAGAGAGGTGGGTGGCGCCGGATGGCGCCGTCCAGGGTTCGGTCGCATCGGGCGAGGAACGAGCCCGCGGGCGGGGACGGCGCCATCCGGCGCCACCTACCGGGTTCCGCTCATGAACGAGCGGACCTCCTTCGACGCGCACCGGCCACCGCGTCGGGAGCTGCTGGACGACTGCGTTCACTGCGGCTTCTGTCTTCCGTCGTGCCCGACCTACGTCGTGAACGGTGAGGAGATGGACTCGCCCCGGGGGCGGATCTACCTGATGGATCTGGCTGAGCGCGGCGAGATCCCGCTGGATCGGACGATGTCGGCGCACATCGATTCGTGCCTGGGCTGCCTGGCGTGTGTGCCGGCGTGCCCGTCGGGGGTGCGCTATGACCTGCTGATCGAGTCGGTGCGGCCGCAGGTCGAACGCAATGTGCCGCGCACTCGCGCCGAGCGCCTGCTCAGGGGGGCGATCTTCGCGGTGTTCCCGTATCCCGCGCGGATGCGGGTGGCCGCTGGGTTCGGCGTGCTGTACCGGCGGCTCGGCCTGCGCGCGCTGGCACACCGGCTCGGCATCGTACGCCGGCTGCCGGCGTCGTTGCGTGCGGCGGAGGACCTGCTGCCGCCGGTTCGGCTGCGGTCGCTGTTCGCCCGGACGCCGGCGGTGGTGCCGGCCGTGGGTGAGCGGCGAATGCGGGTTGCGCTGCTCGAGGGTTGCGCTCAGCGGGTGCTGTTCGGTGAGGTGAACGCGGCGACGGCGCGGGTGCTGGCGGCAGAGGGCTGCGAGGTGCTCGTGCCGCGGGATCAGGGCTGTTGCGGCGCGCTGAGCTGGCATGCGGGCCGTGAGGAGGAGGCGGCTACCAGGGCCCGCCGGCTCATCGACACGTTCGAGCGGCACGAGGTCGACGCCGTCGTCGTCAACGTAGCCGGTTGCGGTTCGGCGATGAAGGAGTACGGCGAACTGCTGGGTGACGATCCGGCGTACGCCGAGCGGGCGGCCCGGTTCGCCGCGTCGGTGCGCGACGTGACGGAGGTGCTGGTGCAGCTGCCGCCACGAGCACCGCGGCAGCCACTGCGCGCCAGGGTCGCTTACCACGATGCCTGTCACCTGGGTAACGCGCAGGGCGTCCGGCAGCAGCCACGCGACCTGCTCCGGTCGATCCCCGGGGTGGAGGTCACCGACATCCCGGAGGCGTCGATCTGCTGCGGATCGGCCGGCGTCTACAACCTGGTCCAGCCGGATACGGCGGAGGAGCTGGGCCGCCGCAAGGCGGCGGCGATCGAGTCGACGGCGCCGGATGTCGTCGCCACCGCGAACGCCGGCTGCCTGCTCCAGGTGCGCCGGTTCCTCATGCCGGGGGTCGCTCTGGTGCATCCGGTGCAGCTCGTCGATGCGGCGATCCGTGGCCTGCCGCTGGAGCCGGATCGACGATGACGGCGTCACTCCCGCTGCGTCTGCCCGTTCAGCTCGATCGACAGCGCCCGGGCGGCGTCGGTCAGCAGCGGGACCGCCCGGTCGACCAGGGCGTCGGTGACGCGGGTGGCGGGGCCGGAGATGGACAGCCCCAGCCGCGCGGGCGCGTCGGGGACGGCGACGGCGACGCAGCGCACGCCGAGTTCCTGCTCGCCGTCGTCGACGGCGTAGCCGCGCTTCGCGGTGAGCTCGAGTTGCCGGGCCAGCTGGCCGGGGTCGGTGATGGTGTGTTCGGTCTGCCGAGCCATGCCGGTGCGCTGCAGGATCTCCTGCACGGTGCGGTTCGGCAGGGTGGCCAGTACCGCTTTCCCGACGGCGGTGCAGTGCGGGGCGACGCGACGGCCCACCTCCGTGAACATTCGCATGGAGTGGCGCGAGGGAACCTGGGCGACGTATACGATCTGGTCGCCGTCGAGCATCGCGAGGTTGGCCGACTCGCCGAGCTCGTCGACCAGGTGGGTGAGCTGCGGGCGCGCCCACGTGCTGAGCATGGTGGAGGAGCTCTCGCCGAGCCTGATCAGGCGCGGGCCGAGGGCGTATCGTCGCGATGGTTCCTGACGCAGGTAACCGAGGTCGACGAGGGTACGGACGATGCGGTGGATCGTCGGAAGCGGCAGGTTCGACGCCGTGGCGAGCTGGGACAACCCCAGGCTCCCGCCGTGGTCGGCCATGGTCTCCAGCAGGCCGAAGGCACGCTCGACGGACTGCACACTGCCCGAGCGGGGCTTCTGCTCGGAGCGGGAGTCGTCCCCTGGCCGTTCGGCTTCCACATTACAGATACTAACGTCCACGATACAGAAATAGGAGGGCCGAGATGGCCGCCCCGAGCCCCGGCTATGCGATCACCGTCCGGGTCGACGCTCCGTCGTCGTCGACCGCTACCAGTGGCCTCGCCGCTGCCGTCAGTTCCGCCGGTGGTGCGCTCACCGCGCTCGACGTGGTGGAGTCGCACGCCGACCGGATGGTCGTCGACGTCACCTGTGACACCGTCGACCCCGACCACGCCGAGTCGATCACCAAGGCGCTGGCGGACGTCCCCGGCGTCAGCGTGCGCAAGGTCAGCGACCGGACGTTCCTTCTGCACCTCGGCGGGAAGCTCGAGGTCAACCCGAAGGTCCCGCTCAAGCACCGCGACGACCTCTCCCGTGCCTACACACCCGGCGTGGCCCGGGTGTGCCTGGCCATCGCGGAGAACCCGGAGGACGCCCGCCGGCTCACCATCAAGCGCAACACCGTCGCCGTCGTGACCGACGGGTCGGCCGTGCTGGGCCTGGGCAACATCGGCCCGGCCGCCGCGCTGCCGGTCATGGAGGGCAAGGCTGCACTGTTCAAGCAGTTCGCCGGCGTGGACGCGTGGCCGGTCTGCCTGGACACGCAGGACACCGATGAGATCGTTTCGATCGTCAAGGCGCTGGCGCCGGTCTATGGCGGCATCAACCTGGAGGACATCGCGGCGCCGCGGTGCTTCGAGATCGAGGCCCGGCTGCGTGAGCTGCTGGACATCCCGGTGTTCCACGACGACCAGCACGGCACCGCCATCGTGGTACTGGCCGCGCTGTACAACGCACTGCGCGTGGTCGGCAAGCCGCTGGACGGCATCAAGGTGGCGGTCAGCGGCGTCGGCGCGGCCGGGCACGCGATCATCCGGCTGCTGCACGCCCAGGGCGTCACCGACATCGTCGCCTGCGACCGGCGCGGCGCCGTGGGCCCCGACGGCAAGGACCGTGACGAGTTCCGCCGCTGGATCGCCGAGAACACCAACCCGCGCGGCGTCACCGGCTCGCTGAAGGAGGTGCTGGCCGGCACCGACGTGTTCATCGGGGTGTCCGGGCCGAACCTGCTCACCGGTGACGACATCGCCACCATGGCGCCGGACGCCATCGTGTTCGCCCTGGCGAACCCGGACCCGGAGGTGGACCCGATCGCCGCCCGCGAGCACGCCGCCGTCGTCGCCACGGGCCGGTCGGACTTCCCGAACCAGATCAACAACGTGCTGGCGTTCCCCGGCTTCTTCCGCGGCATGCTCGACGCCGGCGCCCACGAGATCACCGACGGGGCGATGCTGGCGGCGGCCCGCGCGATCGCCGACTCCGTCGGCCCGGACGAGGTCAACGCCAGCTACATCGTGCCGTCGGTGTTCGACCCCGAAGTGGCTCCGGCCGTGGCGGCAGCCGTCAAGCAGGCCGCCCAACCTCACGGGAAGAGCTCGTAGGCGGGGAGCGTGAGGAAGTCGATGTAGTCGTCGGCCAGGGCCAGCTCGGTGAAGGTGGCCCTGGCTTCGGCCCAGTGCCCGGCAGCGAACGCCTCGGCGCCCACCTCCTGCTCGATGGCGGCGCACTCCTCGTCGATGACTCGCTGCACCAGATCCCGGGTGACCTGCTGCCCGTCGGCCAGCTTCACGTTCCCGTGCAGCCACTGCCAGACCTGGCTGCGGCTGATCTCGGCGGTGGCGGCGTCCTCCATGAGGTTGTTGATGCCGACGGCGCCGGTGCCGCCCAGCCAGGCGGCCAGGTACTGGATGCCGACGGACACGTTGCTGCGCAGCCCCGCCTCGGTGACCTCGCCCGGGGTGGACGCGACGTCGCGCAGGTCAGCGGCGATGACGCGGACGTCGTCGCGGGTGCGTTCGAGCTGGTTCGGACGCTCGCCGAGCACGGCGGTGAAGGCCTCGCGGCAGACGTCGACCATGCCCGGGTGCGCCACCCACGAGCCGTCGAAGCCGTCGCCTGCCTCGCGCGTCTTGTCGTCGCGGACCTTCGCGAACGCCGCCTCGTTGATCTCCGGGTCGCGGCTCGGGATGAACGCGGCCATGCCGCCGATGGCGTGCGCGCCGCGCTTGTGACAGGTGCGGACCAACAGCTCCGTGTAGGCGCGCATGAACGGCACCGTCATGGTGACGGAGTTGCGATCCGGCAGCACCCAGTTCGATCCGCGGGTGCGGTAGTTCTTGATGACGCTGAACATGTAGTCCCAGCGGCCGGCGTTCAGGCCCGCGGAGTGCTCGCGCAGCTCGTAGAGGATCTCCTCCATCTCGAACGCGGCGGGGAACGTCTCGATCAGGACGGTGGCCCGGATGGTGCCGCGCGGGATGCCCAGGGCGTCCTGCGCGAGGACGAACGCGTCGTTCCACAGCCGCGCCTCGAGGTGGCTCTCCATCTTGGCCAGGTAGAAGTACGGGCCCTGGCCGCGCTCGATCTGCTTGCGCCCGCTGGTGGAGAGGTAGAGCGCGAAGTCGACCAGGCTGCCTGAGGTGGGCTCGCCGTCGACGGTGATGTGCTTCTCCGGCAGGTGCCACCCGCGGGGCCGGACAACGATGGTGGCCAGCGGCTGGTCGGTACGCAGGGCGTAGTGCTTGCCCTCGGGGCTGGTGAACTCGATGGTGCCGTCGATGGCGTCGCTGAGGTTGAGCTGCCCGCCGACGACGTTCTCCCACAGCGGGGTGTTGGCGTCCTCTTGGTCGGCCAGCCACACCTTGGCGCCGGAGTTCAGCGCGTTGATGGTCATCTTGCGGTCGGTGGGGCCGGTGATCTCGACCCGGCGGTCCTCCAGGCCCGGTGCGGGCGGGGCGACGCGCCAGGAGTCGTCGTCGCGGACCTGCTTCGTTTCGGCGAGGAAGTCGAGGTCGGCGCCGGCCGCGATGGCGGCGGCGCGATCGGACCGTCGGCGCAGCAGCTCCACCCGGCGGGGGTTGAGCTCCCGGTGCAGGCGCTCGATGAGGTCGAGCGCCTGCGGCGTCAGCACCTCGTCGAAACGGTCGTGCATGGGCCCGGTGACCTGAAGGCCAGTCATGGTCGCTCCTGACTTCCGTTATGCGGAAACTGGAATCTGCATAACAGAATATTGCCGTGGCGCGACGGGGGTCAACCCGCGACTGATACCAGCCGAAACCCCGCACCCGCGTTGATCTTGGAGTAATCGCAGAACTGCCGCCCGAAATGTCCGATAGTTTTTGCGGAAACTCCAAGATCAACGCCGGCGCGGGCGCGGGCGCGAGCACGCGGGCGGCGGGCGCGGCGCGGGCCCGACTGGGGATTGGGTCAGAACGCGGCTTCGTCGAGGTCCATGAGTGCGTTGTCGGTCGCCTCGGCGACGGCCCGTTCGGCGGTCAGCCGCGGCAGCACCTGGCGGGCGAAGAACTGCGCGGCGCCCACCTTGCCCTCGTAGAACGCGTGGTCCTTCGCGGCCGGATCGTCGTCGAGCCGGCTCAATGCGACCGCCGCCTGCCGGACCAGCAGCCACGACACGACGAGGTCGCCGGCGGCCAGGAGCAGCCGAGTGGTGTTCTGGCCGACCTTGTAGATGTTGCGTACGTCGCCGCCCTCGGCGCTGGGGTCGGACGACATGAGGAAGCCGACCAGGGCGCCGAGCATCCCCTGCACGTCCTGCAGCGCCTGGGCCAGTAGTTCGCGCTCGACCTTGAGCCGGCCGCCACCCAGCTCGTCGTCGATGGTCTGCTGAATCTGCTGCGACAGCCAGCCGATGGCCTGGCCGTTGTCGCGGACGATCTTGCGGAAGAACAGGTCCTGGCCCTGGATCGCGGTGGTGCCTTCGTAGAGGGTGTCGATCTTGGCGTCGCGGACGTACTGCTCGAGCGGGTAGTCCTGTAGGAACCCGGAGCCGCCGAAGGTCTGCAGCGACTCGGAGCCGAGCAGCACCCAGGACCGTTCCGATCCGTAGCCCTTCACGATGGGCAGGAGTAGGTCGTTGACCCGCTCGGCGGTCTCGTCGGTCTCGCCCCGGGCGTCCGCGGCGGCGACGCGGTCCTGCATGGTGGCTGTGTAGAGCACCAGCGCCCGCATGCCCTCGGCGTAGGCCTTCTGGGTCATCAGCGACCGGCGCACGTCCGGGTGATGCGTGATGGTGACCCGTGATGCGGTCTTGTCCGTCGCTCGGGTGAGGTCGGCCCCCTGGATGCGCTCCTTGGCGTACTCCAGCGCGTTGAGATAGCCCGACGACAGGGTGGCGATCGCCTTGGTGCCGACCATCATCCGCGCGTACTCGATGACCTGGAACATCTGCGCGATGCCGTCGTGCACGTCGCCGAGCAGCCAGCCGACCGCCGGCTCGCCGTCGGCTTCGTGGCCCCGACCGGGAAGCGCGTCGCGGCCGAAGGTGAGCTCACACGTCGACGAGACCTTGAGGCCCATCTTCTTCTCGACGTTCGTGGCGTAGACGCCGTTGCGCTCGCCGAGCTGGCCGGTCTGCGGGTCGAACCGGAACTTCGGCACGATGAACAGCGACAGGCCCTTGCTGCCGGGACCGCCGGCGCCCTCAACGCCGACCGGCCGGGCCAGCACCAGGTGGATGATGTTCTCGCTCATGTCGTGCTCACCGGAGGTGATGAACCGCTTGACGCCCTCGATGTGCCAGCTGCCGTCGTCCTGCGGGTACGCCTTCGTGGTGCCGGCGCCGACGTCGGAGCCGGCGTCGGGCTCGGTGAGCACCATGGTGGCCGCCCACTGCCGGTCGATCATGATCTCGGCAATGCGCCGCTGCTCAGGCGTGCCGTTGCGCCAGATGACGCTGGCGAAGGACGGGCCGGACGCGTACATCCAGGCCGCGGCGTTGGCGCCGAGGATCAGCTCGGCGGCGCCCCAGAACACCGACGGCGGCAGCGGGGTTCCGCCCAGGCCCTCCGGCAGCGCGAAGCGCCAGAGTTCGGAGTCCATGAGTGCGGCGAAGCTCTTCTTGAACGACTCGGGGAGTGTGACCGTGCGGGCGGCGGGGTCGTAGACCGGGGGATTGCGGTCGGAGTCGACATAGGACGCGGCCAGGTCGTCGCGGCTGAGCCGGTCGACCTCGGCCAGGATGCTCCTGACGGTGTCGATGTCGAAATCCGGGTACCGGCCGCTGCCCAGTTGCTCGCCGCTGCCGAGGACGTCGAACAGGGTGAACTCGATGTCGCGCAGGTTGGACTTGTAGTGGCCCATGCGTTCCTCCGTGCGGCCGTGCCGATAGCTACCAGCGAGTAACACCATGATGCTACTAGTGAGTAACTTCGCGCAACCCCGGTTGGCCCGACTCGTCGATCAGTTGGCCGCGGCATGGAACTGAGGGCGTCCCGGCTCCGTCCCATAGACATGCGACGACTAGGAACCCTGGCCGCCGTGGCGAGCATCGCCCTGATCGCTGCGTGCGGTGGCAATGACAGCGACGACGGCACCACGGCGGTACCCGAGGACGGCTCCGGCTCCGGCGGCTCGTCCGAGCCGGCTGTTTCGATCGTCAGCAGCCGGTGGGTGCTCGACCAGCTCGAGACGGCGGAGGCCTCGTTGCAGGCGCCGAGCGAGTCCGAGGCCTGGTTCGAGATCGGCGAGAACGGCGACGTCACCGGCTCCACGGGCTGCAACGGCTTCAGTGGTGCGGCCGAGGTGGGCGACGCCAGCATCACCTTCCAGCCGCTGATCTCCACCCGCCGCGGCTGCTCCGGCGAGCTGGGCGAGATCGACAACGCCATGCTCAGCGTCCTGCGCGGCGAGGTCACCGCCGAGATCTCCGGCGACGTTCTCACCATCACCAATGCCGAAGGCGGCACGCTGACCCTGCAGGCGTCCGACCAGCCTTCCACGGAGCTCTGACCCGGAGCGCCCGGCCGGCCTCGGCCTGCTGGGCACAATCGCCTCGCTGGCCGCCTGCGGCGACGGCGGTGGACCTGTCGCCCGCTCACCCCTGGAGAACGCCACCGAGAAGGCTTGGGGCGGCGGCCGGCGGTTGACCACCGCCGCCGGGTGTTTGTCATGGTTCATGCGACTTTCCACAACTGATCCACACCCTGTGGGCCAGTGCCGGATCGGGGCCACGTGAAACCCGGTGACGACACGCGCCCGGGCCGAGTTCACTTCGACACGGTCCATCCTGATCCGTGCCTATTGCGCGAGCGGGTTACATTGATCACCGCGGCGTGACCGGCGGTGCCAGGAGGCAGTGTGCGTGACAAGCTGAGTCGGGCGGAGTCGGCCCTGCGCTCAGCCGTCGCCAACGGTGGTGAAGCCGACCTCGGCCGCGACATCGACCCGCGAGCCGTCGTCTCACCGGACGCCTGGGACACCGGCCGCACGGTCCGCGCCAAGGTCATCGACGAGTTGCTGCGCGACACCACCGGGGTGCCCGGCGCCGCCGTGCGGCTGACCGGGGCCCGCATCACCGGCGGGTTGCGCCTGCGGTACGGCCGGCTGGAGCGGCCGCTACGGCTGGACCTGTGCTGGATCGACGACGTCGTCGTGCTCGCCGAGCTCACCGCCGCGGGCGTCGAACTGGTCCGCTGCCGGGTGCGCGACCTGCGCACCGAGTCCGTGGACGTGCAGAGCACGGTGTCGGTACGCGAGTGCCTGGTCGACTCGGCCACTCTGGTGGACACCCGGGTACACCGCTCGGCATCGTTCGAGGACACCCGGTTCGTCGGGCCGTCGACGCTGTTCCACGCGCGCAACCTCCGGGTCGGCGGCGACCTCCTGCTCAACCGCGCCCGGCTGTTCGCCCAGGGCGGGGTCGCTCTCGACGCAGAGCGGCTGATGGTCGACGGCGGGCTCGGCCTGGTAGGTGCCCGGACCCGTGGGCCGGTGGTGTTGTCCGGGGCGTCCGTCGCCGGCCGGGTGGACCTCACCGACGCGGTCCTGCGGCACCGCGACGGCGTGGCGCTCGACGCCCGCCGTCTGGTCGCCGGCGGGATCCAGGGCCGCGGCCTGCGGTGCAGCGGCGCCATCGACCTCGGGCACGCCACCATCGCCGGGAGTGTCACGTTCGACGCCGCCGTCCTTGCCAACCCCGGCGGCGATGCGCTGCGCGCCGGTGACATCGAAGCGGACCGCATCGAGGTCGAGGACGGCACCCGCATCCTGGGCCGGCTCCTCGTACCGCGCGGCGTGATCCGCGACACCCTGGCCCTGCGCGGGGTGGAGATCAGCAACCCCGGCGGGTACGCCATGGTGGCAATCGGCACGACGGTGGGCTCGCTGGTCGCCGACCGCGCCCGGCTGGTCGGCCGGGTGGTGCTCGACGAGTTGGAGGCCACGTCGGTCCGGCTGGTCGGCGCCCGGGTGACGAATCCGGGTGACTCGTGGGCGCTGAGCCTGCAGTCCGCGACGGTGCGGCGCGACCTCAACCTGGAACGGCTGACCGCGCGGGGCGGGCTGAACATCAAGGGCGTGCGGGTCGCCGCCGGCGTCTTCCTGGCCGGTGCCAGCCTCGACGGCGGCCATCGTGCGCTGGCCGCCTCCCGTGCCGTGGTCGGGGAGCGGGTGGTGTTCGGCCGTCGGTTCCACTGCCGCGGCGACATCGACCTCGCCCACGCCGACCTCGGCAAGAGCCTGAACCTGGACGGTTCCCGGGTGCAGGGCCAGGTGCGGTTGTTCCAGGCGCGGATTCGCAGCGACGTCCTGCTGCGTGGCGCTTACATCGAATCCTCCGGCATGGGCATCGACGCCATCGGGCTGCGGGTCGATGGCCGGTTCACGGCGCGAGGCCTGGTCTGCGACGGCGCTGTCCGGCTCACCGCGGCGGTGGCCGACAGCGTCGTGCTGACCGGCGCCCAGGTGTACAACCCGGACGGCAACGCGCTCATCGCGCCGCGCATCGAGGTGCGCGGCGACTTCATCGTCGGCAACGACCCCTACTCGTCCGACCTCGGCGGCTTCTGGTCCGACGGCGGCATCGTCCTGCGCGACGGCAAGGTCGGCGGCGACCTCGTCTTCGACGGTGCCCTGCTGCGCCGCCCCGACCACCGCGTGCTCGACGCCACCGGCGTCCAGGTCGGCGGCAAGGTCTCGATTGAGAGCGCCCGCATCGAGGGCGCGGTCTCGTTCGACCAGGCGCACGTGCGCCGCCGGTTCGTCCTGAACGACGCGGTGCTGGCCGGGCACGGGGTCGGATCCACCGACGGGCCGATCGTGTTCAGCGCGATCCAGACCATGTCCGACGAGTTCCTGGTCGACGGCGGCGTCTTCCACGGCGCGCTGCGGCTGACCGGTTCCACGTTCGCCGCCGGGCTGAGCATGCGCGACGCGCGCATCGACTCGCCCGGCCCGACGGCGCTGCTGGTCCCCGACATCACGTGCGGCGTGGTCCGGCTGACCCGGCTCGACGTCGACGGTGCCGTCATCGTGGCCCGCTCACGGATCGGCGGTGACCTGCTCGTCGACGCCGGCACCTACCGCCATCCGGGGCGCATCGCCGTCGACGCCGCTCAGGTGACGGTCGGCGGCCTGTTCGTCGTCCGCGAGGCCGAACTCACCGGCGGGTTGTCCCTGCGCCGGGCCGAGGTCGGGTTCGGCGTCGTCATGACGTCGTTGCACGGCACGGTCGGCAGCCGGGTGGACGGCCGGGCGCCGGTCGACCAGGTCATCGCCGCGGCCGGGCTGCGGGTCGAGGGCAACGTCGAATGTCGCGACCTCACCCTGGACGGGCAGTTCTCTCTCGCCGAGGCCGTGCTCACGGGCCGGCTGGTCGTGCGCGGCGCCAACCGCTTCACGAACCCCGGCCGGACAGCCGTGTACGCGCTCAACCTGCGGGTTGCCGGGTCGGTGGAGTTCGGGTCCGGCGACGACGGCGGTGCGCTCGACATCGTCGGCGACGTCCGCCTGGACCGCGCCCACCTCGGCGAGATCTCGTGGGAGGGGGTCACGCTGCGGCCGGGTGCCGTCGAGCACCCCGGCGACGGCGCGGCCGACGAGGTGAAGCCGCTGGTGACCCTGCACGAATCCGTCGTCGCCCGGCGGGTGATGATGAACGGGCTGAGCATCGTCGGCACGGCCAACCCGGGCCGGCCGGCCGTCGTGGACCTGTCCGAGATGCAGGCCGGCACGGTGGAACTGCCCGCCGGTGAGATCGCCGTCGACCTGCGCGACTCGGAGATCCGCACGCTGGTCATGGACCCCACCGACACCACCATGGTGATGCTGTCCGGCCTGACGTTCGACGACCCCGGCGACGCCGACGTCGAGACCGCGCTGGCGTGGCTGCGCCGCGACCCGACCGGCTACCAGCACCAGGTGTACGAACAGCTCGCGGCGCACTACCGGCGCGCCGGCGACGACGCCGCGGCGCGCTCGGTGATGCTGGCCCGGTTGCGGCACCGGCGCGACCTGCTGGGCTCGGCGTCGTTGGGGCAGTGGCTCATGAAGGCCTGGGGATATCTCCAGGACTCCACCGTCGGGTACGGCTACCGTCCCGGCCTGGCGGCGGTGTGGTTCGCCGGGCTCCTGCTCTTCGGCACCGGGTACTTCTGGAACAAGGAACTCGACCCGGTCGAGGTGAACGTCCACCCCACGTTCAACCCGTTCGGTTACGCACTGGACCTGCTGATCCCGCTGCTGAGTCTCGGCCAGGACGCCGCCTGGGACCCGCGCGGGCCCGATCTGATCGTGGCCTACGGGCTCGTCTTCGCCGGTGCGGTGCTCGCCACCACCGTCGTGGCCGCGGTGACCCGGGTGCTGAACCGGCGCTGAGCCGGTCCTCGGCGCACGGTTGTCCACAGATTCTGTGCACAGGGGTGTGCGTAACAGCAGCGTCCACGCCTGCCGGGCTGTGGACAGTCCTGTGGGTTCCGCCGGACCCGGATTTTCTTCCCCGGATCCTCTTGTGCGGGTTGCCGGTGAGGACTAGAAATGCTCCATCGTCCCCGGCGATTCGAAGCTCGAAACCAGGGTGACCTGGTCGAAGGCGTCGAGAGAGCCGAGGACGGGCCGTCCGGAGAACGGCAGCTCACCGCGCCGGGACCACCCGGTGACCGCGTCCGATGCGCGGGGTGACTGACGGAGCCGTGCGGCAGACCGGAAGAGCCCTGAAGCCGCGAGCTGATCGTGTGCTTCGTCGCCCTAGCCGTGACATCGGGCGCGGTGAACATCCGGCCGGGCAGCCGGCATGGATGGTTCCGGTCGTCTGAGAAGGCCCCTCGGACCCTTACTCCGAGGGGCCTTCGCCGTGCGTGGAACCGCGCGTCATTGTCTCACGCCCACCTGCGCGCCTCACCCCGTCGTCCACCCTCGAAATGATCACGTCCGGCATGGGTCCTCACGCTCCACCACGAATGCTTGCCTTGTGGCGCGGAAGGAATCCTGGGGGTGGCCGGGCAACCCGGTAAACCCGTTGCCGGCACGATCCGGGCCCGGGTAGACAGTTCGCGTGATCAACGCCGCTGCGCTCGCCACCACGCCGACTCTCACCGCAGACCGCATCCGACTCGTCCCACTGGAGCCCAGGCACGCCGCTGCCGTCTTCGCGTCCCTGCAGGACCCCGAGTCCAACCGGCTCACCGGCACGCACCAGACCTTCACGCTCGAACAGATCGAGCGCTTCTGCGCCACCCGGGCCGACCAGGACGACCGGCTCGACTTCGCCATCGAGGACGTCGAGACGGGCGAGTACGCGGGCGGACTGAGCGTCAACGAGACCGACGCGGACAACGAGTCCGCGGGGTTCCGGATCGACCTGGTCGCGAAGTACCAGGGCCGCGGCCTCGGCCCCGAGGCTATCGGGCTGATCCTGCGGTACCTGTTCGAGGAGGTCCGCGTGCACCGGGTCGGGCTCGAGGTGTATTCGCTCAACGAGCGTGGTCAGCGGGCGTACGAGAAGTGCGGCTTCGTGCTCGAGGGGCGGCTGCGGGACGCGCTGGTGTGGGACGGCCAGCGCTACGACGCCCTGCTCATGAGCATTCTCCGGCCGGAATGGGACGCCCGCAACGCCTGACCCCTGGGGCTGTCCCCACCGCGCACTCGCCGGTCAGCGCCATGGGACCGGCCGCCCTGGCTCCGTAGCGTCGGTTTCGATCTCGCGCATCCCGCGCGACCGACGAGGGAGTTCCGGTGCACCCGACATTCCAGGCGGTGGCTCGATGATTCGGCTGGCCGCCCACACCCTGCGGCACCGCGCCGGCACCTTCACCGCGGCGTTCGTCGCGATGTTCCTCGGCGCCGCCATCGTGATGGCTTGCGGTGGCCTGATGGAGACCGGCATCCGCACCGCGGTGCCACCTCAGGAACTGGCCGGTGCCGACGTCGTCGTCGCCGGTGACCAGCGGTACGACATTCCCGGGTCGGAGGAGTCGGCGGTGCTGACCGAGCGGGTCCGGGTCGACGCTGACCTGGTCGGCTCGGTCGCGGCCGTCGACGGGGTGCGCAACGCCGAAGGGCTCGTCCTGGACGACCCGGCCCCGGCCGGCACCGTCGACGTCATCGCGGTCACGACCGAACCGGGCGTCGACGCCCAGTCTCTCGACGACCGGGTCAGTCACGTCCTGGACGGCACCGCGACGACGACGCTCGCCGGCGACGACCGCGGCGTCGCGGAGCTCCCCGAGGCCAGCGCCAGCAGTGAGGACCTGATCGCTCTGGCGGGTGCGTTCGGTGGGTTCGCGATCGTCGTCTCGATGTTCGGCGTCGCCTCGATGATGGCGCTTTCGATACAGCAGCGCGGCCGCGAGCTGGCGCTGCTGCGCGCGGTCGGCGCGACGCCGGTCCAGCTGCGCCGGATGGTGGTGGGCGAGACGCTGGTGCTGTCGCTGATCGCCACCGCGCTGGCCGTGGTGCCCGGCAGCTGGCTCGGCGAGTTCCTGTTCGACCGCATGGCCGACGCCGGAGTGGTTTCCGGGCGCGTGGAGTTCCGGCAGGGATGGATCCCGTTGGTGACGGCCGTTGGTGCGGCCACCCTCGCCGCAGTCAGCGCGGCTCTGGTGGCCGGTCGGCGCGCGGGCACCGTCCGGCCGGCCGAGGCGCTGGCCGAGGTCAGCCTGGATCGCGCGCGTATGAGCCGGTGGCGCGTGTTCTTCGCGCTGTTGGCGCTCGCAGGCGGCACCGCGCTCGGCGTGGTCACGATCACGGTGATGAGCGGGCCGTTGACGGCGAGCACCGCCGGCCCCGCCGTCCTGCTGTGGGCCATCGGGCTGGCGCTGCTCAGCCCTATGCTGACGCGAGCCGTCACGGCGGTGCTGCAGTGGCCGCTGCGAGCGGTCACCGGAACGGCCGGTCACCTGGCGGTGCTGAACACCCGGGCTCGCGTCGGCCGGACGGCCGCCGTCGTCACCCCGGTCGTCCTGCTCACCGGGATCGCGACCGGCATGCTGTACCAGCAGTCGACCGAGAACGCCGCGACCCGCGAGGCCTTCGCCGACGGCTTGGTCGCCGACGCCGTCGTCACCTCGGCGGACCCGGCCGACCCTGACCTGGTGGAGCGGATCACCGCCCTCCCAGGAGTCGCCGGCGCCTCGGCGCACGTTCGCAGCACCGGGTTCGTCGAGAGCCCGCGCGACAGCTCGCAGAGTGAAGAAGGCTGGACCCTTCGAGGCGTGACGCCTGCGGGCGCGGCCGCCACCACCGCCGTCGCCACCGTCGACGGCGACCTGAGCGACCTGCGCGGCGAGGCCGTGGCGCTGGCTGCCGACCACGCGGCCGGCTTGGGTGTCGGCATCGGCGACACGATGACGCTGCGGCTCGGCGACGGCAGCGCCCTGGACGTCGCTGTCGCCGCCACGTTCGACGCCGCCGACGACTACGACAGCCTGCTGCTCCCGGCCGACGTGCTGGCGCCGCACACGACGGACGGCGCGGTCCACGAAGTGCTGGTGGCCGCCGGAGGTGACCCGGACGCCGTCGTCGGCGCCTTGACCGAGCTGGCCGCGGCCGAGCCGGGCCTCACGGTCGACGACTGGGACGCGCTGTTCGAGGCACACGGCGAGCAGCAGCAGACGCAGGCCTTCGCCAACTACACGATCCTGGCCATGATCGGCGCGTACGCGGCCATCTCCGTGATCAACACGCTGTCGTCCAGCACAGGGGCACGCCGTCGCGAGTTCGGCCTACAGCGGCTCACCGGAGCCACCCGCGCCCAAGTACTGCGGATGGTGAGCCTGGAAGGGCTGCTGGTCGCGAGTGTGGGGGTCGTGCTGGGGACGGTGGCGTCCCTCGCGACGCTGGTGCCGTTCAGCCTGGCCCGGACCGATTCCCTGACGCCGTCGGGCTCGCCGCTGATCTACCTGGGGGTGGTCGGTGCCGCGCTGGTGCTCACGCTGGCGGCATCCTTGCTGCCGGGCTGGCGCGCCGTCCGGGGGAGGGCAGCGGCCGCAGCCGTCGCTGTGGACTGAGCTGGGCTCGGTTCAGTCGGGAGAAGCGACGCAGAACTCGTTGCCCTCGGGGTCGAGCATGACGGTCCACCGCTCCAACCGGCGGTGGACCGTCGCGCCGAGCGCCTCCAGCCGCCGGACCTCCGTGTCGCGGTCGACCGCCTCGATGTCGAGGTGGATGCGGTTCTTGGTGGTTTTCGGCTCGGGTACCTGCTGGAAGAACAGCGTCGGGCCGGAACCGCCGACGGCCACCGTCGGGTCGGTCTCCGGGGTGAGGCCGAGCGCCGCGAGCCGGGCGATCTCGGCGTCGTCGTAGGGCAGGACGTCATAGTCGTCGAGCGCCGCCGCCCAGAATCGGGCCAGGCTCGGTGCGTGCCGGCAGTCGATCACGATCTCGCGCAGGGCCGCCATGGCTCCAGGACGCTACGGCACCACCGGTGGGCCGGCAACGGGTTTTCGGCGTCGTCGCCGGTCAGGGACACCGTGGGACCGGTGTGCTCCATGTGGACGCCGAACGGTTCGACACGTAGTAGTCGCTGACCCAGCGCCCGTCGTGCAGCCGGTTCCACACCCGGCTGGTGCCGACCGGCGAGCCGAGTGCCTGGCACATCACCCACGCCAGCGCGCCGGGCGGCAAGGCGGCGCCGGTGGCCGGGTACGACGTGCCCGGTCCAGTGCGCGCGGTCAGCGCTGTCGCGCTCGTCACCTGGCCCGGGTATGTGCAACGCGGCAGCCCGCCCGAGAACGTCGTCTTCGACGGGGTGGAGACGTAGAGGTCGGTGACCCAGGAGCCGTCGGACAATCGGTCCCACACCGACGTGGTGCCGACCCGCTGACCGAGCCCTTGGCAGACGACCGCCAGCGTGCTGCCCGGGTCGCGCCGGCCCACCTGCGGGTACGTCGCCGACGGTCCGCTGCGGGTGGCCAGCCCGACCGTGCTGGTCACCCGGAACCCGCGGGCGACGGTGGCGACCGGCGCGTCCAGGGAGTCGCTGTCGATGTTGATGGTGACGCCGCCCCACGTCTCGTTGTGGTCGCCCAGGTACTGCTTGGCCCGCTGGTGTCCGGCCCACGCGCTGTTCGACGCAGTGGGCCAGCCGGTCAACGCGGGGTTGCCGTCCCAGCGAGCCATCCACACCGCATCCGGCCGGGCATAGCTCGCCGAGTTGTACGTGGCGGCGAGGTCGACCAGACCCGAGTCTTGGTGCACGTACACGCCGGCCAGATAGCCCGCGGCATGCACGGCCAGCGTCCACGCCGACACGTACCGCCGCACCGCCAGTACGCAGGACGTGTTGGAGCGGTCGTAGTGTTCGACGTCGGCATACAGGGCGCTGCCCGGCAGCAGCCCCAAAGCGCGAGCCCGGGCCACCGCGTCCTGGCCGTCGGAGGTGCCGAACGAGCCGGCGTCGGCTGCGGTGTAGCGATGTGGTTTGTTGCCGACCATACAGAACGGCTGCCGGCCGAAATACGTGGGCAGCAGGCGCCAGCCCATCGAGGTGGCGTCCCGGACCCACGCCGCGGTGAGGTTCGGCTGCGCGCAGCCGCGGTTCACGCCACCGAAGTAGATGTTGACGGTGCGGAACGGCGACGCCAGCCAGGCCCGCAGCGCCGCCAGCGACGGTGCCGTGCAGGTGTCGAAGCCGCGCCCGGTGGTCATGGTGGCCGACGACCCCGGCGGGTAGATGCCAGGGGTGGCCGGGTAGCCGCTGGCCGGCGCCGTGAGTGCGGCGACCACGAGCGTCGCCGATCCGATGACGACGCCGGCCGCCCGGGTGAAGCTGCGCGTCCAGCGTCTCATGGCCGACCCCCCGTCCCTACCTCCTTGAGTGTGCTCCGGGGAACGGGCGGTTGACGTGCGGATTCGCAGACGTTACCGACCTGCAACCGTGGCGATGGGCGCGTCCAGGGAGTCGCTGTCGATGTTGATGGTGACGCCGCCCCACGTCTCGTCGTGGTCGCCCAGGTACTGCTTGGCCCGCTGATGATTCGACCACTGGCTGTCCGGTGCGGTGGGCCAGCCCGTCAGCGCTGGGTTGCCATCCCAACGGGCCATCCAGACGGCGTCCGGGCGGGCGTGGTCGGGTGAGTCGTAGACGGCGGAGAGGTCGATCAGCCCCGAGTTCTGGTGTACGTAGACACCGGCGCGGTACTCGGCCGCGTGCAGCGTGCGCACCCACGCGGACACGTAGTTGCGCACCGCGTTGACGCACGAGGAGTCGGTGCGGTCGTAGTGCTCGACGTCGGCGTAGAGGGCGCTGCCCGAGAGTAGCCCGAGGGCCTGCGCCTGCGCGACAGCGTCCTCGGCGTCGGACGTTCCGATGGAGCTGGCGTTGGCCTCGGTGAAGCGGTGCGGCTTGTTGCCGAGCATGCAGCTGGGCTGGTGACCCATGTAGGTGGGCAGGAGGCCCCAGCCGATGCCGGTGACCGACTGAACCCATTCCGGGGTGAGGTTGGGCTGCCGGCAGCCCCGGTTGAGCCCGCCGAAGTAGATGTTCACCGTCTCGTACGGCGAGGTGCCCCACCAGGCCTGCAGGGCGGCGACCGAGGGCGCCGTGCAGGTGTCGAACCCGAGACCCTGGGCGATGGTGGGTTCCGGCATCGCCACCGGTACCTGTTCGGGTTCCGCCGTCGGAGACACGGGCGACATGGTGGCCGCCGCCGTGCTGCCGGTCAGAACCGCGGCCAGGGACACCAGCACAGCCATGACGGGGCCTCGTCGCAGAGTCATGCCATCAGTCATATCACCTCGGATCGGTCACGGTAAGGGGTTCGCGGACACCACCAGGCGTTCTCCCGCTCCGGCAGGCAAGCATTCCTGGTGGAGCGGGAGCACCCATGGTCCACGTGATCATTTCGCGGCAGGCGGCAGGCGGCAGGCGGCAGGCGGCAGGCGGCAGGCTACGGGCGCAGGATCGTGACGCCCGCGGGTGAGCCGTGCGACATGGCCAGCAGTGCGTCCACGCCGTCCTCCAGCGTCAGCTCGCGGCCGATGAGCAGCTCCGGCCGCAGCGTCCCGGCCGCGATCTCCGCGAGCATCGGCGGGTAGTCGTGTGCTGCCATGCCGTGGCTGCCGAGGATCTCCAACTCGTTCGCCACGACCGGGCCCATGGCCACGGCCTGGGTGGCGTGCTCGGCCAGCAGCAGCCCGGCCTGCACGTGCCGGCCGCGCTTGCGCAGCCCGCGTAGGGAGTTCTGGAACGTGGTGGTGCAGCCCAGGGCATCGATGGACACGTGCGCTCCGCCGCCGGTGGCATCGCGGACCGCGGCGGCGACGTCGGGCTCGGCGGACCCGTCGACGACGACGGTGGCGCCGGCCCGGCGGGCCAGCTCCAGCGCCGGGCCCGTGACATCGACGGCGACCACCTGCGCACCTCGCGCCGCGGCGATCATGACCGCGGACAGGCCGAGACCACCGCAGCCGTGCACAGCGACCCAGGCGCCGTCGTGGACCCGGCCCTGCGCCACGACCGCCCGGTACGCGGTGGCGAACCGGCAGCCCAGGCTCGCCGCGGTGGCGATGTCGACGCCGTCGGGTACCCGGACGAGGTTGACCTCGGCGTGCTCGATCGCGACCAGCTCGGCGAACGAGCCCCAGTGCGTGAAGCCCGGCTGGGTCTGCCGGTCGCACACCTGGTGGTCGCCGGCCCGGCAGCGCTCGCAGCTGCCGCAGGCGCACACGAACGGCGTGGTGACACGGTCGCCGATGCGCCAGCCGGTGACCTCCGGGCCGACCTCGGCGAGCGTGCCGGCCAGCTCGTGCCCGGGCACGTGCGGGACGGTGACGTCGTCGTCGTGACCCATCCACGCGTGCCAGTCGCTGCGGCACAGGCCCGTGGCCTGGACCCGGATGATCGCCCCCGCCGGTGGGCAGGACGGGCTGGGCACCCCGCGAACCATGGGCCGCTCGCGGAATTTCTCGTACACCATGGCGCGCACGGTGTGAGCCTAGGACGACGCCGGAAAAACACGGTGCGCACCCCGTCGCCGACGGTACGATCAACTCTTCGACCACCTGCGCGGACGAACCCTGAAGGTGGACATTTCGTTTCGGGGGCGGAAGGGCAGTGCGGTACCGGTGAACGAGGTGTTCGACGCCGCGATGACGCTTCCGGTGCTGCCGTTCACGTTCCTGATGCTGGCGGTGCTCGTCTACTGGCTGTTGGTCATGGTGTCCGGCACCGTGCTCGAACGGCCCGCCGTCGACGGTGTCGGTTTGCGCTCCGCGGTCGGGCTCGGTGGGCTGCCGCTGAGCCTGGTCGTGTCGCTGCTGATCGCGGTGGCGTGGATCGTCAGCCTCGTCGCGACGGCCGCGGTGGTCGACGAGCCGGCCGACCCGCCGCCGAGTCTCGCCGCGTCCATGGGCATCCTGCTCGCAGCGGTCGCGCTGGCCTGGGCTGGGACCGCCGCGCTGGCGGTTCCGATCCGCCGGGCGTTGCGTCGTGGCCCGGTCCACGACCCGGCGGACCTGGTCGGCAACGTGTGCGTCGTCCGGTCCGCCCGGGTCGGACCGGACACCGGGCAGGCCGAGGTCACCGGCGCCGACGGTGCATTGCTCGTCATCGAGGTGCGCCAGCGCGGCTCCGACGAGCTACGCCCCGGCAGCGCCGCACTGATCCACGATTACGACGCCGGCCACCGGGTGTTCTGGGTGTCCGCGTTCGAGCCCCGGCTAGGTACCGGCCTCTGACACCAAACGCTCCACGGTATGTCTGAGTGCATGTGGTTGTGTATGTGTCGATGACGTCATCCTGACTATGGTGTAGGTATGACAGTGCTTATTCAGGCGCGCATGCCGGACGACCTCGCAGACGCGGCTCGTCGGCGGGCGAAGGATCAGGGAACATCGCTGTCGGCATACGTCACTGACCTCGTTCGTCGTGACCTAGTGGCTGCGCGGCGGGAGAAGTTCTGGGCCGAGGTCGAACGCACCATGACCACGCCTGAGGCTCGCGCGGACCTCGCAGCCGAGGCCGAGGTCTTCGCGGAGACCTTGACCGACGGCATCGAGCCGTGAATCCACGCCGCGGCCAGATCTGGAGCGGCGATCTCGGCAACCCGATTGGTCATGAGCAGACCTATCGGCGCCCGCTACTGGTCATCAGCGGGGACACGTTCTCGGGATCGCAACTGGTCACGGTGCTGCCGATCACCACGGCCAAGCGCCCGTACCCGACACGCGTCGAGATCGTCGGCACCCTCGCAGAAGCGTCCTACGTACAGGTCGAGCAGATCAGGACAGTGTCGACGAAGCGGCTCATCCGATTTCTCGCCGAGATCAACCCCACCGACCTGGCCGAGGTCGAGGCTATCCTCGCGCTCTTCCTCGAGTTGCCCAACCAGTATTGAGACGGCCCGCTCCCCGTCCGTCAGCGAAGACTCACTTGCCGTAGCCGGCGCGCCGGAACGCATCGGCGATGGCGCCGCCCGGCGCGGCCTGGCCACCGCGTCCGTCGCGTGGTGCGCGGCCGCCTCGCCGGTCACCGCCGCGGCCACCGCCACCGCCTCGCCGGTCACCGCCGCGCCCGCCGCCGGCCGGGCCGCGTCCGCCGTCGTCGGCCGCAGGCGAGCGCCGTCCGCCGGGTGTGACGTCGTCGTCGAGCCTCAGCGTCAGCGAGATCCGCTTACGGTCGACGTCGACGTCGAGCACCTTGACCCGGACGACGTCGCCAGGCTTGACCACCTCACGCGGGTCGGACACGAACCGCCGTGACATCGCGGACACGTGCACGAGACCGTCCTGGTGCACGCCGATGTCGACGAACGCCCCGAAGCCGGCGACGTTGGTGACCACGCCCTCCAGCACCATGCCGGGCGTCAGGTCGGTGATCTTCTCCACGCCATCGCTGAACGTGGCGGTCTTGAACGACGGGCGCGGGTCGCGGCCGGGCTTCTCCAGTTCCTTCAGCACGTCGGTGACGGTGGGCAGGCCGAAGGTGTCGTCGGCGAAGTCACTGGGCCGGAACTCCCGCAGCATCCGGGTGTCGCCGAGCAGGCCGGTGAGGTCGCGCCCGGAGCGTTCGACGATGCGCCGCACCAGCGGGTACGCCTCGGGGTGGACGCTGGAGGAGTCGAGGGGGTCGTCGCCGCCGCGGATGCGCAGGAAGCCGGCACACTGCTCGAACGCCTTCGGGCCCAGCCGTGGCACCTCCTTCAGGGCCGTGCGGGACCGGAACGGGCCGTTCGCCTCGCGGTGCGCGACGATGTTGTCGGCCAGCCCGGGGGTGATGCCGGACACCCGGGTCAGCAGCGGCGTCGACGCGGTGTTGAGGTCGACGCCCACGGCGTTCACGCAGTCTTCGACCACAGCGTCCAGCGACCGGGAGAGCGACAGGTCGGGCAGGTCGTGCTGGTACTGGCCGACGCCGATCGACTTCGGATCGATCTTCACCAGCTCGGCCAGCGGGTCCTGCAGCCGGCGGGCGATGGAGACGGCGCCGCGCAGCGAGACGTCCAGGTCGGGCAGTTCCTGTGAGGCGAACGCCGACGCGGAGTACACCGACGCGCCGGCCTCCGAGACCATCACCTTGGTGACGCCGGGGTGGCGGCTGACCAGCTCGGCGGCGAGCTTGTCGGTCTCGCGCGAGGCGGTGCCGTTGCCGATGGCCACCAGTTCGACGCCGTGCTGGGTGACCAGCCGGTCGAGTGTGGCCAGCGATTCCGCCCACCGGTCGCGCGGCTGGTGCGGGTAGATGGTGTCGGTGGCGACGACCTTGCCGGTGGCGTCGACGACGGCGACCTTGACGCCGGTGCGGTACCCCGGATCGAGGCCCAGCGTGGCGCGGGTGCCGGCGGGCGCGGCCAGCAGGAGATCACGCAGGTTGGTGGCGAAGACCCGGATGGCCTCCTCCTCGGCCGCCTCGCGCAGCCGCATCCGCAGGTCGAGGTCGAGGCGGAGCATGATCCGGGTGCGCCAGGCCCAGCGGACCGTCTCACCCAGCCAGCGGTCGGCCGGCCGGCCCTCGTTCACGATGCCGAAGCGGGCCGCGATCTCGGCCTCGTACGGGGTGGGGCCGGGTGTGGCGGCGTCGTCGTCGGAGGCGGCGGGGTCGACGGTGAGGTCGAGGATCTCCTCCTTCTCACCCCGGAACATCGCCAGCACCCGGTGCGACGGCAGGGCGGTCAGCGGCTCGGCGACGTCGAAGTAGTCGGCGAACTTCGCACCGGCCTGCTCCTTGCCCTCACGGACCTTCGCGACCATGCGGCCGGTGGACCACACCTTCTCGCGCAGCGAGCCGATGAGGTCGGCGTCCTCGGTGAACCGCTCGACCAGGATGGCCCGGGCGCCGGCGAGTGCCGCGGCAGCGTCCTCGACCCCGGCCTCGGCGTTCAGGTACGCGGCGGCGGTCTCCTGCGGGTCCAGAGTGGGGTCGGCGAGCAACCCGTCCGCCAGCGGCTCCAGCCCGGCCTCGCGGGCGATCTGCGCCTTGGTGCGCCGCTTCGGCTTGTACGGCAGGTAGATGTCCTCGAGCCGGGCCTTGGAGTCCGCGGCCATGATCTGCGCCTCGAGCTGGGGGTCGAGCTTCCCCTGCTCGCGGATGGAGTCGAGGATCGCGGTCCGCCGCTCCTCCAGCTCGCGCAAGTAGCGCAGCCGCTCTTCCAGCGTGCGTAGCTGGGCGTCGTCGAGCGCGCCGGTCTTCTCCTTGCGGTACCGGGCGATGAATGGGACGGTGGCGCCTTCGTCGAGCAGCGCCACCGTGGCCAGGACCTGGTGTTCGCGGACGCCGAGCTCGTCGGCGATGCGCTGCTCGACCGACAGTTGGACCGTGTTCGTCACAGGGGTTGTTCCACTCTCTCGTGCGGGCGTCAGACGCATTCTGCCGGGTTGCTCCCGGCGGGGGCGAACCCGACCCGCGCGTTCCCGCCCTGGCTGGGGTAGGTCTCCGGGCCGCTCTGCAATGAGCACCTGTAGGCACCGGTCCGTGACGCCTCGCCGGCAGCCGCCGAGCGGCTCACCATGGCGGGCGGTTTGGTGGCGTCCTGGCACCACTAAGCCACCCGCCATCGCCGTCTGGGCGGCGCGGCTGAGGTCGAGTGTCGGCCGGTGGTGCGTATTGGTGTCCATTGCAAAGCGGCCAGGTCGAATCGGCCACAGGAATCTCGCATAGCGGGACGAAGACGTTCGAATCATGGACTGATCGTCCGAGGGCGGTTATGCTCACCGCCAAGGTCATGAGCGCCAGCGTCAAGCCCCGGCTAGCTGGCCGGCAACCCTCCTCCGCGGTGGGGTGCCCCGGGTGACGACCCGGCCGCCCTCGGTCCTGAGGCGGCAAGCGCGGGCCCGGCATCGGGCCCCTCGACCAGCGAGGAGTGCTCTGTGACCGTCACCGACCTTCCCTGTACCAGCGCCGCCACCGTCCCGTCGAGGACGGCGCCGGGGTCGCCAGCCGTCCCGCCGGAGCTCGTCAGGGCACCGCGGCAGCCGTTGCTTCCCGTGGTCGGAGCGGACCTTCGGGCGCCGTTGGCCGGCGGTGGCGAATGCAGGTACGTCAACCTCGACTACGCCGCCAGCGCACCCGCGCTGCAGGCAGTGGCCGACCATGTCACGGAGATCCTGCCGTTCTACGCGAGCGTGCACCGTGGCGCCGGGTACGCCTCGCAGCTGTCCACCCGGCTGTACGAGGACGCGCGGGAGACCGTCGCCCGCTTCGTCGGCGCCCGGCCGGACGACGTCGTCGTGTTCACCCGCAACACCACCGATTCGCTGAACCTGCTGGCCGGCTGCGTGCCGGGTGAGGTGGTGGTGCTGGACGTCGAGCACCACGCCAACCTGCTGCCCTGGCAGCGTGGCGCGCACCGCGTGGTCGAGGCCGCGCCCACCCTGGAACGGACGCTGGCCCGACTGGAGGCAGAGCTGGCGCGCCGGCCGGCCGCGCTGTTGGCGGTCACCGGGGCGTCGAACGTCACGGGTGAGCAGCTCCCGCTGGGCCTGCTCGCCAGGCTGGCGCACCGTAACGGCGCGCGCATCTGTGTCGACGCCGCCCAGCTCGCCCCGCACCGCCGCATCGACCTGGTGGCCTCGCAGGTGGACTACGTCGCGTTCTCGGGACACAAGCTGTATGCGCCGTTCGGGGCCGGTGTGCTGGTCGGGCGGCGGGACTGGCTCGACGCCGGCGAGCCCTACCTGGCCGGTGGCGGCGCCGTCCGCGAGGTCAGCGTCGAGGAGACCCGCTGGGGCCCGGCACCGGCCAGGCACGAGGCGGGGTCCCCGAACGTCGTCGGTGCCGCCGCGCTGGCGCGCGCCTGCCAGGTCATCGAGGCGCTGCCGGAAGGTGTCGTCGAGCAGCACGAATCCGCGCTGCGCCGGCGGCTGATCGCGGGACTGTCACGCATCGACGGTGTGCGGCTGCACCGCATCTGGCCGGACAGCGCATCGGTCATCGGTGTCGTGGCGTTCTCCGTCGACGGCTGGGACGCCGCCCACGTCGCGGCCTACCTCTCCGCCGAGCACGGCATCGGGGTGCGCGACGGCCGCTTCTGCGCACACCCCTTGCTGGCCCGGCTGGGCCGGCCGGACGGTGCACTGCGGGCCAGCTTCGGGCTCGGCTCCCGGGCCGGTGACGTCGACCGGCTGGTCGCCGCGCTCGAACGGCTGGTCCGCGACGGCGCCGGGCACGTCCCCACGGTGCCCGGCGAGCGGCTCTGCGACGACTGACCGACGTACCATGCAGAGTGGCCAGGTACCCCTCCCGGTGGCCCGTGGCGGTCGCCGCAGCCGCCGCCCTGACGGCGTCCGCGTGCGGCGGGTCCGACGGCGAGTCCGGCACGCAGACCTCGGCTCCGGCGGACCCGCCGTCCGCGTCGTCGCCGGCACCTGAGACGCCGACGGCCACCGCGACGCCGACCCCGAGTCCCACGCCCACCCCCACGCCGGCCGTGTTCGATCCGGCCGCCGCGTTGGCCGACATCGAGCACCTGGCCGGCAGCATCGGCCCGCGGGAGGGCACGTCGCCCGCGTTCCACCAGGCCGCGAGCTTCGTCGTCGACCGGTTCACCGCCCTGGGCTATCAGGTGAGCACCGACCCGTTCGAGGTGCCGGCCGGGAACTCCTGGGGCGTGCCGGTCGATGCCGGGACGTCCACCAACGTCATCGCCGACTCACCCGGGTTCGACCCGGCGCAGCCGCACGTCGTCGTCGGTGCGCACCTCGACACCGTCCCGCAGGCGCCCGGCGCCGAGGACAACGCCTCCGGCGTCGCCGTCGTCCTCGAACTCGCCCGGCTGGCAGCCGCGCAACCGCCCGGCGTTCCGGTGCGGTTCATCGCGTTCGGCGCCGAGGAACCCCGGGGCGAGGGCGACGACCTTCACCACTTCGGCTCCCAGCACTATGTGCGCGAGCTGCCGGCGGCGCAGGCGGCCGCGCTGGCCGGCATGGTGTCGCTGGACCGCGTCGGCGTGCCCGCCGATCACGTGCCGGTGTGCACCGGCGGCCGCGGCACCACCGCGTTGCGCGACGCCCTCGTCGCCGCCGCCGGCACGGTCGACGTCCCGGTGCAGACCTGTGAGAACCGCGCCAGCGACCACTGGTCGTTCGAGAAGGTGGACCTCCCGTCGGCGCGGCTCGGCAGCATCCCGTACGACGGCTACCACTCGCCCGGCGACGTGCCCGCCGTCGTCGACCCGGCCCAGCTGGACCGCGCCGGCCGCATCGTCTGGGCCTGGCTGAGCACACTCTGACCGCCTCGGTCCGGGAGGTTTCGACCGGACGAGCCCGGGCACGATGTCCTGCGTTGTCCTGCGGGAGGAGAGCGCATGCGGGCGAGGCCGGCCGTCGTCGTGGCCGTGGTCTGCCTCGCGCTTGCCGGGTGCGCCGACGACGAACCGAGTGCGGTCCGCGAGCTGTCGACCATCGAGCCGCGGCCGGGGACCGAGTCGTCGCCCACGCCGCACGACACCACGCCGTCCCCATCGGCAGCACCGGCCGAGCCGACGCACACCGCCGAGCCCACGCCGTCCGCCGAGCCCGTGGAGACGACGGCAGCTCCGGAACCGACGGCCGAACCCACCACCGCTGAACCGGAACAGACGGCCGCACCCCCGGACGAGCCGACCGAGCCCGCGGACCCGGAGCCGGACGAACCGGAGCCGGACGAGGAGGTCGACGAGCCGGAACCTTCGCTCGCCGGCGAGGTCGTCGAGCTGACCAACGATGTGCGTGCCGACCACGGCTGCCCGGCCCTGCGACCCGACGACCGGCTGACCGAGGCGGCCCAGCTGCACAGCGAGGACATGGTCGAACGCGACTACTTCGACCACACCAGCCCGGACGGCGCGGGCCCGGGCGACCGGGCGGAGCAGGCCGGCTACGAGCGCTGGTCCGGGGAGAACATCGCGATGGGGTACGCGACGGCGGCGGACGTCGTCGACGGCTGGATGAACAGCGAGGGTCACCGGGCCAACATCCTGAACTGCGACTCCCAGGCCATCGGGGTGGGCGTGGCCGATGGCGACGGCGGCCTGCGCTGGACGCAGATGTTCGGCACCGAGTGAGCTGTCGCCGCACCGGTGCCGAGCCGATGGGTCCGGTCGAGATCGTCGGCGACGGCGGCGAGCTGGGCGCGGATCCCGGCCACCGCGTCGTCGCCGAGCGCCAGCCGCAGCGGCGGCGCCGGTAGCCGCAGTGCCGCGAGCGTCGCCGCCGCGGCCTTGTCGGGGTCACCCGGCTGAACGCCGTCCATGGCGGCGAGCGCCGCTCGGCTGTTGCCGACGGTCGCCTCGTAATCGGGCATGGCCGCGGTCGACCGCAGCGCCGGTCCGGCGAAGGAGGTGCGGAAGGCACCCGGCTCGACGATCAGCACGCGGATGCCCACATGACGTCGAAGGCGTCCCGCGGACCTGGTGCGCAAGGCCCGCCGGCGGGCTCTCGTCATCGAAGCGGACGTACGCGACACACCCGCCGTCTCCGCGGCGGTCGCAGCGGGCAATGTCGAGCACCGCGATGTCCGCCCCGCCCTCGGCCAGCGTCGCGGCCGCGGCCCGGCCGATACCCCGGGCGGCCCCGGTCACCAGCGCCACCTTTCCGTCGAACTCGTTCATGACCTTCGCTCCTTCGAGTCGACCTCGCCCGGCGGTCCGGTCCGAGGATCACGCCGACCATGCCGGGGCCGCGGTGCCGGCGGCCATGGCCCCAAGGTGGAAGATCGCGGTGCTTGCTTGCGCGGGCGCGAGCGGTCCACGCATACAGAGGTGTGGAACCCACGGCCGCGGAGCGTGTTCTCGCGTCCTGTCGTCCGCCGCAGAAGCACGTCACGCGGGTCCTGGCCGCTACGCGCTGCGCGAGCCGCACCCAACTCGCCGTCCGCTGGCAGCAGGAGCGCTACCTCTCGGCGGAAGAGCGCCGGACGTCTTGACTTGGAGTGCACTCCAACCCCTACCGTCGATGACGTGACCACCCTCGACGTGCGTGAGACCACCATCACCGGCCCCACCGAGACCATCTCCGAGGTGGCCGAGCGGACCGGCATCACCGCGCACACACTGCGTTACTACGAGCGCATCGGACTGCTGGACATCCCGCGCGACTCCGCCGGGCGCCGGCACTCCACCCCGGACGACGTCGACCGGGTCGTGTTCATCACCCGGCTGCGGCAGACCGACATGCCCATCCGTGACATCCAGCGGTACTTCGAGCTGGCCGAGGCCGGCCCGGCCACCGAACCGGACCGCCTGGACCTGCTGAAGAAGCACCGGGAGGCGGTGCGGGTGCGCATGGAGGCGCTGCGCGTCGCGCTCGACGTGGTCGACTTCAAGATCGCGAAGTACGGCGGCAGCGCGCGGCCCTGACGCCGTCCGCGCCGACCCTCACATTCCGGGAGTACCACCGTGTCCCTACCTCAGCGCGCCCTCGGGCGCTCCGGTCTCACCGTCTCCGCCCTCGGTCTCGGCTGCATGGGCATGAGCGAGTTCTACGGCACCCGCGACGAGGACGAGTCCGTCGCCACCATCCACCGGGCCCTCGACCTGGGCGTGACGTTCCTTGACACCGCCGACGTCTATGGCCCGCACACCAACGAGGAAATGGTCGGCCGGGCCATCGCCGGCCGCCGCGACGAAGTCGTGCTGGCGACGAAGTTCGGCATCATCCGCGATCCCGCCGACCCGGTGCGCCGCGGGTTCGACGGCAGTCCCGGTTACGCCCGGGCCGCCTGTGACGCCTCGCTGCGGCGACTCGGCGTCGACCACATCGACCTGTACTACCTGCACCGCGCCGACCCGGAGACCCCGATCGAGGACACCGTCGGCGCCATGGCCGAGCTCGTCCAGGCCGGCAAGGTGCGCTACCTCGGGCTGTCGGAGGTCGCCGCCGAGACGATCCGGCGTGCCTACGCCGTCCATCCGATCGCCGCGCTGCAGTCGGAGTGGTCGTTGTGGAGCCGAGACGTCGAGGGCGACATCATCGGCACCTGCCGCGAGCTGGGCATCGGGCTGGTGCCGTACAGCCCACTCGGTCGCGGCTTCCTGACCGGGACCATCACGTCGCCGGACGACTTCGACGCCGACGACTTCCGCCGCCGGAACCCGCGGTTCCAGGGGGAGGCGTTCGCGAAGAACCTCGAGCTGGTGCGAGCCGTGCGCGAGCTGGCCGAGCGCAAGGGCGTCACCGCCAGCCAGCTGGCGCTGGCCTGGGTGCTGGCGCAGGGCGACGACGTCGTGCCCATCCCGGGCACGAAGCGGCGCCGCTACCTGGAGGAGAACGCCGGGGCGCTGGACGTCACCCTGGACGCCGCCGACCTGGAGCTGCTGGACGGCATCGTGCCCGCGGGAGACCGCTACCCGGACATGAGCTTCGTTGCCGGGGTCACGCCGACCCGCCTCCCCGAGTGATCGACAGGACCTTGATACCCGTGGAGGGGTAGCGCCGCCCTGTCGATCACCGGTGGGACGGTGCGCGCTGGACCCGCCGCCAGGCGAGCAGGCCGCACAGCGCGAACCCCAGCGCGTTGGCGACGCCGTGAGTGGCGGCCATCCAGCTGAGCGACAGGTGCGGCACGGCGGCCCAGACGTGACCGGCCGCCCAGCTCAGGGCCAGCAGCATGGTCAGCACCAGCACCGCCGCGCTGACGCCGAACAACGCCCGGGTCACGCGGTCGCGGGTGGGCGCGATGTCTCGCCAGAGCGTCCAGGCCAGCAGCCACATGCCCGCGGTCAGGATCACGGCGCCGGCCAGCTCGACGTCGTCGCCGGTGAAGTAGCCGGCGAACACCAGAGCGATACCGGCCGGCACCGTGAGGGCGGCAACGCCGGCATGACGACGGCCGCTCACGACGGTGGCCAGCCCGGCCACCAGGGCCGCGGCGAAGCCGGCGTAGTGGAAATGCGCGACGGTCAACGCGTGGACGGTCATACCGAAGCCGAGCAGCTCCCAGCCGCCGCGCTCGGCCACCAGGCTGCTGGCCGCCACGGCCGGGGACACCATGGCGGTCAGGGCGGCCACCTCGACCGGCGCCAGCGAGCGGCGGCGCGCCAGCCGGAGCACGGCGAGGACCGCCAGCCACGCCGTGACCGCCGCGTAGCAGCCGGCGAGCGCGACCGTGAACCATGCGCCGCGCTCCAGCAGCAGCGAGAGCGCGCCCGCCGCGCCGGCGTACGGCCACACCTGGCCGACCGGGCTGAGCCGGCGCTCGTCGTCGTCGAGGAGCCGGAGACCGAGCGGCACGATCACCACCATGCCAAGGGCAACGATGCAGCCGACGAGTACCGTCACGGCAGGAACTCTAGAGGCCGTCGGAGACGGCGACGGAAGGGGATCGATGCTGGCCGAGTCGGACATCCGCGCCAACTACGCCGCGGTACGGGCGCGCGTCGACGACGCGTGCCGGGCTGCCGGGCGGTCCCCGGACGACGTGCGGTTGCTGCTGGCGACGAAGACCCAGCCGGCCGAGCGGGTGGCGGCCGCGATCGCCGCCGGAGCCCGGCTGATCGGTGAGAACCGGGTGCAGGAACTCGCGGAGAAGGACGCCGCGCTGGCCGCCCTGCCCTGCGAGCGGCACTTCATCGGGCACCTGCAGACGAACAAGGTCAACCAGGTGTTGCGATACGTCAGCTGCGTGCAGTCGGTCGACGGGGCGGACCTGGCCGACCGGCTGCAGCGCCGCCTCGAAGCCCTGGACCGGACCCTCGAGGTGCTGATCCAGGTGAACACGTCCGGTGAGACGAGCAAGTTCGGCGTCGCGCCGGGCGAGGCGGTCGAGCTGGTCGCCGCGGTGGCCCGGCGCGACCGGCTGCGGGTGCGCGGCCTGATGACGGTGGGGCTGCAGTCGCCCGACGCCGACGCCGTCCGGGCGTCCTACCGCGCGCTGCGGCAGGCGCGCGACCGGGCCCGGGACGCCGTCGGGCTGGAGCTTCCGGTGCTGTCCATGGGCATGAGCGGAGACCTGGAGTCCGCGGTCGCGGAGGGCGCGACCATGGTGCGGGTCGGGTCGGCCGTCTTCGGTCCGCGGCCACCGGCGCGGTGAGCGGCGGCCGCCGCACGTGAGGAGATGACGCTCACGTGACGGCGGCCGGCTCTTCGTCGACGGTCGCGGCCTTCCGGGCCCGCTCGGCGCGGTAGGCCGGCAGGTAGAGTGGCGCGGCCAGTGCCAGCACGACCGCGCCGACCGCCATGGCCGCGCTGACCGACAGAGCGCCGGCGATGGCCATCAGCACGATGCCTCCGATCGAGCCGGCCGGCTGCGACACCATCGAGTTCAGCGACGCGACGGTGGTCCGGTGCGCGCTGGTGACCTGTTGGTGCAGCAGTGTCATGTGCATGGGGTTCGACGCCCCGTGCATGACGTACGTGGCGAAGAAGGCCGCGATCAGCCCAACCGGGCCCGCGAACAGTGCCATGCCCACCACGGTCACGCCTTGGAGCACGCGCAGCAGCGCCGCTGTCAGCGGCACCCCGATCCGCCGCGACAGCAGCGGAACCATGGCGGCGCCCACCGCCGAGAATCCCCAGGCAGCCGACGCCACCGGTCCCATGATCGCCGCCGCCCGGTCCGCGTCGCCGACCACCTCGGTCAGCCGGATCGGCATCATCGACTCGAAGGTCACCATGCCGAAGCCCCAGGACAACTCGACGCAGATCAGTGCCAGCAGCACCTTCGAGCCGCGCAGCAGGCCGATGCTCTCGCCGACGACGCGGGGTACGCGCCGCACCGACCCGGCGACCGCCCGCCAGCCGCGCGCCGTCCGGGTCTCCGCCATGAGGACGGCCGTGGCCACGACCGCCACCACCTGGACCACCAGGGCCGCGAGCACCGGGACCGCCAGGGCATCCACCTCGGGCAGCGGGTCCAGGGCGATCAGGCCGCCGGCGCCCAGCGCACCCGCTGCCACCGCCGCGCCGACCACCGCGCCGCCGCGGGACAGTCCGCGGGAGATGTCCGCCGCCGCATCGTGTGCCAGCGCGGTGTCGACGTACCACGCCTCCAGCGGGCCGCTGTCGAGGGCGCGGTAGACCCCCTGCAACGCGTACGCGACGGCGAACGCGGCGAAGCCGTCGGCGGTGAACAGCAGCGCGAGCACGCCGACGTTGACGACACCGGATGCGACCATGACCGGCCGCCGGCCCAGCGAGTCGGACAGCCCGCCGGTGGGCAGCTCCAACGCCAGCACCATGAAGCCCTGCGCGGCGATCACGAAGCCGAGCTGCCCGAGCGTCACGCCGCGTTCGAGGGGAAGCAGCGCGACGATCGGGATGATCAAACCGGTCGGGAGCCATCGCAGCGCCAGGAGAAGCAGGAAGCGGCGCCGGGCCGTCTCAGGACCGAGGGTGGTCATGACCGGTCCCGGGACGGAATGGCCAGCAGGTGCAGCGAGACCTGCGCGGCGTCCGGGTCGTCCGCGGGGCGCGGGCTCTCGACGTAGCGGGCGACCACCGCCTCGAGTTCGGCGGTGAGCGCGCGCAGGTCGTCGGGCCGGACGAACATCAGCATGTCGGAGTGGCCAGCCGCGTCGAGCCAGGCGGGGTCCCACTCGTGCCGCTCGGACTGCCACTGCTCCAGCCGGCCGAGCATGATGTCCAGCTGCTGGCGACGCAGGACCGCCTCAGCCGCCAGGCCCGCTTCGGTGTCGGCGAAGTCGCTGGTCCGCCAGCTGGTGACGTCGTGGGCCGCGCGCCAGCGACGTTCGCGCCGCGACGGCTGTTCGGTGTCCTCGACCACGAAGCCGAACCGCTCCAGCTGGCGCAGGTGATAGGACGTCGAGCCGCTCGACTCGTCGAAATGGCGGCCCAGCTCGGACGCCGTCGCGGGGCCGTGACTGCGTAACCGGCCGAGCAATTTCATGCGCAGCGGATGGGCGAACGCGCGCAGCGTCTCGACGTCGTTGATCCACTTGCTGGATAGAGCCATGCCACTCACCGTACGACCGCAAAGAGAAGTTTGCAAAGGTCTCTTTGCGGTTATCTCCTTCGCTTCTCGGGAACAACGTCGGATACCGTGCGTTGTCGCAGGGAGAATCGTTCATGAGCCGAAGGGGTCGGTTCAGCGCGCCCAGGACGTAAAGGAGCATCCATGGCCCGATCCACGAACGGGGCGGCGGTGCGGCGCCGTCTGGTGGTCGTGGAGTCGCCGGCGAAGGCCAAGACCATCGCGGGCTACCTTGGCGACGGCTACATGGTGGAGTCGTCGTTCGGTCACATCCGAGACCTTCCGTCGAAGAAGACCGAGGTGCCGGCGGCTCACCGTGACCGCTACGGCAACCCCGTGGGTGTCGACGTCGAGGGCGGCTTCGAACCGCTCTACATCGTTCCGGCCGGCCGGGCCAAGGATCAGGTCAAGAAGCTCAAGTCGATGCTCAAGGACGCCGACGAGCTCCTGCTCGCCACCGATGAGGACCGCGAGGGCGAGGCCATCGCGTGGCACCTGCGCGAGGAGCTCAAGCCCAAGGTGCCGGTGCGGCGCATGGTCTTCCACGAGATCACCCGCGACGCCATCCGGGCCGCTGTCGACAACCCCCGCGAGATCGACGAGGACCTCGTCGACGCTCAGGAGACCCGCCGCATCGTCGACCGGCTCTACGGTTACCAGGTCTCTCCGGTGCTGTGGCGCAAGGTCATGCAGGGCCTGTCCGCCGGCCGCGTGCAGAGTGTCGCCACCCGGCTCGTGGTGGACCGCGAGCGTGAGCGGATGGCGTTCCGCTCGGCGTCGTACTGGGACCTGACCGCCACGTTGGAGACCGGGGACGCCGGTTCCGCGCAGGAACCCAGCGCGTTCGAGGCCAAGCTCTCCACCGTCGACGGCTCCCGAGTGGCCAGCGGGCGCGACTTCGACGCCCGCGGCCAGGTCAAGAACCGCGACGTCGTCGTGCTCGACGAAGAGCGCGCCCGCGCCCTCGCCGCCGCGCTCGGCGACGTCGACTACACCGTCCGCTCGGTCGAGGCCAAGCCGTACACCCGCAAGCCGTACGCGCCGTTCCGCACCACCACCATGCAGCAGGAGGCCTCGCGGAAGCTGGGCTACGGCGCCGCCCGCACCATGCAGGTGGCCCAGCGGCTGTACGAGAACGGCTTCATCACCTATATGCGTACCGACTCCATCACGCTGTCGGACGCCGCGCTCAACGCTGCCCGGGCGCAGGTCGCCGAGCTCTACGGCTCGCAGTATCTGCCCGACACCCCGCGCCGCTACACCAGCAAGGTGAAGAACGCCCAGGAGGCGCACGAGGCGATCCGCCCGGCCGGCGACAGCTTCCGCACCCCGGGCGAGACCGGGCTGACCGGTGACGAGTACCGGCTCTACGAGCTCATCTGGATGCGCACCGTCGCCTCCCAGATGCGCGACGCGAAGGGCGAGACGCTCACCGTCCGCGTCGGTGCCACGGCCACCAGCGGCGAGGACGTCGAATTCACGGCGTCCGGTCGCACCATCACGTTCCACGGCTTCCTGAAGGCCTACGTCGAGGGCGCCGACGATCCCGAGGCCGAGCTCGACGACCGCGAGCGCCGGCTGCCGCACCTGTCCGAGGGGCAGGGCCTCACCGCCACCGAGGTCGAGCCCGAGGGCCACACCACCAAGCCGCCGGCCCGCTACACCGAGGCCACGCTGGTCAAGGAGCTCGAGGACCGAGAGATCGGCCGGCCGTCCACGTACGCGTCGATCATCCGCACCATCCTCGACCGCGGCTACGTGTTCAAGCGCGGCAACGCGCTGGTGCCGGCCTGGCTGGCCTTCGCCGTCGTGCGGCTGCTCGAGGAGCACTTCACCCGCCTCGTCGACTATACGTTCACCGCCCGCATGGAAGACGTGCTCGACGACATCGCCGGCGGCCGCGCCGACCGGGCCGCAGAACTGGCCCAGTTCTGGCACGGCGACGACAGCGTCGACGGCCTCAAGAAGCTCGCCGACAACCTCGGCGAGATCGATGCCCGCGAGATCTCGTCGTTCCCCATCGGCGAGGGCTACACCGTCCGGGTTGGCCGCTACGGCCCGTACATCGAGGACGCCGAGGGCAACCGCGGCAGTGTTCCCGAAGACCTGCCGCCCGACGAGCTCGACGTCGAGACCGCCCGCGAGCTGGTCAGCCGCGGCAACGGCGATCGTGAGCTGGGCGTCAACCCGGACACCGGTCGCACCGTGGTGGCGAAGTCGGGCCGCTACGGCCCCTACGTCACCGAGATCCTGCCCGACGACGCGCCCAAGAACGCCAAGCCGCCGACGGCCTCGCTGTTCAGCACCATGTCGGTCGAGACGGTGACGCTCGAGGAGGCGCTGAAGCTCCTGACGCTGCCGCGGGTGGTCGGCACGGACGCCGAGGGCAAGGAGATCATCGCCACCAACGGCCGCTACGGCCCGTACGTTAAGAAGGGCACCGACTCCCGCTCGCTGCCGGACGAGGAGTCCCTCTTCACCGTCACGGTCGAGGACGCCGAGAAGCTGTTCGCCCAGCCCAAGGGCCGACGCGGCGCCCGTGCCGCCACTCCGCCGCTGCGTGAGCTCGGCACCGACCCGGCCTCCGGGAAACCGCTGGTGGTCAAGGACGGACGGTTCGGCCCCTACGTCACCGACGGCGAGACGAACGTGACCATTCCACGCGGCACCGACGTCGAGCAGCTCACCCACGAGCGCGCCGTCGAGCTGATCGCGGAGAAGCGGGCGAAGGGTCCCGCGCCCCGCAAGCGCGCGGCGCGGGCTCGCTCCCGCTCCTGATCTGGCTGGTTTCGGCCCGGTTCCGCTGGCATCGGCGGGCCGGGCCGTCGCGTTCTCCCTGATTCGGCGGCGGCACTGCGCTCCGCCGACGTCGTCCGACGCCGCGGCGTGATCGTCTTCCGCGGGCGGCGGGTCCGCGTAGTGTCGAGGTATGAGCCTGCACGCGTCCGAGGTCAACCAGCTCACCGCCGCCTGGCTGCGGCGTACCAGGGGGGCCGGGGTGGTGTCCGGCGCCGGCCTGTGGCCGCTGCTGGCCATTCTCGCCGCGTCCGCCGACGAGCCCGGCCGGGACGAACTGGCCGACGCCGTCGGGCTGCCCGCTGACGAGGCCATGGACGCCGCCCGCGACCTCCTCAAGGCGCTGGCCGACCTCGACGGCGTCGAGGCCGCACTGGGACTGTGGGCACAAGCCGCCGCTCATGTGCGCCAGGAGTGGCGCGACACCCTGCCGCCCGGCAGTTACGGCGAGTTGGCCGGCGACGCCGCGATCGACCAGCCGATGCTCGACGCCTGGGCCAGCGAGCGCACCGGCGGACTCATCGAGCGGTTCCCGGTGCGCACCGGCCCGGAGCTGATGCTCACCCTGGCCACGGCACTCGCGCTGCGCACCACCTGGGAGCGCAAGTTCACCGACGAGCGGCTGGTGCCCAGTGCCGGCGCCTGGTCGGGGCGCCCGCTGGCCGGGCTGAAGCGCACCGGTCCCGACCTCGACGACCTCCGGCTCGCCACGACCACGGCCGGACCGCTCACCGTCACGCGGATCGCCGGGACGAACGGCCTCGACGTCCACCTGGTGCTCGGCGAGGACAGCCGCGTCGGCGCCGACCTGCTGGCCGCGGCGCTCCCGCTGGTGACCGGCACCGAGTCAGGCGAGGTTCGCACCGGGGGCGAGCTCCTGGCCGGCGACGGCGACGGCGCCGGTTCCGGCTGGCCAGGCGTCGCCGTCGTGTCCGCACAGCGGCCGAGCCTCGCGGTGACGACCGCGCGGTTCACCGTCCGGTCCGACCACGACCTCATGGAGAACGCCGCGGTCTTCGGCCTGCGCACGGTCAGCGGCACCGACCGCGGTCATTTCCCCGCCATCGGCCCGGTGCCGCTGCGGGTCGACCAGGCCCGGCAGTCCGCGGTCGCCGTCTTCAGTGCCACGGGATTCGAGGCGGCCGCGGTCACCGCCATCGGGCTGCGCACCGTCTCGATGCCGGTCCACAACTCGCGAGGTCTCGCGGTCAGCTATGACCGGCCGTTCGGTTTCCTCGCCACGCACCGCGACAGCGGCCTCGTGCTCTTCGCCGGCTGGGTCGACGAGCCCGACGCGTGGTCGCCGCCCGAGCCCGGCCGCCGCCCGGCGGCTCGCCCGGCCCGCCCGTCCGCCCCTGTGCGCGGCACCCTTCCCCGCCCCGGGAAGCCCGAGTAGAACCGGAAATGATCACGTCCACCATGGGTGCACCCGCTCCACCAGGGATGCATGCCTGGTGCAGCGGTAAGAGTCCTGGTGTGGGCGGCCGGGATCAGCCGACCAGCTCCGGAAGCCGTGACGGCGACGGCTCCTCCGGCGGGTGGTCCACAGCGGCGCCGGCCCGGGCCCGCTGCGACATCCGGCGACGGGTCCGGATCACCGTGTGTGCGGCGCCGGCCCAGACCCCGACCAGCACTCCGACGGCCGCGCCGATGGCCACCTGCAACCACAGCGGGGCATCCGTCACGGTGCCGGTGACGTAGCCGAGTCCGACCGTCCAGCCGGCCCACAGCAGGCAACCCGCGAACGCGAAGGTGGCGAAGCGGCGCGGGCGAACCCCGGCGATGCCGGCCGCCGCCGCCACCGCCGTCCGGCCGAGCGGGACGAAGCGTGCGGCGGTGATGGCCACCGCGCTGGTCGAGCCCATGCGGGCGTGGGCGCGCTCGATGCGTTCGACGATCCGCCGCCCCAGCCGGGTTCGGCCGAGAGCGCCGGGCAGGGCCCGCCGGCTGAGGCCGTAGACCGCCAGGTCCCCGGCGATGGCTCCCGCGGTGGCGGCGACGACCGCCCATCCGACGTCGAGGTGTCCGGCCGCGGAGAGCGCGCCGGCCGAGACGACGAGGACCTCGCCCGGCAGCGCCGGGACCATCGCGTCGAAGGCCACGAACGCCGCGAGGATCAGATACGCGGCGAGGGGCACACTGACGAACGACAACAGGTCCATGACCTCCACTCTTGTGGTCCGGACCCACGCCGGGCAACGCCGCGAGGGCTAATTCAGGGTTACCTCAGGGTTGATCTCAGGGGAGTGGTGGGGCTACCTCCACCCGCCGGCAGGGCCCATTCCTGGGCCGTGATCCGCCACCGTCCGACCGACGCACGCGTTGATCTTGGAGGTGTCCGCCGAATGCCGCCCGGAATGTCCGATAGATGTCCGAAGGGCTCCAAGATCAACGCGGGGGAGGCGAGCGCACGGCGCGCATGGCGCGGTCCGGCTGGGGAATGTCGGTGCCATTCACTACGCTGGCCGCGTGACCGGACCGCGAGGGCTGTTCGTCGCCTTCGAGGGCGGCGACGGAGCCGGCAAGACCACCCAGCTCGGGCTGCTGGCCGAGCACCTGCGCGCTCAGGGCTGCGACGTGGTCGTCACCCGCGAGCCGGGCGACTCCCGCATCGGGCCGCAGGTGCGGGCCATCGTGCTCGACGGCGGCGAGCTGGACCCGCGGGCGGAGGCGCTGCTGTTCGCCGCCGACCGCGCCGATCACGTCGCCCACGTCATCCGGCCGGCACTGGAACGCGGCGCCGTCGTGCTGGTCGACCGGTACATCGACTCGTCGATCGCGTACCAGGGTGAGGGCCGCGGGCTGGGCCGCGATCAGGTCGCCGCCATCTCCGCGTTCGCCACCGGCGGGCTCGAGCCCGACCTCACCGTCCTGCTCGACCTCGACGAGGCTGCTCGCCGCGACCGGGTGGAGCGGCAGGGCTATGTCGACCGCATCGAGCGCGAGCCCGGTCATGTGCACGAGCGGGTGCGGCAGGCGTTCCTCGACCTCGCCGCCGCACAGCCGGAGCGGTACCTCGTCGTCGACGCCGCCCGCTCGCCGCGCGACGTGGCCGCCGACATCGCCGTCGCCGTCGACAAGGTGCGCCCGTGAGTGTCTGGGACGCCGTCGTCGGGCAGCGCGTCGTGCCCGCCCTGCAGCGCACCGTCGCCGACGCAGCCGGGTACCTGACCGGTGGGCCGCGAGGTGCCATGACGCACGCCTGGCTGTTCACGGGGCCGCCCGGCTCCGGCCGCTCGGTCGTGGCGCGGGCGTTCGCGGCGGCGCTGCAGTGCCCCAACGGCGGCTGCGGCGAATGCTCCGACTGCGCCGACGTCCGCGCGCGCACCCACCCGGACGTCGCGAGTCTGGTCACGCAGGGCCTCAACATCCGCATCAGCCAGGTCCGCGACCTCGTGCCGCGGGCGGCGCTGCGCCCGGCCCGGGGCCGCTGGCAGATCGTGGTGGTCGAGGACGCCGACCGGCTGGGGGAGGACGCCGCCGACGCCCTGCTGCTGTCGGTGGAAGAGCCGCCGGAGCGGACGGTGTGGATGCTCTGCGCCCCCACCGCCGAGGACATCGTGCCGACCATCCGGTCCCGCTGCCGGGTGGTGCAGCTGCGCACTCCGCCGTACGCCGACGTCGCCCGCTTCCTGGCCGACAACGAAGACGTCGACCTCCCCACCGCCGAGTTCGCCGCCCGGGCGTCGCAGGGCCACGTCGGCCGGGCCCGGGCGTTGGCCACCGACCCCGACGTGCGGGCGCGCCGGGACGAGGTGCTGCGGCTGCCGTTCGCCCTCGCCGACATCCGCCAGTGCCTCGACGCCGCGGCGAACCTGGTCGAGGCGGCCAAGGCCGACGCCGAGAAGCACTGCGACGCGCTGGACGAGCGTGAGGTCGAGGAGCTGCGTAAGGCGTTGGGCGCGGGCAGCACCGGCCGCAAGCCGCGCAACATGGAGGCAGCGGTCAAGGAGCTGGAGCGCGAGCAGAAGCTGCGCCGCACCCGGGTCCAGCGCGACTCCATCGACCGCGCCCTGGTCGACGTGCTGGCGCTGTACCGCGACGTCATGATGCTGCAGATGGGCGTGCGCACCGAGCTGGTCAACGAGGAGATGCGTCCGTCCATCGACCGGCTGGCCCGCTCCGGAACACCCGGGGCCACGCTGCGCCGCATGGAGGCCGTGGTCGCCGCCCGCGAGGCACTGCAGGCCAACGCCCTGCCGTTGCTGGCCCTGGAGGCCATGGCGCTGTCGCTGCGTGAGGGCTGAGCTGCGCCAGCAGCTGCGAGCGCCCGTCGCGGCCGTCAGCACCCACCGGTGGGCCGTCAACGCCCACCGGCCCCCGCAGATCGAGACGTTAGGGTCTGGCGTGTGGGCGACGCATCCGGGCCGTGGGAGATCGTCGAGTCGTTGACCCGGTGGGCCGAGGGAACACCGTGGTGCGACTGGCTGGAGCTCGCCGGTTCGCTGGGCCGCGGCGCCGGTGACGCGCTGTCCGACATCGACGCCGGCCTGGGCGTGGAGCTCGACGACGGCGCCTCGTACGAGGACCGCCGCGACGCCGCGCTGGCCGCGGCCCGCACGTTCGCCGTCGTCGCCGACGAACACATCCAGCACCTCGGCAGCCCCGAGCGGCCCGCCGACCACCTGGTGGTCCAGTACGCCGACGGCCGCCAGCTCAGCCTCGTCGTGACGCCGGCGGAGAACCGGCCCGGCCTGCCTCCGGGGGCGAAGGCGCTGCTGGACCGGTCCGGCCGGCTGTCGCAGCCGTACGAGCCGCCGGTGCTGCGGGCCACCGACGAGCAGCGGCGCGAGTGGGCGTTCCTGTCCTGGTGGGCGCTGTCGGACGTCGCCAAGCACGCCGGACGCGGCCGGGTCTGGCGGGCGCTGGAGGCGTTGCACGAGGCCCGCACCGGCGCATGGCGGCTGCACGCGGCCGTAGCCGGCATCGACTATCCATCGTTCGGGGCGGTCAGTGCCGAGAACGCCGACGTTCCGGCACCGGCCGGCATCGAGCTGGCGGTTCCGTCCGCGGCGGCGCCGGACGCGCTCTTCGCCGCCGCGCGGGCGCTCGCGGTGGTGCTGGAGCCGCTCACCGCGCCGTACCACGTCGACGGGGTGCGGGCCGAGGCGCTGCGCCGGCTGGCCGCCGGCTGAACGCCAGCCCAGTCCACGACGCCGTCCGTTCGCCTCCGCGGCACCGGCCGGTCACCCGGGTCGCCTAACGTCCGCACGGTTGCGCGTCGTGCCATCGACTTCTGGGGGGCTCCAGTGAGCAGATCGCGTCCATCGACCGTCCGTGCCGCCGTCGCGGTGTCGGGGCTCGCACTCGTCGGGGCGTTGGCGCTGCCGGCGTCGGCGGGCATCGTCGACGAACCGGTGGTGCATTCCGCGCCGGATGCCGCCGTCGCGCTCACGCCGTTCGGCACCTACGAGACCGGCATCGTGGACGAAGGCGCGGCCGAGATCGTCACCTACGACGCCGGCTCGCAGCGGCTGTTCGTCGTCAATGCCGCGCAGGCGATCGTCGAGGTCCTGGACGTGTCCGACCCCGCCGCGCCGGTGAAGCTGTTCGACCTGTCCACCGCGGGGACGACGAGCGCGGACGGCTCGACGGTCCCGGCCGACGGTGTCGCGAACTCCGTCGACGTCCGCGCCGACGGCCTGGGCGCCGTCGCCGTCGAGGCCCCGGCCAAGACCGACGCCGGCTGGGTGGTGTTCTTCGACGCTCGCAGCGACGACGGCGCCGCGCTCGGGGCGGTGCGGGTCGGCTCCCAGCCGGACATGCTGACCTTCACGCCCGACGGCGCGCACCTGCTGGTCGCGAACGAGGGCGAGCCGGCCGAGGACTACTCCGTCGACCCAGAGGGCTCGATCGCGGTGATCGCCGTCGGCGACGAGGTCGCGGCACCGGCCCAGGAGGCCGTCGCGACGGCCGGTTTCCACGAGTTCGAGGTGGGCGGCTCGATGACCCTGCCGGAGGGTGTGCGCATCTACGGTGGTCGCGAGGACGCCGGCACGGGCACCCCGGAGTTCCCGGTCTCGGAGAACCTCGAGCCGGAGTACATCGCCGTGGACGGGGGCCTTGCCTACGCGGTGCTGCAGGAGGCGAACGCCGTCGCCGTCGTCGACATCGCCACCGCGACCGTCACCGAGATCTGGCCGCTCGGCGTCAAGGACCACGCCGCCGAGGGCAACGGGCTCGACCCGTCCGACCGAGACGGCGGCATCGCCATCGGGCCGTGGCCGGTGCTCGGCATGTACCAGCCCGACGGCATGGACGCGTACTCCGTCGACGGCCAGGGCTACCTGGTGACCGCGAACGAAGGTGACAGCCGCGACTGGGACGGCTTCAGCGAGGTCGCCCGGGTGAAGGACCTCGGTGACGACGACCTGCCGCCGGTCTGCGAGGATCTCGCCGAGCTGACCGCGGACGAGGCCCTGGGCCGGCTGAACATCACCACCGCCGACGGTCTGTCCGAGGATGCAGGTTGCTACGAGGCGCTGTACGCCTACGGCGCCCGGTCGTTCTCGATCTGGAGCACCGCCGGTGAACTCGTCTTCGACTCCGGCCAGGAGTTCGAGGAGATCACCGCGGCCGCGCTGCCGGAGTTCTTCAACTCCAACCACAGCGAATCCAACTTCGAGGGCCGCAGCGACGACAAGGGACCGGAGCCGGAAGGCGTCGTGGTCGGCCAGGTGGGCGAGCGCACCTACGCCTTCATCGGCTTCGAGCGGGTCGGCGGCGTCGCCGTCTACGACATCACCTCGCCCGCGGACGCCGCGTTCGTCACCTACGTCAACAACCGTGACTTCTCCGTGTCCGTCGAGGACGGCGGCGACGTCGCGCAGGCCGGCGATCTCGGCCCGGAGGGCCTGGCGTTCATCCCGGCCGACGCGTCACCGGTCCCGGGTACGGCTCTGCTGGCGGTGGGCAGCGAGGTCTCCGGAACGACGACGCTGTACCGGATCGACGAGCTCGACGACGACGGCAACGGCGACGAGTCGGGCGACGAGGGCGGCAACGGCGACGAGTCCGGTGGCGACGACGACGGCGACGGCGACGAGTCCGGTGGCGACGAGGGCGGCAACGGCGGTTCCGACGATGGCACGGACGACGGCGGGGTGAGCGGCACGGACGACGGGGATGCCGGCAACCCCGATGACGGCACGGACGGCGGCGCCGATGACGGCACGGACGGCGGCGCCGATGACGGCACGGACGGCGGCGCGAGCGGCGGCGGCGAGCTGCCCGACACCGGTACGTCGTCGACCCTGCTGCTGATGGCCGCCGTCACGCTGCTGCTCGCTGGTGCGCTGGGCATGGCCGCGGCGGCACGCCGGACCGCTTGACCCTCCCCATGATCATCGGCGATCCACCCCGTCAGAGCGGGGTCGATCGCCGATGATCACTGGGTGACGCCGCCGGCCCGGCCCACTGATCCGTCACACACGCCGGACGGATGCGGTGCAGGATCGTCGCACCGCTTAGGGTGGGTGCGTGGGCATGGTGATGGCAGTGGCCTTCACCCGGTACGGGAGGCTTTACTACCTCGATCCGGGTGAGCACAGTCCACGCGTCGGCGACAAGGTGCTGGTCCCCACCGACGACGGTCCCGAGGTCGCCGAGTGCGTGTGGGCGCCGCAATGGGTCAGTGAAGAGATCGGCGGGCTGCCGGTCTGCGAAGGCCTGGCCACCGAGCGGCACCTGGAGCGTGAGGAGCGCAACCGCCGCCGCCGCGCGGAGATCCGGGTGGCCGCCCGCCGGCTGATCAAGCACCACGGGCTGCCCATGAAGATCGTCGGCGTCGACTACGTGGACACCCGGCCGGACGTCGACCAACTGGTCACCGTTTACTTCAGTGCGCCGCACCGGGTCGACTTCCGCGAGTTGGTGCGCGACCTCGCCCGTACGCTGCGTGCCCGCATCGACCTGCGGCAACTGGGCGCTCGCGACGAAGCCCGCGTCCAGGGTGGCATCGGCCCGTGCGGCCGCGACACCTGCTGTTCCACGTTCCTCACCGACTTCGAGCCGGTCAGCGTCCGCATGGCCAAGGACCAGGACCTGCCGCTCAACCCCCTGAAGATCTCCGGTGCGTGCGGCCGGCTCATGTGCTGTCTGAAGTACGAGCACCCGCTGTACCAGGACTTCAAGCGCAGCGTGCCCACGGTCGGCTGCGACGTCACCACGGACGACGGCGTCGAGGGCACCGTCGTCGCCTACAACGTCCCGGCCGAGACGGTGTACATCCGCGACCGCGAGACCGGCCGGCGGGTGGCCTGCCCGAAGGCCAGCGTGTGCGGTTCCCGACAGGCCTACGAGGGCGCGGTCGCCGAGGGCATGCGGCGCACACCCGACGTCGAGGGCACCGACATCCGTGAAGCCGACGACCTCGACTCGGGAGAGAACTCGTGAGAGTGCGCAGCGTGGCCGGGCTCCTGGCGGTCGCCGTGGTGGCCGCCGCCGGCTGTCAGGCCGATCCGGAGGGAGGTAGCGGACAACAGGGCGTGGACCAGCCGAACGAGTCCACGCCCGCGCCCGACGCCACCGAAGGCATCGAGCCGGAGCTCGCCGAGTTCTACACCCAGACACTGGACTGGGAATCCTGCGGCGAGAGCTTCCAATGCGCCACCGCGACCGTCCCGGTCGACTATGCCGACCCTGGCGGCGAGACCATCGAGCTGGCGTTGCTGCGCTCGCCGGCCACCGGTGAGGAGCGGCTCGGCTCGCTGCTGGTGAACCCGGGCGGGCCGGGCGCGTCGGGCGTCGAGTACGCGCAACTGGCCGGATCGGTCGTCACCGAGCAGGTCCGCGAGCGCTACGACATCGTCGGCTTCGACCCGCGCGGCGTCGGCCAGTCCGCGCCCATCGACTGTCTCGACGACGCCCAGCTCGACGAATACCTCGCCGGCGATCCGTCGCCCGATGACGACGCCGAGATCTCCGCCCTGCAGGACGCCGCCGAGGACCTCGCCGCCGGCTGCGCCACGCGCTCCGGCGACCTGCTGCCGCACCTCGGCACCACCAACGTGGCGCGCGATCTCGACGTGCTGCGGGCGGCACTGGGCGACGAACGGCTCAACTACCTCGGCAAGTCCTACGGCACCTACATCGGTGCCCTCTACGCCGACGAGTTCCCGGACCGGGTGGGCCGCCTGGTGCTCGACGGCGCCATCGACCCCACGCTCACCGGCGACGAACTCGCCCTGGGCCAGGCACACGGCTTCGAGCGAGCGCTGTCGGCGTTCCTGGCATGGTGCTTCCAGCAGGACAGCTGCGCGGTCGGCTCGTCGGAAGCCGAAGCGCAGGACGCGATCGAGGGCCTGCTGGCCCAGACCGACCAGGAGCCGCTGCCCACGGACGACGAGAACCGGCCGCTCACGGAGTCGCTGGCTTTCTACGGCCTCATCCTGCCGCTGTATCTCACCGCCGACGAGGGTTATCCGCCGCTGAACGAGGCGCTCGACCTGGCGCTCACCGAGAACGACGGTTCACTTCTGTTGACCTTCGCCGACGTGTACCTCGAACGCAACACCGACGGCGAGTACACAGGCAACCAGAACGAGGTCATCAGCGTGGTCAACTGCCTCGACCACCCCGAGGTGGCCACGGTGGACGAGGTCCGGGCCGGGTTGCCGGTCTTCGAGGAGGCTTCGCCCATCTTCGGGCCGTTCCTGGCCTGGGGCGGTCTGACCTGTGGGCCCTTGCTCGACGACACCGGCCAGGACCCCGCCGGCGAGCCGACCCCGTCGGCGCCCACCACCGCCGACGGGGCCGACCCGATCGTCGTCGTCGGCACCACCGGCGACCCCGCGACGCCGTACGAGTGGGCGCAGGAGCTGGCCGGTCAGCTGAGCTCCGGGGTGCTCGTCACGTACGAGGCGGCGGTGCACACCGCGTACCTCGCCGGCAGCGACTGCGTCGACGAGGCCGTCGACGCGTACCTGATCGCTGGAACCGTGCCCGAGGGCGGCCTGACCTGCGCGGCGTGAATTGCCGGCCAGCATGCGGATAATGGAGTGATGCGTTCGCGTCGCCCGCTTCGTCGCATCGCGCTCGTGTTGAGCGCGATGGCGCTGGTCGCGTCCTGCGGCGGCTCCGACGACGGTGCGGCCACCGCGGAGGGGCCGAAGGCGCAGCGCGTCCCGCTGCACCTGGAGGGCGTCGCCGACGAGGTCGAGTTCGGATCGCCGGTGCAGCTCTCGGTGCCCGGCGGGCAGATCGATTCCGTCGAGGTGGCGCCCGAGGGTGGTGAGCCGGTGGCCGGCGACGTCGTCGACGACGGCAGCAGCTGGCAGAGCTCCGGCGACCTGCAGCCCGGCGGTGCGTACTCCGTCACCGTCGTGGCGTCGGACCGGCTGGGCCAGGAGCACACCTTCACCGACGCCTTCGCCGTCGGCGCCGTGCCGGACGCGAACAGGCTGACGCTGAGCATGCAACCGGCGGACGGCAGCGTCGTCGGGGTCGGTGCACCCGTCACGATCCGATTCGACCAGGAGGTCACCGAACGCGAGAACGTGGAGCAGGCCCTGCAGGTGTCGTCGAACCCGCAGGTCGAGGGGAGCTGGCACTGGGTCAGCGCCACCGAGGTGCATTTCCGGCCGCGCGAATACTGGCCCAGCGGTACGCAGGTGCGCGTCGACCTCGCCCTCAACGGTGTCCAGGCCGGCGACGACCTCTGGGGCGGCCGCTCGTACGACCTCGACTTCGCCGTCGGCAAAGCCCAGGTGGCCACCGTCGACGCCGCCACCCACACCATGACTGTCACCGTCGACGGCCAGCCGGCCGGCACCTGGGCCACCAGCCTCGGCGCGCCGGAGTTCGCCACCCGTAACGGGACCTACATCGTGCTGGAGAAGTTCGAGACGCGGCAGATGACGTCGTGCAACGCGAACATCACCTGCGACCCGAACAACCCGGAGTACTACGACCTCGAGGTCCCCAATTCGGTCCGGCTCACCTGGAGCGGCACGTTCGTGCACTCCGCGTCGTGGTCGGAGGGCTCGCAGGGTTCCGAGAACGTCTCGCACGGGTGCATCAACCTCAGCGACGCCAACGGCGCGGCGTACTTCCGGCTGGCGCAGTACGGCGACGTCCTGACCGTCACCAACTCCACCCGTGGACCGGAGGACCTCGTCGAGCGCGGCGACCCCGGCATGGCCGACTGGAACCTCACCTGGGACCAGTACGTCGCCGGCTCCGCCCTCGGCGAGCCCGTCACCACCGCGGCGCTGGGCTGACCGGCCGGAAATGATCACGTCCACCATGGGCACTCCCGCTTCACCATGAATGCATGCCTGGTGGAGCGGGCGCAGCCCCGGTACGGCGCCGCCCGATTCGGCTCCGGAGGCCCCGACACCCTATACTCGTGCATCGTGTCCGGGCTTCCCGGCGCACGCCGCCTTAGCTCAGTCGGTAGAGCGATTCACTCGTAATGAATAGGTCGTCGGTTCGATTCCGACAGGCGGCTCCACCACGCACGTGGCTGCTCAGCGGATGCAGCCAGCCCTTCCTCACCCGAAGCGTGACCCGGGCGAGGGTTGGCGCATTCGAGCACTCAGATGTGCTGCAGCGGCGCCACGATCTCCACCAGCTCGCCGGTGCCGGCCACAAGCACCGGTTGCGACGTGACGAGGTCGCCCGGGGTGATCGAGCCGGTGCCGTTCAGGTCGACGTGGACCCGAAGGCCGAAATCGCGGCCCGGAGAGGCGTCCGGCACGTCCAGGTCGAACTCGATGATCCGGTTGGGTGCCAACGGGACGTTCTCGAGTACCGTCCGCGCCACCACCGCCGTCGGCGCGTCGGCCAGGACGACGTCGCGTAGCTCGACCGTCATCCTGGCTGCCGCGACGGGCGTGGTGGCCGGCAGCACCGCCTCACCCTGCATCGTCCTCATCGAGCCCTCCCCAGTGACTCGTCCGGCGGATGTCGACAGCACCGTAGACCAGGTGGGGCCCGTTCCTCAGCGGTATGAGCGTATTCGTCACCGGTGGTGCCCGCTCGCCGGGTCGGCCGGGATCGCTCTGGCATCCTGACCGGATGACGAGCCTCATCGCGGACGGCGCTGCCCTGGAGAAGCTCTACACCGGCACCGAGTGGGCGGAGGGACCGGTCTGGCTGCCCCGGACCCGCCGGGTGCGCTGGAGCGACATCCCGAACGACCGGATCCTGGAGTGGGACCTGGCCAGCGGCGAGACCATCGTGTACGCCGCGGGCGTCGAGTACACGAACGGTCGCACGCTCGACCTGGACGGGCACGTCGTGCAGTGTTCGCACGGCCGTCGCCGGGTCGAACGTGACGTCGACGGCGTGGTCACCGCCGTCGTCGACGACAACGCCGGCCGCCGTTTCAACTCGCCGAACGACGTCGTCGTGGCGTCCGACGGGTCCATCTGGTTCACCGATCCGCCCTACGGCATCCTCGAGGGCGGCCGAGAGGGGCACCCTGGTGAGCAGGAGTACGGCGGCTGCCACGTCTTCCGGTACGACGAGCGCACCGGCGAGCTCAGCGCCGTCGTGACTGACATGGTGCGTCCCAACGGGCTGGCGTTCTCGCCGGACGAGTCGGTGCTCTACGTCACCGACACCGGCGCCGATCCCGGGATCACCGGCGACGACCCGCCGCGCTCGATCCGCGCTTACGACGTCCGCCACGGCCGGTGTGAGAACGGACGGCTGTTCGTCACCGTCCGTCCAGGGGCCGCCGACGGCATCCGCGTCGACGTCGAGGGCCGAGTGTGGGCGTCCAGCGGCGACTCCGTCCAGGTCTTCACGCCGGGCGGTGAGCGGGTCGCGGTCGTGCCGGTGCCGGAGGAGGTCGCCAACCTGTGCTTCGGGGGCGACGACGGCGCCGAGCTGTTCATCACCGCGACGACGAGCCTCTACCGCATCCGCACCACGACCCGGCAGGCGGAGCGTCCAGCCGCTGGACGGTGATGTTCCGGCTTCGCCGATCGGGTACAGGTCGCGCAGCGGAAGTGCGGCGGGAGACCTCATGGCTGATCTGCGGGACCTCGCGTCCCGGACGCTGACCGGGCAGCGCACGCAGCTCGCTGCCCGGGCCGCGGTCGCGGCTGCGATCGCGTGGCAGCTCGGGCTGCTGGTGCCCGGACCGGCCGACAGCTATCCGTACTATGCGCCGCTCGGTGCCGTGCTCGCGTGCAACCAGACACTGGCCGGCTCGGTCCGGGAGTCGGCGCAGATGCTCTTCGCGATCGTGCTGGGCGCCGGCACGGCGCTGCTGGCGACCATGCTGGTGGAACCGAGCGGGCTGAGCATCGCCGCGCTGGTGATCGTCTGCGTCGCGCTGGGCGGCCTGCCCGCGCTGGGCTCTTCTCGGTCGTGGGTGCCGGTGGCCGGGTTGTTCGTGCTCATCATCGGATCCGGCGACGCGGACAGCTACGTCATGGGCTATACCGCGCAGATGGCGCTCGGCGTGGTGGTCGGGCTCGCCGTCAATGCGGTGGCGCCGTCCTTGCTGGTGGGTTGGTCCAGCCGGACGCTGGACGACGTGAGCCGCTCACTGGCCGGCCAGCTTCGGCTGGTGAGCGAGGCGCTGCGGGAGGAGGGAACGGCTGACGAAGGGGATGAGGGCGCCGAGGGCGGGCGCCGGGTCGAGCTGGCCCGGCTGGCACTGCAGGTGCGGGAAGACATGGAGTGGGTGCGAGAGTCGCTGGTCGGCAACTTCCGCGCTCGCGCACACCGGTCGTCGGTGCTGCAGGAACGGTCTCGGGCCGGACGCCTGAACGAGCTGGTGCTCATGACCCAGGCGCTGGTCAGTCTGTTGCAGGCGGTCGGCGACGAGGAGGTCGGTGGCGGGCTGGACAGCACCGGCCGGGACCTCGTGGCGCAGGTTCTCGACGCGTTGGCGGATGCGATCGACGACAGCGCGGGCGCCGTTCCAACGCGGGCGGCCACGAATCGGCTTCGCGCCGCGGTGAAAGCCATGGAGGACCGGGCGCGCGACCTGCGTGACCGTGGCGACAACGACATGGAGGCAGCCGCGGTGACGGCGCTGCTGCGACACACCGAGCGCGTGGTCACAGCGCCGACGCGGGAGGCGGAAAGCGTGCCCGGTGACTGACAGGACGTGTCAGGTATCCCGGTCGAGGATGTCGGTATGAACATGACACTCGAAGGAAAGGTCGCCCTGGTCGCCGGCGCCACCCGAGGCGCCGGCCGAGGAATCGCGGTGCAGCTCGGCGCGGCCGGCGCGACCGTGTACGTCACGGGCCGCAGCACCCGTGAGCAACGCTCGGAGATGGACCGCCCGGAGACGATCGAGGAGACCGCCGAGCTCGTCACGGCGGCCGGTGGGCAGGGGATCGCGGTCCGGGTCGACCACCTGGAGCGCGACCAGGTCAAGGCGCTGGTGGAGCGCATCGACCGCGAGCAGGGCCGGCTCGACCTGCTGGTGAACGACATCTGGGGCGGCGATCAGCTGTTCAGCTGGACCGACACGCTCTGGGAGCACTCGCTGGACACCGGGCTGCGCATCCTGCGGCTGGCCGTGGACACCCACATCATCACCAGCCACTACGCGCTACCGCTGCTGATCCGCGAGCCCGGCGGCCTCGTCATCGAGATGACCGACGGCACCGCCGAGTACAACGCGTCGAAGTACCGCGTGTCCTTCTTCTACGACCTGGCCAAGGCGTCGGTGTTGCGGATGGCGTTCGCTCAGGCGCAGGAGCTGGCTCCGCACGGCGCGACCGCGGTGGCGCTGACGCCCGGCTGGCTGCGCTCGGAGATGATGCTCGACCACTACGGCGTGACCGAGGAGACCTGGCGCGACGCGCTGAGCACCGTGCCGCACTTCGCGATCTCCGAGACGCCGGCGTTCGTGGGGCGTGCGGTCGCCGCTCTGGCGGCGGACCCGGACGTGGCACGGTGGAACGGCCTGTCGCTGTCCAGCGGGCAGCTCGCGCAGGTCTATGGTTTCACCGATGTGGACGGCAGCCGCCCGGACGCGTGGCGGTACGTCGTCGAGGTCGAGGATGCCGGCAAACCGGCCGACACCACCGGCTACCGCTGAGGCCGGGGCCGCGCAGTCCTCGCTGAGCACCGGAGGGCCGATGCCGATCGAACCGCACGACCGCGTCCGCTGGGGAATTCTCGGCACCGGCGGCATCGCCGCTGCGTTCGCCCGGGACCTGCAGCTCGTCGACGACGCCGAGGTGGTGGCCGTCGGATCGCGGCGACGGGAGTCGGCCGGTGAGTTCGCCGCCCGGTTCGACCTCCCGCGGTCGTACGGCTCGTACGAGGAGCTGGTCGCCGACCCGGACGTGGACGTCGTCTACGTGGCCACTCCGCAGACCGTGCACGCGGCCAACATCCGGCTCGCCCTGGAGGCCGGCCGGCCGGTGCTGTGCGAGAAGCCGTTCACCGTCACCGCCGCCGAGGCCCGTGACGTGGTGGCGTTGGCGCGGGAACGCGGGCTGTTCCTCATGGAGGCGATGTGGACGCGGTTCCTGCCGCACATGCGCCGCATCGACCAGCTGCTCCGGTCGGAGGTGCTCGGCGAGATCACCACGGTGGTGGCCGACCACGGTCAGCTCATCCCGCCCGGCGAGCACCGGCTGCACCGGCCGGAGCTCGCCGGCGGCGCGCTGCTCGATCTCGGCGTCTACCCGGTGTCGTTCGCGTCGCACCTGCTCGGCCGTCCGGCCACCGTCACGGCTGCCGGGACGCTGTTGTCCAGCGGCCTGGACGCACAGACGTCCATGGTGCTCACCTACGAGGGCGGCGCGCACGCCGTGCTCACGACGACGCTCGGCGCGCGCACCCCGAACCGGGCCGCCATCACCGGCACGCAGGCCCGCATCGAGATCGACGACGTCTGGTACACGCCGACCTCGTTCTCTCTGGTGCGGCCCGCGTCGGCGACCCCGGAGCGGTTCGAGCAGCCGCGGGTGGGCGGCGGGCTGCGCCACCAGGCGATCGAGGTGGGCCGGCTGTTGCGCGCGGGCGCTACCGAGAGCCCGCTGATGCCGCTGGACGAAACCGTGTGGATCATGGAGACGCTGGACGAGGTGCGTCGGCAGATCGGGCTGCGATTCCCGGGCGAGCCGGCCGTCGAGCCCGCGGCCCAGCCGATGGCCTCCTAGCGGCCGGACAGCGGCGCGGACGGCCCGTCATAGGGCAGTATCGCGGTGAGGAGGGCGCCATGAACTCGACTCTGACCCCGGGCGTCGTCGCCGTACGGGTGGACACGCCGCGGCTGGCCGTCAACACGCTCCAGCTCGACGGACGCACCGCCGGCGATCCGGTCGTGTTCGTCCACGGCAACGTCTCGTCAAGCGTGTTCTGGCAGCCCGCCATGGTGCTGCTGCCGGGACAGTTCCGGCCGGTCGCCGTCGACCTGCGCGGCTTCGGCGGCACCGACGCACTACCGGTCGACGCATCGCATGGGGTGCGTGACTATGCCGACGACGTCGCCGGCGTCCTGGACGCACTCGACCTCGCCGACGTCCACCTGGTCGGCTGGAGCCTGGGCGGCGCCGTGGTGCTGCAGATGCTGCTGGACGCGCCGGACCGCTACGCCTCGGTGACGCTGGTGAACCCGGTGTCGCCGTACGGGTTCGGCGGCACCCGAGGCGCGGACGGACAGCTGTGCGACCCGTCGGCGGCAGGGTCCGGCGGTGGCGCGGCCAACCCCGACTTCGTGGCCAGGCTCGCGTCGGGCGACCGCGGTGCCGAAGCGGCCACGTCGCCGCGTCAGGTCCTGCTGTCGTCCTACGTCAAGCCGCCGTTCGTCCCCGCCGACCTCGACGTCTACGTCGAGTCGATGCTGTCCACCGTCGTCGGCGACGACAACTACCCGGGCGACCACGTGGCAGTGGCGGCCTGGCCGGGAGTAGGACCGGGCCGGCGGGGCGTGCTCAACACGATGGCGCCGACCAACCTCCGGCTGGACGGGCTGGCCGGCATCGACCCCAAGCCGCCGATCCGCTGGATCCGCGGCTCTGACGACGTCATCGTCTCCGACACGTCGCTGTTCGACCTGGCCAACCTGGGCTCGATCGGAGCGGTGCCGGACTGGCCCGGTGACGACGTCGCGCCGCCGCAGCCGATGCTGGCGCAGACCCGGGCCGTGTTGGAGCGCTACAGCGCCGCGGGCGGCACCACCAGCGAGGTCGTCATCGACGACACCGGGCACACCCCGCACGTGGAGAAGCCCGCGGAGTTCGTGGCCGCGCTGGTGGACGGGTTCGCGCGGTGACACTGCGCGTCCCGGTCGACGGTGGCGAGCTTGCGGTCCACGAACTGACGGCCGCCGCTGACGGTGCGCCGGTGGTGGTCGCGCTGCACGGCATCACCGCGAACGCGCTGGCCTTCACGGCGGTCGCCGCGGAACTGGACGGCCGGGTCCGGATGCTGGCGCCGGACCTGCGGGGCCGGGCCGAGAGCCGTGCGATCACCGGGCCGTGGGGCCTGGCCGCGCACGCCGCTGACGTGCTCGCCGTCCTGGATGCCGCGGGTGCGGAATCGGCGGTGCTGCTGGGCCACTCGATGGGCGCCTACGTGGCCGCGCTGACGGCGCTGCGGTACCCGTCACGGGTGGATTCGGTGGTGCTCGTGGACGGCGGGGTCGGCTTCCCGGCGCCGCAGGGCGGGGACATCGACACGGCGCTGGAGAACGTGATCGGCCCGGCCATGCGGAGGCTGACCATGACGTTCGCCGGCGACGCCGAGTACCTCGACTTCTGGCGGGCGCACCCGGCCATCGGGCCAGGTTTCGACGCGCCGTGGCGCGGCCGGCTGGAGCGCTACCTGCTGCACGACCTGGTCGGGCCGGACGGCTCCCGGCACTCGTCGTGCGTGCTCGACGCCGTGCGGGCCGACGGCGCTGACGTGCTGGCCGACCCCGAGGTGCTGCGCGCCGTCCGGGACGGCACCCGCCCGACCACCCTGCTGTGGGCCGAGCGCGGAATGCTGGACGAACCGCAAGGGCTGTTCGACGCGGAGCGGCTGGCCGCCGCCGGCCTGCCGCAACGGGTCCGGGTGGTCCCGCTCGGTGGGGTGAACCACTACACCGTCCTGTTCGATCCCTCGGCCGTGCGGGCCGGGGCATCGGCCGTGCGGGCCGGGGCATCGGCCGTCGGCGGGCTCAGCGAGCCGACCAGCCCCCGTCCAACACGAGGTCCGTCCCGGTGATCGACTGGGCGGCAGGGCCGCAGAGGTACGCGACCGCCTCGGCGACTTCCTCCGGCTCGATCAGCCGCTTGACGGCCTCGTTGGCCAGCAGGACGTCGTTGACCACTTGGTCCTGCGGCAGCCCGTGCACCCGCGCCTGGTCGGCGATCTGCGCCTCGACCAGCGGGGTGCGCACATAGCCGGGGTTGACGCAGTTGGAGGTGACGCCGTGCGCGGCCCCCTCCAGCGCGGTCACCTTGGACAGACCCTCCAGCCCGTGCTTGGCCGCGACGTAGGCGGCCTTGTACGGGCTGGCGCGCAGGCCGTGCGCGCTGGAGACATTGACCACGCGCCCCCACCCGCGCTGGTACATGCCCGGCAGAACCGCCCGGATCAGCAGGAACGGCGCCTCCAGCATGAGCCGCAGCATGAACGCGAAGCGCTCGGGCGGGAACTCCTCGAGCCGGGCGACGTGCTGGATGCCGGCGTTGTTGACCAGGATGTCAGCGTCGGGGACGGTGGTGCCGCCGCCGGCAAGGGCCGCGGTGTCGGCGAGGTCCACCGTCCACGCCTCGCCGCCGCACTCCGTCGCGACGGCTTCGGCGCGGTCGCCGTCGACGTCAGCGACGACGACGTGCGCACCTGCGGCACCCAGCCGCCGGGCGACCGCGGCCCCGATGCCGCTGCCCCCGCCGGTGACCAGAGCCCGTCGCCCGCTCAGTTCGAGGTCCGCCATCCCCACACTCTAGGACGCCCGCCCTCGAAATGATCACGTCCACCATGGGTCCGTTCGCCGCCACAGGAATGCTTGCCTGGTGAAGCGGTAAGACGCCTGGTGGCGAAGGTGGCTGCGACGGTGCCGAGGCGCCCTGGGATACTGGAGCCATGACGGAGCGCAAGCCGCCCGGTCTGAGCTTCGAGTCGTGGATCGACAAGCAGATCCGCGACGCACAGGAGCGCGGCGAGTTCGATGACCTGCCGCTGACCGGTAAGCCGCTGCCGAGCCGCAGGCCCGGCGACGAGCTCTGGTGGGTCCGGGAGAAGCTGGCTCGCGAGGGCGAGTCCACCGATGCCCTGCTTCCCACGCCGCTCAGGCTCCGCAAGGAGATCCACCGGCTGCCCGAGACGTTGCGCGACGTGCGCTCCGAGCAGGCCGTACGCGAGATCGTCCGAGAACTGAACACGCGCATCGTGGAATGGTTGCGGGCGCCGTCCGGTCCGCAGATCACCGTTCGGACGGTCGACGCGGACGCCGTCGTCGAGCAGTGGCGGACCGACACCGCCGAGGCTGACGGAGCCAGGCCCGCCGACGCCCCCGCGCCCCGGCCCGCGATCGATCAGCGGGCGGAGCGCGACCAGCGCGAGCGGAACTGGTGGCGCCGGCTGGTCACCCGCCGAGGAACTCGGTGATCACCGGCGCCTGGACGCCCGCCTTCACCATGTGCGTCTGTCCGGGCAGCGTGCGGTGCTCGGCATTCGGTAGGACGTCGGCCAGCTGGCGTTGGCTGTTGCGCATGTAGGCCGGGCTCTTGCCGCCGTCCATGACCAGCGTGGGCATGGTGACCGACGCCCAGCGGTCGGTCGGCAACGGCTTGCCCGTGCCGGTGTCGCCCAGGACCCGGAAGTCGTTCGGGATGGTGTGCGCGACCGCCTTCAGCTTCCTCCACACCGGGGTCAGTTTCATGATCGCGACTACGAAACCGGGTGTGCCGACCGTCTTCATGAACAGTTGCAGGGTGTCGCCGCGACGGTCGGCCGCGACTAGCTGGTCGGTGCGTTCCAGCAGGTCGGGCGGCCATGGCGCGTGGGTGTCGTCGGTGATGGCGGGCAGCTCGTACAGGGCCAAGCGGGTGACACCGCTGTCCGGACGCTTGGCGGTCTCCAGCGCCAACGCCGCGCCGGACGAGCAGCCGTACACGACGACCTCGCTCCCGGCCGCGGCGATCAGCGCCTCGAGGTCTTCCACCTCGCGCTCGACGGCGTACGGCGCGGTGTCGCCGCTCTCACCCCGGCCGCGCCGGTCGTAGTAGTAGACGGTGAAGCTGCCGGCCAGCGCCTCGGCGAGCTGTTTCATCGGGCCGAAATCGCGATAGCACAGCGCGCCGTCGACCAGGACCAGCGGCGGGCCGGAACCGACCCGCGAGTAGGCGATCGTGGTGCCGTCGGCAGAGGTCACGGTAGGCATGAGGGTTCTCCGGTCTCGTGAGTGGTCGTCGGGTCGGGGTCAGCTGAAGACGCGAGTCAGCCAGGTCCGCCAGGCCGTGTCGGAATGGCGGGCGGCGTCGGCGAAGACGTGATGGGAGGCGATCATGGGACCGCGGAAGCCCTTGAGGAACCGGAACAGCGCGTCGTCCGTGCGGATGCCGAGCGTGTGGGCGTTGACGTAGTAGACCGTTCCGGTGAGCTCCGCGCCGTCCATCCGCAACCGGGCACCGTCACCGGCGGTGACACCGGATTCGGGCAGGCCCAGTTCGGCATGCAGCGCGGACCATGCGGCCTCCCAGTCGGCCACCGGAGGCCCGAAGGCGGTGACCGGCGTGGCGATCCGGCCGGCGAAGTGGGAGAGGTACTCAGCCAGGGTGCGGAAGAACATCGCGTTGCCCTTGGTCATGGCGTCGAACTCGTCCTCCCAGTCGTCGCCGGGGAGGAAGCCGCTGGTGACGATGCACAGCGACGTGCTGCCCTGGTCGCGTCCCTCGATCAGGAACTCGTAGGCGACGAATCGGCCGTCCGGCGCGCTGCCGGAGGTGTAGGCCAGCCGCCGTTGCGGCTCCCACGAGGTGACGGAGTACTCGGGGGTGTAGCCGCCGAAGGCCGTCCGGACGGTGCCGCCCTCGCCACCGTCGACGTCATTGCGGCCCATGAACCACGAGTCGATGCCGGGGCCGGTGGCGATCGCGGCCCAGATCTCCTCGGGCGTGGCGTCGAGCGTGACCTCGTCGCCGGACTCGAATCGGTGACCCATGTCAGGACTCCTTCGGCTCGGCGGCGCCGACGCTGGGATGGACGGCGACGACGACGCGGTGCGTGCGCCCGCCCGGGGCGGACTCGTCGTGGTACTTGGACACCAGCTGCGTGACCGCGCCGGCGAGCTCCTCGGCGAAGGCGGCGCGGTCGGCCGCGGAGGCGAAGCGCACCTCGCCGTCGACGGCGAACGTGGCCACCCGCTTGCGGGCTTTCGTGGACGCGGTGATCAGCAGGCCGACGTCCCGGACCAGCCGGGAGGCCAGGGCCAGTAGCCACCGCGCCGACAGCTTGTCCGGGGAGCGAGCCGGGTCGGGCTGGATGGCGGCCAACGCCACCGGCGAGATGACGTACGACGCTGCCGTGGCCCGCAGCACCCGTTCGGTGACGTTGCCCTTCCGGCGCTCCTCGACCAGCTCGACCAGGCCGTGCCGCTCGAGAGTGCGCAGATGGTAGTTGACCTTCTGCCGGGGCAGGCCGACGCGGGCGGCGAGCATGGTGGCCGAGCCGGGCTCGTTGAGCGCGGCCAGGAGCCGGGTGCGCATGGGGTCCAGCGACGCCTCGGCGGCGGCTGGGTCTTCGATCACTGCGACGTCCTGCATGCCGAGAACCATCTCACCGACAAAAGTTTTTGTCAAGGCCACTGGAGTTGTCGGATGAGGGCCACCACCAGGCGTCCTCCCGCGTCGGCAGGCAAGTATGGCTGGGGGAGCGTGAGCACCCATGCCGGACGTGATCATTTCGCATGAGGCGGGTTGCGGTCTTGGCTTTTGATAGTGATTATGCGAACATGTGTTCGTGGCGAGTGGGGCGACCATTCTGCATGCCGATCTCGACGCCTTCTACGCGTCGGTCGAGCAGCGGGACGATCCTGACCTGCGCGGTCGGCCGGTCATCGTCGGCATGGGCGTCGTGCTCGCCGCCAGCTACGAGGCGAAGGCGCGCGGCGTGCGCACGGCCATGGGCGGGCGGCAGGCCCGGCGGCTGTGTCCGGAGGCCGTCGTGGTGTCGCCGCGCATGTCCGCATACGCCGACGCCAGCGCCGCGGTGTTCGACGTGTTCAGGCGCACCACCCCGGTGGTCGAGGGACTCTCCATCGACGAAGCGTTCCTCGACGTCGGCGGCTTGTTGCGCATCTGCGGTCCGCCGCCGCAGATCGCCGCCCAGCTGCGGCACGACGTCATGGAGCAGGTCGGGTTGCCCATCACCGTCGGGGTGGCACGCACCAAGTTCCTGGCCAAGGTCGCGAGTGCGGTCGCCAAGCCCGACGGTCTCCTGGTCGTCGAGCCCGAGCGCGAGCTCGACTTCCTGCATCCGCTGCCCATCGAGCGGCTGTGGGGTGTGGGTGAGAAGACGGCGGTCAAGCTGCGACAGCGCGGCATCCTCACCGTCGGCGACGTCGCCCGGCTGGCGGAGAAGTCGCTGGTCGCCATTCTGGGCGGCGCGGCCGGCCGGCACCTGCACGCGCTCGCCACCGGCCGCGATCCGCGCCACGTCGAGGTGGGGCGGCGGCGTCGGTCCATCGGGTCGCAGCACGCGCTCGGGCACCGGCCCAGGTCCGCGGCGGAACTCGATGCTGTGGTGGTGGGGCTCATCGACCGGGTCGCGCGGCGGCTGCGGGCGGGCAGCCGCGTGTGCCGAACCGTCGTGTTGCGGCTGCGGTTCGACGACTACACGCGCGCCACCCGGTCGCACACGCTCACCGAGGCCACCGCTCACACCGGGCAACTGCTCACGGTCGCGCGGGCTCTTCTGGCGGGTGCGCGGCCGGCCATCGACCGGCGCGGGCTCACGCTGGTCGGGGTGGCACTCTCGAACCTCGACGACGATGCCGCCGTCCAGTTGCCGCTTCCGTTCGACCGCCACCCGCACGGTGCCCTCGACGCCACCCTCGACGACGTGCGCGACCGGTTCGGTTCCAAGTCCGTCACCCGGGCGGTGCTGCTCGGGCGCGACCAGGGCATCACCGTCCCGATGCTGCCCGACTGAGGGGTCTCGACGACGAGGTCGCCCCGGCGTGGCCGATGGTGCCGGCGACGCGTTCGGCGTGTCCGCCCGATTGAGCTTCGGCAGCGCACAATCCGATCGATCCTCGCGGTTGGACAGTGTCGCCGGCCGCGCCGGATGCTGGGTCGGGGCACTCGACCGTGAACACCCGAGCCGGCAGGAAGACGACACACATGCTGAAGACCGCACCACTGGGCCGCACTGACATGTCCATCACCCGCGTCGGGTTCGGAGCCTGGGCCATCGGCGGTGGCGACTGGGCATTCGCCTGGGGCGAGCAGGACGACGCCGAATCCGTCGCGGCCATCCGGTACGCCGTCGAGGCCGGCATCAACTGGATCGACACCGCCGCGGTGTACGGGCTCGGCCATTCCGAGGAGGTGGTCGCGCGGGCGCTGAAGGACCTCCCGGCGGCCGACCGGCCCTATGTGTTCACCAAGGGCGGCCTGGTCTGGGACGAGGCGGACCGGCAGCGGCCGTCGCGCCGGGTGGGCGCGGCAGCCAGCTTGCGCCGCGATGTCGAGAGCTCGTTGCGCCGCCTCGAGGTCGAGCGCATCGACCTGTTCCAGATGCACTGGCCGGCCGAGGACGGCACCCCGGTCGAGGAGTACTGGCAGACGTTCCAGGACCTCCTCGACGAGGGCAAGGTCCGTGCCGTCGGCTTGTCCAACCACGGCGTGCAGCAGCTGGAAACCGCGGAGTCGATCGGCCACGTCGACTCGCTGCAGCCGCCGTTCAACCTGATCCGGCGAGACGCCGCCGGCGACGTCATCCCGTGGGCAGCAGAGCACGACACCGGCGTCATCGTCTACAGCCCGATGGCGTCCGGACTGCTCACCGGCGCGTTCAGTGAACAGCGCGCCGCCGCCCTCGGCAGCGACGACTGGCGTAGCCGCAGCGCGGACTTCACCGGCGACGGACTGCGTCGTAACCTCGCGCTGGTGGACGCGCTGCGCCCGGTCGCCGAGCGCAAGGACGTCTCCGTCGCTGCCCTCGCCGTCGCTTGGACGCTCTCGTTCTCCGGGGTCAGCGGCGCCATCGTCGGAGCGCGCCGCCCCGGCCAGATCGACGCCTGGCTGCCGGCCGCGGACCTGGAGCTCGACAGCACCGACCTCGACGACATCGCGGCGGCGCTCAGCGTCCACGGTGTGGGAAGCGGCCCGCCGCGGCCCTGAGGCACGGCGGCGTGGGCGGCACGCAGCTTCGCCAACCCCGTCGAACCCACGATGAGGCCGCGCGGTCCGTGGTCGCCGGCATTCGGTCATCGATACCGGCAGGACGGGTACGTTACCGGCATGTATGCCCTGACCGTCCTTCCGAACACCGCGGACTCGGTCCAGGTCACCGAGCTGCCCGATCCGATCCCTGGAGCCGGTGACCTGCTGGTCGACGGCCTGGCGGTCGGCATCTGCGGCACCGATGCCGAGATCATCGCCGGCACGTTCGGCACCGCGCCGCCCGGGCACGACCGGCTGGTCATCGGGCACGAGTCGCTCGGCCGGGTGCGGCAGGCGCCCGACGGCAGCGGGTTCGCCCCGGGCGACCTCGTGGCCGGTGTGGTCCGCAGGCCCGACCCGGTTCCGTGCGGCGCCTGCGCGCACGGAGAGTTCGACATGTGCCGCAACGGCCGCTACACCGAACACGGCATCAAGGGCCTGCACGGTTTCGCGAGCGAGGCGTGGTGCGTCGAAGCGGACTACGCGATCCGCCTCGACCCGCGCCTGGAGCCGGTGGGCATGCTCCTCGAGCCGGCCAGCGTGGTGGCCAAGGCGTGGGAGCAGATCGACCGGATCGGGGCGCGGTCCTGGTTCGAGCCGAGTTCCGTGCTGGTCACCGGTGCCGGTCCGATCGGCCTGTTGGCCGCCCTGCTCGGCGTGCAGCGCGGACTCGACGTCCACGTGCTCGACCTTATGGATCACGGGCCGAAACCCGACGCCGTCGCCGCCCTCGGAGCGACGTATCACCACGACGGCGTGGCCGCCGCGGCAGCCGGTGCGCCACCGGACATCGTCATCGAGGCGACGGGCGCGCCGGCGCTCGTGTACGAGGCCATCGACCACACCGCGAAGTGCGGCATCGTCTGTCTCACCGGCGTGTACGGGCCATCGCGCCCGGCCGCGGCCGCCTACCGCGAGATGGTGATGGAGAACGACGTCCTGTTCGGCTCCGTCAACGCGAACCTGCGGCACTGGTCGGCGGCGGCCGACGCATTGGCCGCGGCCGACCCGGACTGGCTCGGCCGCCTCGTGACCCGCCGGGTGCCGCTGGCCGAAGCACCGGGAGCCCTGGACCCGGGTGACGACGACATCAAGGTCGTGGTCACACTCGAGTAACCGGCCCCGTTGGTCCGAGTTGTCCGAAACCTGCGGCGAAGCGCACGCACACCCGCGATGATGGTGCCGTGCCCGACGCAACCGATCTTCACGACCCGGCGCTGTGGCTCGGCGGAGCCTACGAACTGGCCATCGAACTGGGCGATCGTGACGATGATCGGCTCGGTGCCGGGCTCGACGCGGTCTGGCGGGCAGCCGGGGTCGAGGACTGCGTCGGCATCAGCGACGACGCCGCGAATGCCGTGGTCGAGTCCGCGTGCACGCTCGACGCGCTCCTGCGGCACGGGCGGCTGGCCGGCCGCACGGTGTTGCCGCGGGGCCGGCCCGTGGCGTGCGGAGTCCGTGCGCTGAGGGGGATGCGCGCGGCGGGTGGCGGCCGCCGCGCTGCCGTCGACTGGCTGGTCTTCTTCCTCCCCGTCGGGGCACTGGACCAGGCCGAGCCACGCAGTGCGGCGTTCCCGTTCCGCGGCGGTGATTCGTTGCTGTGGCGGCGGCCGCTGGACCGCTGGCTCGCCGGCATCGGTGCCAGGGTGTACGCGGAGCTGCCCTACCGGCTGGGCCTGATCGGCCCCGAGGTCGCCGGGCTCACGACGGCCCGGGCTCTGGACGGGGAGCCGCCGGCAGAGCGGTGGGCGGGCTACCTGATTCCGCGCGACGGCGAGCTGGCCTACCACCAGGCCGATCTCTGACGATCCCCCATGATGATCGGCGATCCACCCCGCCATGACGTGGCGGATCGCCGATGATCATGGGTCGAGGTCGGCTAGCCGGTCGAATGCCACGGCGACGGCGCCCGGCAGCCGCCGTGGGTCGTCGTCGACCACGGTGCGAGCGGCGAAGTAGCAGGCCATCCCCAGTTCCGCGGCGAGTGTCGCGGTCGCCCGGTCCGCGCCGCGGCGGGTCAGGATCTGGGTGATGGCGTCGGCGTAGCGGCGCTGTTTGGTCAGGCTGCGGGCGCGGAGCTCGGGGTGCTGTTCGACCAGCCGCTCGTGCGCGGTGTAGCGCTCGGGGTGGGCGGTGACGGACTCGACGAACGGCACCACCAGGGCGCGCACCTGCACCAGTGCCTCGGCCAGCGTGCCGGGCGGGTCTGCCGGCGCCGCCGCGGCCGCCGCCACAAGGGCGTCGACGTCGCCGTCGTCGCCGAACACGACCTCCTGTTTGTCGCCGAAGTAGCGGAAGAACGTGCTGCGGCCCACCTCGGCCCGCTCCGCGATGTCGGTGACGGTGACGTGGTCGAAGCCGCGCTCGGCGAACAGGGCGTGGGCCGCGTCGATGATGGACTCCCTGGTGCGCTGCTGTTTGCGCTCGCGCAGGGTTTCCTTGGCCACGGAACAGAGCTTAGGCGCTGGCCGTGTTCACGGGGTGCGGGGCGATGGCGTGCCGCATCCAGACGTTCGGTTCGACGTAGACGACGTGGTCGTGCTCGACGCTGCAGTGGACGGGCACCAGGGCGTTGGGGACGACGACATCGCCGGAGCGGTCGAACGGCAGTCCGGTCCATCGCCGCCAGTCCGCGAGTGTGCCGGGGATGACCATGGACCGCGGGGCCACCTTGACGATCTCGGCGCCGGCGCGGGCGTGGACCCGCAGCCACGGGTCGGCCGGCAGGCCGTCCGGCCGGGTCCGGTACGCGTACTCGCTCATCGGGGTGTGCGGCTCCTGGTGCTTCGCGCTGGGCCGGACCGGCGCGACCAGTTCGGTGAAGCCGAGCCGGCGGACGTTCTCGTGCATCGCGGCCAGCATCACGGCGGCGAGGCCCTGGCCGCGCCGGTCCGGCCGGATGGAGATTTCCAGTGCCGAGACGTGCGTGGGTGCGGTGCCGCGGTCTCGGTCCTGTGCGGCCCACCGGATGACGCCGTCCCACCCGTCGTCGGGGAGTTCGGTGCGCGGTCCGGTGCCGAACGCGAACGGCACCGTGTAGGCCAGCGCCACCGGCACGTCCGGCGGTTCGTAGGCGACCAGCACGTGCTCGGGGTGGTTGCGTTCGGCGTCCGGGTAGTACAGGTTGGCCGTCGGGTCCTGCTGCATGAACGGCGGCCACAGGTGTTCCAGCTTGTCCGCCACGGCGGAGAGCTCGGGCCGGCGGTCGAGCGGTTCGACGATCAGGTTCTCGGACACGCACGGATTGTGTCAGGTGCGCCCGCCCGGCACTCAATCCTTTTCGTCGAGCATCTCGGTCTGCCGGCTGACGGCCTGCGTGATCAGGGCGGCGACGGCGTCGGGCTCGGCCGTGGCGCGGGCGTACGGGACGGTGCGGATGTACTGGCCGGAGCCCTCCAGCAGTCCGGCCGGGTCGTCCAGCAGCACGCCCTTGTGGAAGGTCAGGTTGACCGCCCGCTTCGTCGCCGCCACCGCGCACAGCCAGTGGTGCCAGTTGTCGTCGGCGGTGAAGGTGAGCCGGCCCCACTTGACCGCCTCGTCCAGCCCGGGACGGCTGGCACGTACCTGGTCGGCCAGGGCCGTCGCCTCCTGCCGCCGATCCTCAGGCAGCTTGTCGAGCCATGCATCGATGCTGGTCACTTCGGTCATCTCGCCTCCTGAAGCGGACCTGAAGAAAACCGTAAGCGGACGCCGTCATTGTTACCCGTATCCCGAGCAGGAACACCGACCATTCACCGGAGGAATCATGCGCAAGCTCATCGAATCGACGTTCGTTGCTCTCGACGGCAGCATCGGCGCCCCGCACGTGTGGGGGGCGCCGTACTGGGACGAGGACCACGCGGGCTACGCCACCACGCTGCTCTTCGACTCCGATGCTCTCCTGTTGGGGCGGCGCACCTTCGAGAGCTTCGCCGAGGTCTGGCCGATGCGGGCCGGTGCCGGCGACGCCTACGTCGACCGCATCAACGCGCTGCCCAAGTACGTCGCGTCCCAGACCTTGAAGGGCGAGCAGTCCTGGAACGGCACCGTCATCGACGGTGACCTGGCCGATGGCGTCGCCGCGCTGAAGGAGCAGCCCGGCGAGAACATCCTGAAGTTCGGCACCGGCTCGTCGGACAAGACGCTGCTGGAGAACAAGCTCGTCGATGAGTACCACTTCTGGGTCCATCCGGTGATCGCCGGCGGCGACGACGAGCGACTGGGCGACGGGTTCGACGTCAGCCACCTGAAGCTGGTCGACCAGAAGCCGTTCCCGTCGGGCATCGTCGTCCTGGTCTACGCCCCGAAGTGAGGCACGCGGCGGACGGCCGCCCGGCGAGCTCCCGGGCGGCCTCCAGGGTGAGGCGGCCACCGTCCGTGAACGCGGCGGCGAAGGCCGCCTCGTCCTGTACCGCCCGGACGGCCGCGACGACACGGTCCAGCTCCCGCCGTTCTGCCGGCGACGGCGGCAGCTCCGCCCCCCGGCGTGACACCTCAGCCGCGCCGAGCACCACGGCCGCGTCGTGTCCGCGGCCGGTCAGGGCCAGTGCGGCGGCGGCACCCTCCAGAGCGAAGGACAGGTCGCGGCCGGCGGCCATCTCGTAGCTGAGGTCGTACGCCCGCAGGTGCAGGTCCAGCGCGGCGGCGCCGTCACCTCGCTGGGCGGCGAGGTAGCCGAGCTCGTTCAGCACCATCGACAGGTAGTACGCCGTCCCGGCTTCCGCGGACTGCTGCTCACCGGTCCGCCGCAGCTGCTCGAGCTGCTCCTGCGCGACGTCGAGGTCGCCGGCCCGGCGGGCGGCGAAGGCCAGCCCGAGGCCGGCGAACACCTGCGCGGCCTGCATGCCGTGCTCGGCCGCCAGCCGCAGGGCCTGTTCACAGTGGTCGCGGGCCACGGCGTTGTCACCGGTCTGCACCGCGATCCAGCCCAACCAGGACCGGAAGCCGGCCACGTCGGGCCAGAGTCCGAGCTCCTCGGCGAGCGGCAGCCCGTCGTGGCCCAGCCGGGCGGCGCGGTCGTAGTCGCCGGTCATGTCGGCCAGTCCGATCAGCCAGTCGGTGGCGTTCAGGGCGCCCCAGCGGTCGCCCAGGTCGCGGAAGACGGCCGCAGCGCGGCCGGCGTCGTGGTCGAGCGTGGCGAGGTCGCCGCGGACGTGCGCGAGGCCGGCGCGCAGGACCAGCGTCGCAGCCTCGCCCCAGCGGTCGCCGGCGGCTTCGAACGCCTTCGCCGCCCGGTCCACCATCGGCACGGTGACGGCGAGGTCCCCGAGGCCGAACGTGGCGTACGCGAGGAACCACTCCGCGCGGGCGCGGGCCCAGCCGGCGTGTGTGGACTCGTCGAACGGACGCAGCGCGGCCTCGCAGCGCTCGGCCCAGTCGCGGTGGTCGCCCTGCAGGATGCCGAGGCCGGTGTGCCAGGCCAGTGCGTGCCCGCGGACCTCGGGCGGCGAGTCGCCGGGGACCGCCAGTGCGGCCGCCACCGCCCGGCGCGCCTCGCCGAGTCGGCCGCGCAGGAACCAGTACCAGGTCAGCGCGCCGGTCAGCCGCAGGGCCAGCTCGGCGTCGCCCAGCCGGACCGCGGTGTCCAGGGCGGAGCGCAGGTTGGGCGACTCGGTGTCGAGGCGGCGCAGCCATTCCCGTTGCCGCGGTCCGCGCAGGTGCTCGTCCGCCTGAGCGGCCAACTCGGCGTAGTGCTCGGCGTGCCGGAGCCGGACCCGGGCGTGTTCACCGGCCTCGTGCAGCCGGTTGAGGGCGTAGGCACCGACAGACTCCAGCAGCCGGTATCGCGGTCCGTGGCCGCCGCGATCGTCCATCACCACCAGCGAGCGGTCCACCAGCCGGGCCAGCACGTCGAGCACGTCGGTGTCCGGGTCGGCGCAGACGGCTTCTGCGGCCGCCAGGGTGCATCCGTCGGCGCTGACCGCCAGCCGCCGCAGTACCACCTGGTCCGGTGGGTCCAGCAGGTGCCAGCTCCAGTCGATGGTGGCCGTGAGTGTGCGCTGCCGGGCCGGAACGTCGCGAGGGCCGGTGCCGAGTGCCCGGAAGCGGTCGTGGAGCCGGTCGACCAGCCCGTGGACGCCGAGCGTACGAACCCGGGTGGCGGCCAGCTCGAGCGCCAGCGGGATGCCGTCCAGCCGACGGCACAGCTGCGCGACGGCCGGGCCGGACTCCTCGTCGAGCGTGAAGCCGCGGGCCGCCGCGGCTGCGCGGGCGACGAACAGGCGCACCGCGTCCGATTCGGCCAGCTGCCCGAGATCGGCCTCCGCGGCCGGCACGTCGAGCGTGGGGACGTCCCACACCACCTCGCCGGTGAGGCCCAGGGGCTCGCGGCTGGTGGCCAGCACCCGCAGCCCGGGCGCAGCCCGCAACAGCCGGTCGGTCAGGGTGGCTGCCGGTGCGACGAGGTGCTCGCAGTTGTCCATCACCAGGAGCAGCTGCCGGTTCTCGAGGACGGCGGCGAGCCGGTCCGCGGGCGAGGTGGGCCGGCCGCCGGTGTCGGCGGCGTCGTGTACGTGGAGCGTGGCCATAACCAGCTCGGCGAGGTCGTCGACGGCGCGGTCGGGGTGGGGGCGTTCGAGTGCGGCCAGCTCCACGAGATACGCGCCGTCCGGGTACGCGCCCGCCAGGGGATGCGCGACGGCCGTCGCCAGCCTGGTCTTGCCGACGCCGCCCGGTCCGGTCAGCGTCACCAGCCGTTCGGTCTCCACCAGGGTGGAGACCGAACGGCGGGCGGCGTCGCGGCCGATCAGCGCCGGCGGCTCGCTCAGATTGGTTGCGCGTCGTGCGGGGCCGGGCGGTCGCACCGGCTGGGCCGTCAGCGCCGGATCCTGTTCGAGGATCGCCTGGCGCAGGGCGGCCAGGCCGGGACCGGGGTCCAGGCCCAGCTCGTCGGCGAGCCGGCGCCGGAGGTCGTCGTAGCTGTCCAGTGCCTCCCGTTGCCGACCGGCCCGATAGAGGGCGCGCAGGTGCGCTGCCCGCAGACTCTCGCGGAACGGGTGCTGCTGGACCAGGTCGGCCAGCTCGCCGGCGAGGGCGTCGTGATCACCGAGCTCGAGGCGGGCGTCGGCGTGGAGCTCCAACGCGACCAGGCGCTGCTCTTCCCACCGGGCGATGGCCGGACCGGCGAACTCGGTGTCGGCGAAGTCGGCCAGGGCCGGTCCGCGCCAGCTGCCGAGGGCGTCGGCCAGCAGGCGGGCTCGGCTGCGCGGGTCGGCGGCATCGCGGGTCTGGCCGACCAGCTCGCCGAAGCGGACGGCGTCGACGGCGGTCGTCACCAGCGCGTACCCCGGCGCGCGGGAGACGACGAGCTCGCGGGCACCCGGCTCGGCGTCGTCGAGCGCTCGCCGCAGCTGGGAGACGCGGACGTGCAGCGCGGCGGCCGGGTTGGACGGTGCGGCGTCACCCCACAGGTCCTCGACCAGCCGGTCCACGGACACCGGCCGGCCGGCGTTCACGAGGAGGTCGGCCAGCAGCGCCCGGACCTTGAGTCCTGGGACGGTGACCGGCTCGCCGTCGTCGGTCCAGACGGCGAGCGGGCCGAGTATCCCGAAACGCATGGTGCTCAAGATAGCCGCGCCGATCAGCGTGACCGGGCGGCGACCGAGCAGGGTCACGACGAGACGTGGCCCGCCCGCGTGTCGGGCGCCGATGCCGGAGCGCGCCGTGTCACGCGGCGCGCCGCGCCGTGACCAGCAGGTACTCCCAGTCCAGCACGGTGGCGTCGGTGCCGCGGTCGAAGCGGCGGGCGAGTGCGGCGAGGTCGTCGTCCAGCGCCGCCACCCGCTCGGGGTCGGCTTCGATGCCGCGGTAGGCCGCGATGACGGGCCCGTAGGTGGCCTTGAAGTAGTCGCGGAAGTCCTCGGGCCGCTCGAACCGGTCGACGGTGATGGTGCGGCGGCTCACGCTGACGTCGGTGACCTCGGCGCCGAGCAGCGACCGGACGTGTTCCTCGTCGCCCCACAGCGGCGGCGGCTGGACGCCGGGCGGGGGCGACGGCAGATACGGCTTCATCGTCGCGAACAGCTGCCCGATGAACCCTTCCGGGGTCCAGCTGATCAGCCCGATCGTCCCGCCGGGCCGGCAGACGCGGACCAGCTCGCGGGCGGCGTCGTGGTGGTGGGGTGTGAACATCACTCCGACGCAGGAAAGCACCACGTCGAACTCGCCGTCACGGTAAGGAAGTGCCTCGGCGTCCGCCTCGTCCCACTCCAGGGTCAGGCCCTGCCGCTCTGCCGCGGCCCGGCCGATCTCCAGCAGTTCGGGCGTCAGGTCGCTGGCGACCACCCTGGCGCCGGTCTGGGCCGCGGGCACGGCGGCGTTGCCGGTGCCTGCGGCGACGTCCAGGACCCTGTCGCCGGAACGGACACCGCAGGCGTCGACGAGGACCGGCCCCAGCTCCGGGATCAGGTCGGTGGCGACGGCCGGGTAGTCGCCCAGGGCCCAGATCTGGCGGTGTCGCGCCTTCAGAGCCCGATCGGCGTCGGTGTGCGTGGTCATGGTGGTGCTCCCCCCGAGTGGTTCCAGACGGCGGCCGGTCGCCTCCGTCTGGGCACTGACGCTACGAGCGGGTGGGTCCGGTGGCTAGTACACGATCTGTACTGGGACCCAGAAGCCTGGCCACACCGCTGATGCGGCTCTATGCTGCGGGAATGGGGGCGCCGTACCACCAGTTCTGCCCCGTGGCCAAGGCCATGGAACTCTTCGACGAGCGCTGGACGCTCCTCGTGGTGCGCGAGTTGGTCATCGGGTCGGAGCATTTCAACGAGTTGCGCCGCGGCCTGCCGCGCATGTCGCCGACGTTGCTGTCGCGGCGGTTGCACCAGCTGGTCCAGGCCGGCATCGTGGAGCGGCGGGTGGAGGCCGGCGACGTCCGGTACGTCCTCACCGGCGCCGGGCGCGAGCTGCGACCCGTCGTCGAGGCGCTGGGCGCCTGGGGCATCCGCTGGATCGGTGAGCTCGGTGACCATGACCTGGACCCCAAACTGCTGCTCTGGGACATGCACCGCAACATCGACCGCGACGCCGTGCCGGCCGGGCGGACGGTGGTCGGGTTCCGATTCCCGGATGCGCCGGCCGGCGCCCGCGACTGGTGGCTGGTCATCACGCCCGACGAGACCGACGTCTGTGACGAGGACCCCGGCCACGCCGCGACGGTCACCGTCGTCGCCGGCCTGCGCAGCATGACCGAGGTCTGGCGCGGCGACATCGGCTGGCAGGAAGCCGTCCGGTCGGGTGGGATCCGGGTCGCGGGACCGCCGCGACTGTGCCGCGCGCTGCCACAGTGGTTCACCTTGTCCGGCTTCGCCGGCGTACCACGGCCACCCGCCGTCGTCGCGGGGTAGGACGGCCATGGAGCAGTCGCGGACGCGACTCGACGAGTTCTTCGCCGGCAGCGCGCTCGATCCCGGCGTCTGGTTCCCGTACTACCTGCCGCACTGGAGCTCGCGGGTCGCCTCGGCAGCCACCTGGGCCGTGCGCGACGGAGAGCTGCACCTGACCATCCCGCGTGCCCAGCCGCTGTGGTGTGCCGACCTGCACCCGGAGCCGATGCGCGTCTCGTGCGTCCAGACCGGCAGCTTCTCCGGCCCGGTCGGCAGCACCGCCGGGCAGCTTCCGTTCCGTGATGATCTACGGGTCCGTGAGGCGCAGCCGACGCTGTGGGGCTACACGCCGCACTACGGCACGGTCGAGGTGCGCATGCGCGGCACCGTCACCGAGCGGTCGATGTTCGCGTTCTGGATGAGCGGCATCGAGGACCGGCCGGAGCGGTCCGGCGAGATCTGCGTGGCCGAGGTGTTCGGCTCCGGGGTGACTCCCGGAGCGGCTCAGGTGGGCATCGGGGTGCACCAGTTCCGTGACCCGATGCTGATGGAGGAGTTCCGCACCGTGCCACTGGCCATCGACGTCGCCGACTTCCACACGTACGGCGTCGACTGGCGGCCGGGATCGGTGACGTTCACCGTCGACGGATCGGAGGTGCGGCGGGTGAACCAGGCGCCGGACTACCCGATGCAGCTGATGATCGGCGTGTTCGACTTCCCGGCTCGCGCCGCGGGCCGTGGCGACTCCTCGGTGCCCGAGCTGGTCGTGGCGCACGTGCGCGGCCGGCCGCTCGCGTAGGCCGGGCGCCGGCCGACGGAGAATTCGGCTCACCAGCGCTTGTCGCTGCCATTTCGTCAAGCTATGGTTTCATGCGTAAGAAAATACTGACGCATGACGGGAAACGATGACAGTGGCGGATGGCGTGACCGGTGACCAGCTGGTCGAGATGCTGGCCGCGCTGGCCAACCCGATCCGGCTGCGCATCGTCGCCACCCTGGCCGGTGGCCGCGACTATGTCAGCCACCTCGCTCGCGAGATCGGCGTCAGCCGTCCGCTGCTGCACATGCACCTGCAGCGTCTCGAAGCGGCCGGCCTCGTCACGGGCAGCCTCGAGCTGTCCGACGACGGCAAGGCCATGAAGTACTACGAGGTCACCGACTTCGACTTGCGTCTCACCGCATCGGCGGTCAGCCGCGCGGTAGCGACCCTCACCAGCCCGGACCCGAACAAGGGCCCGTCACGCAAGGAGCAGACCTGATGAATTTCGGCGACGAGACGTCCTGGCCCGAGGCCGTCACCCTGCTCGGGGTGCTCGGTCTGATCGTCTTCCTGATCGTTGCTGGCGCGGCCACCTACCTCGACCTTCGCAAGACGAGAGTCACGGCGCAGCAGGAGGAGAGCCTGCGTCAACTGGTGGGCCGCTACGAACAGCTTGCGGCGAACACGCTCGACGCGCAGCAGCGGGCCGCGGCCGACGTCGCCGAGCTACGCTCGCGGACCGCCGCCATCGAGCAGATCCTGCGCACGGTGGAATGAGGCCAACCATGAAGGCGATGATTCGCGACACCTACGGCCCGCCCGCCCAGCTGCGGCTGGCCGACATCGACCCACCCGAGATCGGCGCCGGTGACGTCCTGATCAGGGTCCACGCCGCCGGTGTCGACCAAGCCGTCTGGCATCTCGTCACCGGGCTGCCCTACCTCGCTCGGCTGGGAGGCTTCGGTGTGCGCCGGCCGAAGAACCGAGTCCCGGGCGCCGACGTCGCCGGCCGAGTCGAGGCGGTCGGCCGCGACGTGACCACGCTGCGCCCGGGCGACGAGGTCTTCGGCACCTGCGACGGAGCCTTCGCGGAGTACGCGCGGGCCGCGGCCGACGCCGTCGTGCCGAAACCGGCGGACGTGACGTTCGAGCAGGCGGCGTCCGTCCCGACGTCGGCCTGCGCGGCCTTGCAGGCGCTGCGCGACAAGGGCCGGGTGCAGGCCGGCCAGCGGGTGCTGGTGATCGGCGCCGGCGGCGGCGTCGGGTCGTTCGCCGTCCAGCTCGCCGTCGCCATGGGTGCGGAGGTCACCGGCGTGTGCAGTGCCGGAAAGGCTGACCTGGTCCGGTCGCTCGGCGCCACCGAGGTCGTCGACTACACGCGGACGGACGTCACCACGGGTGAGCGGAGGTTCGACGTCATCGTCGACATCGCCGGGCATCGGCCGCTGCGGCGGTTGCGGCGCGTGCTCAACCGGCACGGGCGGCTGGTCATCGTCGGCTCCGAGGGCGGCGGCCGGTGGATCCAGGGCATGGACCGGCAGCTGCGCGCCATCGCGCTGTCGCCGTTCGTCAGTCAGCACCTCGGCACGCTGATCTCGGCTGAGCGCTCGGAAGACCTGCGGCACCTGGCCGAGCTGATGGCCGCCGGCACCGTCGTACCCGCGGTCGACCGGACGTTCCCCTTGGCGGACCTTCCCGCGGCGATCCAGACCCTGCGGAACGGGCAGGTGCGCGGCAAGGTCGTCGTCGTGCCGTGAGCTGGACGACCGCCGCTCGCCACCGCCGGACGTGCTAGAACGGTCGCGTGGAGCTGGTACACCGAGGCAAGGTGCGCGACGTCTACGCGGACGGTCCCGACGAGCTGATCCTGGTAGCGAGCGACCGGGTGTCGGTCTACGACGTCGTGCTGCCGACCCCGATCCCCGACAAGGGGAAGCTGCTCACCGCGCTGTCACTGTGGTGGTTCGACCAGCTCTCCGACGTGCCCAACCACGTCGTGTCGGCCACCGACGTCCCGGCCGAATGGGCCGGCCGCGCCATCCGCTGCCGCCGGGTCGAGATCGTCCAGATCGAGTGCATCGCCCGCGGCTACCTCGCCGGCCTCGGCTGGGAGGCGTACTCGAAGGACGGCGCCATCTCCGGTGTCGCCCTGCCCGCCGGCCTCCTCCAAGGCGACCGGCTGCCCGAGCCGGTGTTCACGCCCACCACCAAGGTCGCGCCCGAAGACGGCCACGACGAGCCCATCAGCTTCGAGGAGATGGGTTCGCTGGTCGGTGTCGAGCTCGCGGAACGGCTGCGCACGTTGACGCTCGACCTGTACTCCCGGGCGGCCGCCATCGCCGAGGAGCGTGGCGTCCTCCTGGTGGACACCAAGTTCGAGTTCGGCCTGACCCCCGACGGCGACATCGTGCTCGCCGACGAGGTCCTCACCTCCGACTCGTCTCGATACTGGCGGGTCGAGGACTGGAAGCCCGGCGGCCGCCAGTACGGCTACGACAAGCAGTACGTCCGCGACTGGGCCAGCGACCTCGGCACCTGGGACCGCACGCCGCCCGGTCCGGAGATCCCCGCCGACGTGGTCGAGGAAGCGGCCCGCCGGTATCGCTTCATGTACGAGCGCATCACCGGGCGAACCTGGACCGGCTGAGTTCGCGCTCTGCTCAGCGCGCTCTGGTGATGGCGGGTGGTTTGGTGGGCCCAGGGCGCCACCGAACCACCCGCCATAGAGCCAGAACAAGGACTACTTGCGCACCGCATAGCGCAGATGCAGGACGCCGGGATCCTCCAGCACGCGCACCAGATCAAGCTCGGTGTGCTCGGACGGGAGCCCCTCGAACAGCCGCCGCCCCCGGCCCAGCAGCACCGGCCGAAGCTGGATGTCGATCATGTCCAGTACACCGGCCTTCAGTGCCTCCTGGCCGGTGTAGGCACCGTGCATCATCACGTTCCGGTCACCTGCGGCCTGCTTGGCCTGTTCCACACAAGAGGCGATGCCATCCGTGACGAAGTGCACCCGCTCGTACGGGTTCTCTGCCGGCGGCTGGTGCGTCGGCACGAAGATCGGCACACCGCCGTGGTGATCCCCGCCCCAGTAACCGGCGAAGTCCCCTGTCCGTCTCCCGGTGATCACGGCGCCGGTCGCCATGCTCTCGTCGAACACACGTTGGCTGTTGGGATGCTTCGGGCGGAATGCGTTGGCCCCTTCTGCGCCTGGCTCGGCCCCACCCCCGAGCCAGTTCATGAGCCGCATCCCATTGGTCCCAGCGGGGTTCTCGGCGTTGTCGTCTGGTCCGGTGATGAACCCGTCAAGTGACATCGCCATGGTCAGGAACACTTCAGACATTCCTGTTCCTCTCCGCATAGGGATCGTCCCTGTTCGGCAACGACAACGGCCCAGGCCGACAAGTGTGCCGTTGACCTGGGCCGGAACCGCGTAGAGCGGGTGACGGGAATCGAACCCGCGTTGTCAGCTTGGGAAGCTGGAGTTCTACCATTGAACTACACCCGCAGCTGCCGCCTCTGAGGGCGGCAACGAGGCTGAGCATACCTGTTTCTCGCCGCGCTGCGCATCTGGGCCGATCTGTCGCTCCGCCTGGTGCGTTCTCGTGAAACCTGCCGCTCGGCTCTTGACATGACCGCGAACGGTAGATTTTATAAAATCCATGGTTCGCGCCAAGGTCTCCCGGGACGCCCTCAGCGACCGGGCATACGAGATGCTCAGAGCCCAGATCATCGATCACCGGCTGGCTCCGGGTGAACGGCTCACCATGGAGCGGCTCACAGCCGCACTGGACGTCAGCCACACCCCCATCCGGGAGGCGCTGAACCGCCTGGTCTCCGAGCGTCTGGTGAGCGTGGAGGCGTACCGCGGCTTCCGGGTAACCGAACTGCTCGACGCCGACGAGCTGCGGCAGCTGTTCGACGCCCGCCTGGTCATCGAGCAGGGCGCGCTGCGCACCGCGACCAGCAGCATCGACGACGACGCGCTCGCGGAGATCGGCCGGATCGTGGAGAAGATGGACGGTGTCGCGTCCGCGCCGACCCTGGACGTCAACGCGTTCAACGAGCTCGATGCCCAGTTCCACCGCGCGACGGTGGCTGCCGGCGGCAACGTCTTCCTGCTCAACGCGTTCGACGACCTGAAGGTCCACGTCCAGGTCGCGCGGCACTACCGCGGCCGGTCCATCGGCGAGGCCCGCGAGGCCCAGGCGGAGCATCACGACATCCTCGACGCGCTGGCGCGCTCCGACAGTGAGGCGCTGCTACGGCATGCGGCCACCCATGTCGAGAACGTCTTCCGGCGCCTTCAGCAGCCCGACGGCGACCAGTCCGCCGCCGACCAGCCCACCACCGACCAGCCTGCCGCCGACCGCGCGGAGGCCGCCCGATGACGACGACGGCGGCCGCCGCGACCATCGACCTGCTCAGCGCCGCCGGGGTGCGGCGCTTCTACACGGTCCCCGGTGAGAGCTTCCTGGAGCTGATGGACGAGGTCGCGGCCCGGCCGGAGCTGGAGCTCATCTCCACCCGGCACGAGTCGGGTGCGGCGTTCATGGCGGAGGCGGAGGGCAAGCTGACCGGCCGGCCGGCGGTCGCGATGGCCACCCGCGCCGTCGGTGCCACGAACCTGGCCATCGGGGTGCACACGGCGCACCAGGACTCCACGCCGATGCTGGTGCTGCTCGGGCAGGTCGAGACCGATCACCTGGGCAAGGAAGCGTTCCAGGAGGTCGACCTGCCGCGGTTCTTCGGGCAGTTGTCGACGTTCGCGGCGACGGTGCACAGGTCGGACCGGGCGGCGGACACCGTGGCGCGGGCGTTGCAGGCGGCCACCAGCGGCCGGCCGGGCCCGGCGGTGGTCGCGTTCCCGTCGGACGTGCTGGGTCGGCCCGGGCAACCGGCCGCGCCCCGGCTCCCGGCCCGGCCCACCCCGCTGGCGAACGCCGGTCAGGTGGCCGCGGCCGCGGAGCTGCTCAGGAGCGCGCGGCGGCCGGTGGCCATCGTCGGCGAGGGGGCCCAGGACGGGCACGACGTGCTGACCCGGCTGGCCGAGCGGTACGGCATCGGCGTGTACTCGGCGTTCCGCCGCCAGGACACCTTTCCCAACAGTCACCCGAACTACCTCGGGCATCTCACGCTGGGCACCCTGCCCGACCTCCTCCAGCCGCTGCGGGAGGCCGATGTGGTCCTGGTGCTGGGGAGCCGGCTGGACGAGGTCACCACCCAGACGTACTCGGTGCCGGTGGCTGGCAGCCAGGTGATCCAGGTCGACGAGGACCCGCGGACGCTGGGCAGCGTGGTGCCGCTCGCTCTGGGCGTGGTGGCCCAGCCGGTCGGCTTCGCGGCCGCGCTCGCCGTACATCCCGGCGCTCCGGCCGCCCACCCCGGCGCGCCCACCGACCCCACCACCGACTGGTCCGCCGCCCACCGCCGCTACCTCGAGCTCAGCGATCCGGCGGCCGGCCACGAGGCGGCCGAGAACGGCGTGCACCCGACGGACGTGATGGCGGCCCTGCGCCGGCACCTCGGTACCGACACGGTGGTGACCAACGATGCCGGCAACTTCTCCGTCTTCGGACACCGCTACTGGCGGTTCGAGCGGCCGCGCACGCAGGTCGCGCCGATTTCCGGGGCCATGGGGTACGCGGTACCGGCCGCGGTCGGTGTGGCGCTGGCGGCGCCGGAGCGACGGGTCCTCGCGCTGGCGGGTGACGGCGGCTTCCTGATGACCGGCCAGGAGCTGGAGACGGCTGCCCGGTACGGCGCCGAGCCGCTGGTCGTCGTCTTCCAGAACACGCTCTACGGCACGATCGCCATGCATCAGGCCCGCTCGATGGGCCGCACCGGCGGCATCGACATCGGCCGGGTCGACCTGGCCGGTTTCGCCCGGTCGCTGGGCGCGGCCACCCGCGGCGTCGACGACGAACGACACCTCGACGACGCGCTACGGGAGCTGGACGCGGAGAGCGGACCCAGGGTGCTCGTCGTCCAGACCGACCCGGACGTCCTGACGCCGACGACCCGGCTCTCCGGGCTGATGGGAGCACCGGCATGAGCGGCAGCCCGAGCATCGCGCGGATCGAGGCGATCCCGGTCCACGACGTGCTCGCCCCCGCCGACGTCTATGGCTCGTCCCGCGGGCTGGTGCGGGCCAGGGCAGCCACCCTGGTCCGGCTGGAGACCGCCGACGGCGTGGTCGGCTGGGGCGAGGCGTGGGGCGCATCCCGCGCGACGGCGGTGCTGGTGGGGGAGATCGCCGCCGAGCTGACCGGGCAGCGGCTGGAGCCGTCCGGGAGCTGGTTCACCCGCCTGCTGAACCAGCGCTATCACCACACCAGCGGCGGCCACCACGTCGCGGCCGCCGGGGCCATCGACATCGCGATGTGGGATGCGCTGGGCCGCACCCTCGACGTGCCGGTGCACCTGCTCCTGGGCGGCCGGACCCGCGACCACCTGACGCCGTACGCGTCGGCCGGGTACATCACCCACGACAACGACGCCGGCCGGTTCGCCGACGGGTTGCGCGAGCTGGCCGCGGACGGCTACCGGGGCGTGAAGATCAAGCTCGGGCTCGGGTTCGAGAGCGACGTCGCCCGCACCCGGGCCGCGCGCGAGATCCTCGGCCCGGACACCACGATCCTGCTGGACTTCAACGGCAACTACACCGCCGACCAGGCGCGCCGGTCCATCGCCCGGCTGGCCGAGTTCGCGCCGGGCTGGATCGAGGAGCCGGTACCGCCGGACGACCGCAGCGGCTGGGCGTTACTGCGCGAGTGCGGCGTCCCGCTGGCCGCCGGCGAGGCCGTCTACACCCGGTACGGGTTCCGCGACCTGATCGCCGGCCGGGTCGTCGACGTCGTGCAGCCGGACGTGTCCAAGTGCGGCGGGCTGGGGGAGGCGCGGGTCATCGCGCACCTGGCGCAGACGTGGAACGTGCGGTTCTCGCCGCACGTGTGGGGCGGAGTGGTCGCGCAGGCGGCGTCGGTGCAGCTCCTGGCCTCGGTACCGGACTATCCGCACGTCGACCATGCCGCGGAGCCGCTGTGGCTGGAGTACGACCGCGGCCGCAACGCGCTGCGCGACGAGCTGGCGGTGCGCCCGTTCACGTTCGACGGCGGCGTGGTCACCGTGCCGGACGGCCCGGGGCTGGGCATCGAGATCGACGAGGCCGCCCTCGACCGGTTGCGGGCGGACCGATGAGCCGCGCGCTGCTCGTCGTCGGAGGCACCGGGTTCATCGGCGCCGCGGTGTCGCGAGCCGCCCAGGCGGCCGGCTGGGCCGTCGCCGTCACCGGACACGACGCCGAGACCGCAGGCGACGCCGCGGCCGGCCTGCCGGGCACACCCGGTGCCCGCCGGGTCGCGCTGGACGTCACCGACCCCGACGCCGTCGGCGCCGTGTTCGACGACGTCCGCCCCGACGCCGTCGTCCACCTTGCCGCCTACGGTGCCGGCGATGCGGGCCTGGCCGCTGGTGCCACCCAGAACCCGGCCCGCGCCGTCGACGTCAACGTCCGCGGCCTGGCACACGTGATCGAGGCGGCGGCGGACCGCGGGATCCGGCGGATCTGCTGGTCCAGCAGCAGCACCGTCTACGGTCCCGACGGCGGCCGCGGCCTGGTCGACGAGGACGCCGCCACCCACCCGGACTCCGTCTACGGCGCCACGAAGGTCGGCGCGGAACAGCTGGCGCGGGTCCTCCGCGCCCAGCGTGACCTGTGCGTCGTCGGCATCCGGCTGCCGCTGGTGTACGGGCCGGGCCGCTGGTACGGCGGCAGCCAGGAGTCGCTGGTCCGGTTCGTCGGCGACCTCGCCGCCGGCCGCGACGCCCGGATCGACGCCTGGACCGGCGCCGCCGACTGGATCCACGTCGACGACGCCGCGGCCTCGCTGCTCGCCGGCGTCACCGTCGAACCCGGGCGCGAGCTCTACAACGTCGTCGGCCACCGCGGCAGCCTCGCCGACCTGGCCCGCGCCCTGATCGCCGCGGCGTCAGCCGGCACGACGGCCGGCATCACCGCGCAGGTCACCGACGTCACCGACGGCGCGCCGGACCTGCCGGCCATGGACGACCGGCGCATCCGCGACGAGCTCGGGTTCCGCCCCCGGTTCGCCGACGCCGCAGCAGGCGCGGCCGGATATCTCGCGCCCGCCCGACCCGACACCGAGGAGGCACCGTGACCACGAGCCCCACCCGCCGCCTGCGTGAGCTCGGCCTGGCCCTGCCGCCGGCGGCGACGCCCAGCTTCGACTACGTCCCGGTGACCCAGGCCGGCGACGTCCTCTATGTCAGCGGCCAGCTGCCCAAGGAGGACGGCCAGGTCCGGATCACCGGCCGGCTCGGCGACGACGTGGACGTCGAGACGGCGCGGCGGGCGGCGCGGATCTGTGTCCTGCAGGGACTGGCCTGCGCCGCTGAACACGTCGGCGACCTCGACCGGGTGGACCGGGTACTCCGGATCACCGGTTTCGTCGCCAGCACCCCCGACTTCCACGACCATCCGCTCGTCATCGACGGCGCGAGCGAGCTGGTCGGCCAGATCTTCGGCGACCGAGGCAAGCATGCGCGGTCCGCCGTCGGCGTGGCGGCTCTGCCACGCCGTTCCCCGGTCGAGATCGAGTTCATCCTCGCCGTCGCCACTTCGGGAGGCACAGCGTGAAGCGCAGAACCCTGACCTGGACCCTGACCGCGGCCGCCGCTCTGCTCGTCGCGCCCGGTTGCAGCTTCGTCACCGGCGACGACGGAGGTGGCGGCGACGGCGGTGCGAACGCCTGCACCGACCAAGAACTGCGGCTGGCCACCATCCGGGCCGAGTCGGACCCGGCCACCCTCGCCGCGGAGCGGTTCGCCGAGCTGGTGGACGAGCGCACGGACGGCCAGCTGACCGTCCGCGTCTTCCCCAACAGCCAGATCGGCGGCGTCAACGACATCTTCGCCGGCCTCAGCGCCGGTCAGGAGGTCGACATCTTCTACGAGGGCATCAGCATCTACCCCACGCTGGAGGGCGCCTCGGCGTTCACGATCGTGAGCGTCCCGTTCCTCTGGGACAGCTACGAGCAGCTGCTCGGAGTGCTGCGCACGGACCGGTTCACCGAGCTGCTGGAGGAGGCCGCCGACGCCTCCGGCGTCCGGGTGGTCGCGATCGAGGGCGACGCGGAACCGCGGGCGCTGTCGGCCAACCGGGCGATCGAGACGCCGGCGGACATGGAGGGGCTCAAGCTGCGCATCGCCGAGGCACCCATGCCGCAGGCCTTCGCTCGGGCCCTCGGCGCCGAGCCGCAGGTCATCCCGCTGGCCGATCTCTACCTGGCGCTGCGCCAAGGCGTGGTGGACGCGCAGGAGAACGGCTCCATCACGATCGTCAACCAGAGCCTGGACGAGGTCCAGGACTATTACATGCCCACGGACTACATCCGCGACGCCCGGTCCTGGTACGTCTCCGACGGCTGGTGGGACTCGCTGTGCGAGGAGCACCAGGACGTGATCGTCGAAGCCGGGCACGAGGCCGGCGAGCTCGACACCACCGAGGTCCGGGCCCAGATGGACGACGCGATGGCGCAGCTGGAGGAGTCGCTGACGGTCGTGGAGCCTGACGTCGAGGCGTTCCGGACCGCGGTGGCCGACGTGTTCCAGCAGTTCGACGGCGACCTGTGGCCGGCCGGCCTGCTCGACGAGGTGGCCGAGCTGAAGGCGCAGGCGTCGTGACGGCGGCCGGCGCGGCGGGCGCGGACGGCTCGGACGGTGGCGGCGCGCCTCGGACCCGCCTCGGCGTCGTCGCGTCGGTCCTCGGCCGGGTGACGGCGTGGGCCGGTGGCCTGGCCTTCCTCAGCATCCTCGTCATCAACCTGGCCCAGATGATCGTGCGGCAGTTCGGGCACGGCTGGTTGTGGGTCACCGATGTGAGTCAGCTGCTGCTCATCTGGACCGTGATGCTCGGTTCGGTGGCCGCGTACTGCCACGCCGAGCACATCGCCACCGGCTGGTTGGACACCAAGCTGACCGGGCGGCCACTGCAGGCCCTCCTGCTGGTGCTGCGGGTGGTCGAGATCGGCTTCTTCGCGATCATCTGCGCGGCCGGCATCTCGGTCGCCCAGGCGCGCGACAGCATCCCGTACGTCCAGCTCGGCGTGCCGACGTCGTGGGCATACGCATCCATCCCGGTGGCCGGGGCGTTGCTGATCGTCGCGGCCGTCACCCTGCCGCTGCGGCCGGCCGGGACCCCGCCGCCGTTGCCCGAGCCCGACCTGGAGAGGACCGTCGCATGAGCCGGTTGAGCGACCTGACCACCACGGAGTACGCGGAGCTCGCCGAGCAGGCGACCGTGGCCCTCATCCCGGTCGGCGCGAACGAGCAACACGGGCCCAACCTCGGGATGGGCATCGACTGGCGAGTAGCGGTGGAGATCGCCGACCGGGTCGCGGCCGAGGTCGCACCGCTCGCGGTCGTGACGCCGCCGCTGCCGTTCGGGTTGTCGGCGCACCACCTCTCGTTCGCGGGGACGCTCAGCATAGGCGCGGACGCGTTCCGGGCCGTCCTCACCGACGTGGTGCTGAGCCTGCGCTGGCACGGCATCGAGAAGGTCGTGTTCGTCAACGGCCACCGCGGCAACGAGAACGTGCTCGGCGTGCTGACGACGGAACTGGCGTACACGCACGGTGTCGAGGCTGCGTCGGCGTTCTGGATGACCCAGGCGGCCGACGTGGTGGCTGCACACCGTTCGACCGCCCGCTGGGGTCACGCCTGCGAGGTGGAGACGAGCGTCGCGCTGGCCGTCACTCCGGACCTGGTGCGTCCGGACGCGCTCGAGGCGGGCGACCTGATCGACGACTACGGCGCGTTCGAGGACAACTACGAGCCGTTCGCGGTCACCGTGCCCCGGTCGTTCCGCTCGCGTACCCGCAACGGTGTCTTCGGCGACGCCCGGCTGGCCAGCCGGGAAGCCGGCGAGGAGATCGTCGCGACCGCGGTCCAGCGGACGGCGCGGTTCGTGCGCGAGTTCGCCGCCCGGCCGTCCCGGCTCCCCGCTGACGAGGGGTGAGCCGTGGAGACCCTCGTCCTGTTCCTCACGCTCTTCGCCTGCATGGGGCTCGGCCTGTCGGTCTGGATCTCCATGGGCGTGGCCGCGCTGGTCACCATTGCGGCGCTCGGACTGGGCGACGCCACCAGCCTGCCGACGGCGATGGCGAAGGGCATCGGCAACTTCGAGCTGCTGGCCATCCCGTTCTTCATCCTCACCGGTGAGCTGCTGAATCGCACCGGCATGACCGAACGCATCCTGCGGCTGATGATGTACTTCCTCGGCCGGTTGCGCGGCGGCCTCGCCTACGCCTCCGTCGGCGTCAACGTGGCCGTGTCCGGAGTCTCCGGCAGTGCGCCTGCTGACGCGTCCGCCGTCTCGTCGGTGATGTTGCCGGCCATGAAGAAGGAGGGTTATCGGCCCGAGTTCGCCGCGGCCGTCAACGCCAGCGCCGCGGTGATCGGGCCGATCGCGCCGCCGAGCATCCCCATGATCTTCGTCGCGCTGGTGACGAACCTGTCGGTGGGGCGGTTGTTCCTGGGCGGGGTGATCCCGGCGCTGCTGCTCGCCGGGTCGATGGTGCTGCTGATCATGTGGAACGCCCGGCGCGGACTGCTGCCACGCACCGTCATGGTCGAGCGCCGGCCTGGCGACCTGTGGCGGCTGACCCGTGCGGCGCTGCCGGCGCTGGGCGCCCCGGTGCTGCTGATCGGCGGCATCCTCACCGGGTTCGCCACCATCACCGAGCTGGCGATGCTGGCCGCGGCGTATGTACTGCTGCTCGGCCTGGTAATCTACCGGACGCTGAAGCCGCGGGACCTGCTGCCGTTGTTCCGTGACGGGGCGGTCTTCAGCGCGACCATCATGATCCTCTTCGCCGTGGTCGGTGCGTTCTCCTACGTCCTGACCGTGGGCGACCTGGGGGCCAGCCTGTCCTCGTTCATCGAGGAGGCGAACGTCGGGCCGGTGGCGTTCATCCTGCTGGCGATGCTGTTCTTCCTGATCGTCGGGATGCCGATGGACGCGGTGCCGGCGATCCTGATCTTCCTGCCGATCCTGCTCCCGGTGGCCGTCGAACTGGGCATCGACCCGATCCACTTCGGCGTGATCGTTGTGGTCAACCTGATGCTCGGGCTGCTCACCTGGCCGGTCGGCGCGCTGCTGTACGTACTGACGAAGATGAGCGGAGTGAGGTTCGGCCGGCTCAGCATGGCCGTGCTGCCCTTCCTCGGTGTGATGATCGCGGTGCTCCTGTTGCTGGCCCTCGTGCCGGACCTGGTGACGTGGCTACCGGAGGTGGCCTTCGGCGAGTGACGAAGCGGCCGCCGGGACGGAGGCGTGCAGCGGCAGCCGGATGGTGAACGTCGATCCGGTGCCCTCGGTGCTGTCGACCTCGACGCTGCCGCCGTGGGCGTCGACCAGGTGCTTGGTGATGGCCAGGCCGAGGCCGCTGCCGCCGGTGGCGCGGGCGCGCGACGTGTCGGGCCGGTAGAAACGGTCGAACAGCCGGTCGAGGTGCTCGGCGGCGATGCCGGGGCCGTCGTCGGTCACGGTCAGGACCACGTCGGTGCCCGATGCCACCGTCCGCACTCGCACGTGCGCACCCGCCCCGGAGTACCGAACCGCGTTGGCCACCAGATTGCCCAGTGCCTGCCGCAACCGGGTGGGGTCGACGTCGACGACCACGGGTTCCGGCGCGTCGACGGTGAGGGTCAGCTCGGCGGCCGCGGCGCCGGCCTGGTGCGCAGCCGTCACCTGCTGCGCCAGGGCGGCCACATCCGTCTCCTCGCGGTGCAGTTGCAGCATCCCGGCGTCGGCGAGGGCGAGGTCCTGGAGGTCGTCGATGAGCCGCTGGAGGAGGCTGGACTCCTCCAGCAGCGACTCGACCAGCGCCGGGTCCAGCGGGACGACTCCGTCCTCGGCGGCCTCCAGGTACCCCCGCACGTTCGCCAGCGGGGTGCGCAGTTCGTGCGCGATGTCGCTGACCATCGCCTTGCGCTGCCGTTCGTTCTCCTCGATGGCCGACGCCATCGCGTTGAACGCGTGCCCGAGCCGGGCCACCTCGTCGCGCCCGGTCACCCGGACCCGGGCGCCGCGCCCACCGGCGGCCATCCGCTGGGCGGCCTCGGTGAGGGTGCGGATCGGATGGGTCAGCCGCCGGCCGGCCAGCACCGTCACCCCGGTCGCGGCGGCCAGTACGACCAACCCCGTCAGCGCCGTGCGCACCCAGCCGCCGCCGGAGAACGCGTCGAACCGGTCGGACGAGCCGATGTACAGCAGAGCCGGATCGGCAAGATACGGCTCCATGGTCTCCTGGTGTGCCTCGACGGAGCACCTCGACCACTCGCCCTGCGCCTCCTGGTCGTCGGGGGGCGGGAGGATCGACGGCATGCCGTACCCGTCGGTCGCGCGCTGGTACGAGATGCCGGCGTCGTCCAGGCACGCGGCGGTGAGGTCGGTCTGGGTCTGGGCCAGATCGATGGTGGCCTGGGTGGGCGCGGTCAGCTCCTCCGGGACACACCCCAGGATCTCGACCTGTGTGGTGGGTTCGAATGTCTCCTCACCCGCTGTCGGCTCGGCCGGCTCCGGCGTGCTCGCCGGCGTCGGCGTGGGCGGCGGCGGGTTGTAGGTGATCTGGCCGTCGGCACTGACCATCACCTCCTCGTCGCCGGCGATGGCGCGTGCACACACCGTCGCCTGGTCGGCGAGAGCGGTCCGCTCGGCGGCCTCCATGCTGCTGGGGGCGAGGTGCGGCACCGCGGCCCCCGCGAGCGCGAACCCACCGCCCGCAGTCGAGACGAACGACAGGGAGCTCGCGACATTCAGGCTCATCGTCTGCTGCGGCGCGAGCGGGTCGAGGTCGGCAGTGGGCGTGCCCGGCAGCGGCTCACCGGCGTCACCTGCGTAGTCGGCGGAGTCGGCCAGCACCTCGCCGTCCGGGGTCGTCACGGCCACCCGGTTGCCGACGGACTCGGCCAGCTCCCGCACCACGGGCGCGACGTCGTCCCAGGAGTCGTGCGACGAGGCGTAGAACAGCAGCTCCTGGTAGACATAGGTGTCCGACTCCAGGGTGCGTTCGACCTCGTTGCGCAGCCGGTCACTGGTGCTCTGGGTGGCGATCCACGCGGTGGCGGCGATGGAGAACACCGCGACGCCGAGGAACAGCCCGAGCAGCCGGACGGACAGGTTACGACGCATCGCGCACTCCCGGGCGGTCGGCCAGCTTGTACCCGACGCCGTAGACGGTGAGCAGGTAGCCGGGGTCGGCCGGGTCGGTCTCGATCTTCCGGCGCAGGTTCATCACGTGCACGTCCACCGTCCGGTCCAATGCGTAGTGGTCGAAGCCGAACGCCTGCTCCAGCAACTTCTGCCGCGGGAAGGCCCGGCCCGGCTCGGCGATCAGGCACTCGAGGATCTTGAACTCCGCGGGCGTCACGTCCACCCGGCGCCCGTCCAGGTGGACCTCGTGCCGCTCGGCGTCGACCACCAGGGCACCGACGCGGTACGGCCCGGACCCGCCCCGCTGCCGGCCGGCCCGGCGCAGGATGGTGCGCACCCGTGCCACCAGCTCGCGCGGGCTGTACGGCTTGGTCAGGTAGTCGTCGGCGCCCAGGTCGAGGCCCAGCAGCAGGTCGTCCTCGGTGGACCGGGCCGTCAGCATGATGATCGGGGTGTCGGACTCCGACCGCAGGATGCGGCACACGTCGAGGCCGTCGACCTTGGGCATCATCACGTCGAGCACCAGCAGGTCCGGCCGGCGCCGGCGGGCCTCGTCGAGGGCGGCCCGGCCGTCGTGGGTGACGGCGACAAAGTGACCCTCGCGTTCCAGGTAACGGCGGACGAGTTCGGCCTGCTTGGTGTCGTCCTCGGCGACGAGAATCCGGGCGCCCATGGGCATCGAGTGTGGCAGGAACCTGTCAGGAAGCTGTGAAGAGCGCGGATCTGACGCCTCCTTCACGCGTTCTTCATCGCCGGCTCCGCACCCTTCTGGGCATGACGAATTGGCGAGCACGGGCGCGGCTGGTGGCCTTCGCCTGCGTGACGGGGTTGGTCCTGGCCGGGTGTGGCGACGACGGCGACGGCGACGGCCGGACCGATGGCGCGGGTTCCGGGGAGACCGACGGCGCGGAAGAGCAGAGCCCGCTTGCGGAGTTCCTGGGCGACGGCGTCACCTTCTCCGGCGGCGGCATGATGGTCGCGGCGACCTCGGCCGGCGACCTGTCCGAGGAAGACCAGCAGCGGATGCGCCAGGTGGAGGAGCTGGTTGCGGAATGCATGCGCGAGCAGGGCTTCGAGTACGTCCCGGTCGACCCGACCGGCGGCGGCGATCGCGAGGACCCGTTCGCGGAGGCGTTCTCGCTGCCGCCGGATGAGTTCGCCCGCGAGTACGGCTATGGGATCAGCACGCTCACTCCCGCCGATACGGCCAATGAGGAGCAGACCACCGACCCCAACCAGGAGATCCGCGACGGTCTGTCCGACGCCGCGCGAGAGCAGTACGACCGGGCTCTGTGGGGCGAGATGGCGGAGCTGATCGAGCCGGTCGAGGGCGGCGGCGTGGCCATCTCCGGAGCGTCCCCGCCGGCCGGCGACGAGGGTGAGCGGGACATGGGCTGCCACGGCGAAGCCGGCGAAGAGGTCTACGGCGAGCAGGAGCCCATGACCGGGCCGGATCTCGGCGAGTTCGACGGACTGTTCGCGGACATGGACGCCCTGCGGCAGCGGATCGAGAGTGATGCCAGGGTCGCCGCGGCCACCCAGGCGTGGGCCGACTGCCTCGCCGCGGCCGGGCACTCCGGTTTCGCTACCGTCAGCGAACCGCAGAACGACGTCATGGAACGGATGATGGAGCTCTACGGCTCGTCCACGCAGGACGAGGGGACCCCGTCGGAGTCCAACGTCATGAACACCGGCGCCGACGTCGACGAGGCGGCGCTGCGGGAACTGCAGGACTACGAGGTCTCCCTCGCCACCGCCGACTACGAGTGCCAGCAGGAGCACTACGTTGAGGTGCAGCGCGAGGTCGCGTTCGACATGGAGGAGCAGTTCGTCGAGGAGCACCGCGCCGAACTGGAGCGGTACCGCGACGCGATGGCCGAAGGGCCGGTCGGGCACGCCGGTGGCGTCGGGTGAGCCGGGCACGCAGCCGGACCCTGCTCGTGGTCGGCGGCGTTGCCGTCGCCGCCCTTGTTGCCGGTATTTTCGCCGGAACGCGCATCACCTCGCCCGCCGATGCCGCCGCGCGCACGGCGCCGCCTGACGCCTCCGAGGTCACCGTCCCGGTGGAGCTGCGGACCCTGAACAGTGAGGTCGTCACGCGCGGTGACGTCTCCGCGGCCGGCGCCGTCGACGTCGTTCCCGAGGTCGGTGGGCTGGAGACGCCGCCGGTGGTCACCGGGCAGGTCCCGGAGGTGGGTGCGGAGATCACCGAGGGGACGGCGCTGCTGGAGATCGTCGGCCGGCCGCTCGTCGTCCTGGCCGGTGAGCTGCCGATGTACCGGTCGCTGCGGCCGGGGATGAGCGGGCCGGACGTGGAGCAGCTGGAGGTCACACTGCAGCGGTTGGGCCTGGATCCCGGCGAGGTCGACGACGAGTACACGGCCGCGACCGGGGACGCGGTGGAGGAGCTGTTTGAACGCATCGGCTACGAGCCGCCGGAGCCGGACCCGCAGGCCGCGGCGGAGCTGGAAGCCGCACAGGACGCCGTCGACGCCGCCGAGGACGCGGTACGGCAGGCCGAACAGGCCCTCGACGCCGCCGGCGCCGGTCCGGCCGACGCCGAACGGGTGGCCGCGGAGAACGCCGTCGCCCAGGCGAAGCGGGACCTGGCGGCGGCGAAGAAGCAGGGTGACAGGACCCTGATCGCCCAGGCCGAGGACCAGGTCCGGCTGGCCGAGGCGCAGCTGGACGACCTGCTCGACGGCAGGGACACGTCGGTGGAGGAGGCAGCACTGGACACCGCCAAGGACCAGCTGGCCGCCGCCCGGGAGGACCGCGACACCGCGGCCGCGAGCGCCGGCACGCCGCTGCCCGCGTCCGAGGTAGTCTTCGTCCCGAGCCTGCCCCGCCGGGTGGACGAGGTGCACGTGCGCCGTGGCGGTCAGGTGAACGGCGCGGTGATGTCCGTGAGCGGCGCGACCCTGGTCGTCACCGCGAACGTCGACGACGCAGCCCGCGAGCTGCTGGCCGAGGAGATGCCGGTCGCGATCGAGCTGCCCAGCGGCACCGAGGTCGCCGGCACCATCGCGGCCATCGAGGAGGCCGAGGGTGACGGTGCCACCGGGCACGACGTCACCGTCGCTCCCGGGGAGCTGACTCCTGAGCAGGTGGAGGAGCTGCGCGGCGCCAACGTGCGCCTCACCATCCCGGTGGAGAGCACCGACGGCGACGTCCTCGCCGTGCCGCTGGCCGCGCTGACCGCGGGCCCCGGGGGCGAGAGCCGGGTCCAGGTCCTGCGTGCCGGGGTGGCCGAGCTGGTCGAGGTCGAGGTCGGGCTCACCGCTCAGGGATACGCCGAGGTGAGCGCTGTCGACGGGGAGCTGGCCGAAGGTGACCTCGTGGTCGTCGGTGAGTCGGCGGACGCGGACCCGGACGCCGAAGCGGAGACCGAGACGTGACGCCGCCGGTCGTGGAGATGACGGGGGTGGGCCGGGTGTTCCCCGGCCCACCTCCGGTGGAGGCGGTGCGCGGTGTCGACCTGACCATCCGGTCCGGTGAGTACGTGTCGATCGTCGGCCCGTCCGGCTCGGGCAAGTCGACCCTGCTGCATCTGCTGGGCTTGCTGGACCGGCCGACGCACGGGGTCTACCGGCTGGACGGCGTCGACGTCAGCACGCTGCCGGAGCGGCGGCGCACCCGGCTGCGGGGCGAGCGGATCGGGTTCGTCTTCCAGGCGTTCCACCTGCTCCCGCACCGCAGCGTCCTGGAGAACGTGGAGTTGTCGATGACCTACCTGCGTGTGCCGCGCCGGGAGCGCACCGCCCGGGCCCGGGCGACGCTGGAGCGGGTCGGTCTGGCGCATCGGGTCGACTTCGACCCGCTGCTGCTGTCGGGCGGCGAGCGGCAGCGGGTCGCGATCGCCCGGGCGCTGGTGGCGCAGCCGAGCCTGCTGCTGGCCGACGAGCCCACCGGCAACCTCGACAGCGGCAACGCCCTCTCGGTGCTGGCGCTGTTCGACGAACTGCACGCCGACGGTCTCACGCTGGCCGTCATCACCCACGACGACGGCGTCAGCGCGCGGGCCGAGCGCCAGGTCCGCATCGTCGACGGAACGGTGAGCCGACGAGCGAGCGTAGTGGTTGCCGCGAGGGACGAGCGTGCGCCCGCGGAGCGAGTGAGGAGGCGAGCGTGACCAGGCAACACGGAACGGTGAGCCGACGAGCGAGTGTAGTGGTTGCCGCGAGGGACGAGCGTGCGCCCGCGGAGCGAGTGAGGGGGCGAGCGTGACCAGGCAACACGGAACGGTGAGCCGACGAGCGAGTGTAGTGGTTGCCGCGAGGGACGAGCGTGCGCCCGCGGAGCGAGTGAGGGGGCGAGCGTGACCAGGCAACACGGAACGGTGCACGGCGCTGCGGACGCGCTGGAGGTGCGCCGGTGAGGCGCCGGCGGCTGCGGCTGACTCGCCGGGGCCGTCGGATCACGCTGCGTGACCTGCTCGGTGAGGCGCTGGCCGGGGTGGCGGCGCGTCCGTCCCGGCTGGCGCTCACCACTCTCGGCACGGTGCTGGGTATCGCGGCGCTGGTCGCGACGATGGGTCTGGGGCAGACGGCGGCCGGTCAGATCACCGACCGGTTCGACCGGATCGCCGCTGTCCGGGTCGTGATCGAGGCGGGCCAGACGGATGGGCCTGACGGCGAGGTCGACCTGACTCAGCTGCCCTGGGACGCACCGCAGCGGATCGGCCGGCTTGCCGGGGTGGAGTCGGCTGGGACGTTCGCCGCGGTGGACGTCGCCGGCGCGCCGGTGCGCGGGGTTCCGTATGGCGCGATCGACCAGGTCGTGCCGGTCGCGGCCGCGTCGGCGGGGCTGTTCGACGCGCTGGGGGCGAGGCTCGCGGCCGGCCGGTTCTTCGACGAGGGACATGACGCGCGCGGCGACGCCGTGGTGGTTCTCGGCCGGTACGCCGCGGAGCGGCTGGGGATCAGCCGTGTCGACGCGCAGCCGTCGATCTTCATCGGCGACCGGGCTTTCACGGTCATCGGCATCGTCGACGCGGTCGACTATCGGTCGGGAGTGCAGGACTCGGTGATCATGCCGATGGGTGCCGCGCGTGCTTTCTATGGGCTGGAGGCGCCGGACGCGGTCGAGATCCGTACGGAGCTCGGCGCGGCGCAGCTGATCGGCCGGCAGGCGCCGCTCGCCGTCGACCCGAACAACCCGGACCTGTTGGACGTGAACGCGCCGCCGGAGCCGGGATCGTTGCGCGACACGGTCTCGGCCGACGTCAACGGGCTGTTCTTGGCTCTGGGCGGGTTGTCGCTGCTGGTCGGTGGGTTGGGGATCGCGAACGTGACGTTGCTGTCGGTGCTGGAGCGGGTGTCCGAGATCGGGCTGCGACGCGCGGTCGGCGCCGGGCGGCTGCACGTGGCCGGGCAGTTCCTGGTCGAGAGCGGGATCGTCGGGTTCCTCGGTGGGCTGGTCGGCTCGGCCGTGGGCGTGCTCACGACCCTCGGGGTCTCGCTGGTGCGGGACTGGACGCCGTTGCTGGACATCCGGCTGGCGTTGGTCGCGCCGCTGCTCGGCGGGCTGATCGGCCTGGTGGCGGGCACGTACCCGGCCTGGCGAGCGTCCGCCGTCGAACCCATCACGGCCCTGCGCACCGGCTAGGGCTCAGCGGGCCGGGCCGATCGTGCGGGGAACGGAGCCGGTCGATCCCTCGAGGTCCCGGATCGACAGGGTCTGCCACGATCGGCCCTTGTTGAGTGGGATGGGGCGGCGAACCAGGGGATCTTGGGCATCAGCACCTTCCAGCGCCCTTGCGCGAGCGGGCCGACCAGGTACCCACCGGCAGCGTTCGGGCCGAAGAGCTCTTCGCTGGGCTCGAACCCCCGCCGGCCCGGAGCCAGCCTCCGACCCGTCGGTGCGCGTCGTCGTCCGCCAGGACCGCGGTGAGCCACCCGTCGAACGCGGCATGGAGGCGTGACGCCTGTTCGTCCGGCACGCGGGAGTCGATCAACACCCACGCCAGCTGGGCCGACTCGTTGCCGACGTCCAACGGCGTCGGGTAGGCCTCGACGACGGTTCCGTGCCGTTGTCACCCGACGTCCGCCGCACGGTCCTGTGGGTACTGGCCGGCATTCTCGCCGGTGCCGCGCCGGTGGTTCTGGTGTGGGATGCCCGTACCCGGGACCGCGCGTTGCGCCGGACACATGACGTCTTCGTCGAACAACAGTCGGGTGCTGGACACCGTCGAGTACCAGGCGCAGAACACCGCCGTCCCGAGCAGCAGCGCGGGCGTCAGCCACCTGGACCCGCGCGGATCGAGGCGCGCCGCGAACATGGCGAAGTCCGACAGGTCCGGCGCCGGCTCGCGGTGGTGGTCGGACCGCCGGCCGGCGGCCTCCTGCCAGTGCCGTCGCGGATCACCCGCGGGTGTGGTCGTCCCATCCGTCATCGCCTCATTGTGCGGACCGTTCGCTGCCCCGATCACAACTCCGGCCGCCCGTACGCGCGAACTCGCGGCGCGTGACGCACCCACCCGCGCCATGCTGGACGGGTGCAGATCTTCGCAGCGCAGACCCAGCTCGTGCTCGACCTGGTGGGTGTTTTCTTCTTCGCCGTCTCGGGCGCCCTGCTGGCGGCACGCAAGGGATTCGACGTGGTCGGCAGCGTCCTGCTGGCCGGCATGACCGGTCTGGGCGGCGGCGTGATCCGCGACCTCATCATCGGAGTGCCGCCAGCAGCGTTCGACCGGCCGATCCACATCCTGCCGGTGGCGCTTGCCGCCGCCGTCGTCTACCTGTACTTCCCGCACGTCTCGCGGTTCCGGCGTACGTTGCTGCTGTTCGACGCCGCCGGCCTGGGACTGTTCTGCGTGACGGGGACGGTGCGGGCGCTCGACGCGGGGGTACCGACGGTGTCGGCCGCGCTGTTGGGTGTGACGACGGCCGTCGGCGGTGGGCTGCTGCGCGACGTCGTGGCCCGCGAGGTGCCGTCGCTGTTCCGGCACGACGACATCTACGCGGTGCCGGCCATGGTGGGTGCGGCGGCGACGGCGTTGCTGTGGCGGCTGGACGCGCTGTCGCTGTGGACCGGGGTGGCGGCGAGTGTCGCCACGTTCACGCTGCGTGCGCTGGCGGTGCGGTACGGCTGGCGGGCCCCGCTGGCGTATCGGCGGCTGAGCCCGTAGGCATGAGCCCCACAGGTAGTCCACATTCTGGACGCGAAGTGTCTCGACAGGTAACCGTTTGGCGTTGCAATCATCACAATCACGCAGCTCTGAGAGTCCTGGATTCGCACCGACACGCCGAGGTCGGCTAGCGTCACAGGCGACCGACCCCTGACAGGCGCGGTTGGGCAGTGGCCTAAGAAGGTGGGCTTGGGTTCCCACCGTGTCCACGTTCGACCCGCTCGCGCCGCTTCGTCGCGTGGCTCACCGGTTGCTCCCATGCGGAGCCGCCTGGCGTAGCCCCGCCCGGTTCGCCGGTGCGTCGCGTGGCTGACGAACGAAAGGTGAGGCGTGACCGCGGTACGCGCGGAAGGACTGTTCAAGCTCTTCGGCAAGAAGACCGATGAGGCCGTTCGGCGGCTCAAGGACGGCGCCAGCCGTGCCGACGTCGTCGCCAGCGGCGCCACCCCAGCGGTGATCGACGCCAGCTTCGACGTGCAACCCGGCGAGATCTTCGTGGTGATGGGCCTGTCCGGGTCCGGAAAGTCCACCCTGATCAGAATGCTCAACGGGCTCCTCGAGCCCACCGCCGGCCGGGTGTTCATCGACGGTGTCGACATCTCCGCCATCGACGAGGCCGAGCTGCGCCGCGTCCGGCAACAGAAGATCGGCATGGTGTTCCAGCACTTCGCGCTGCTGCCACACCGCACCGTCGCCGAGAACGCCGCCTACGCGCTCGACATCCAAGGGGTGCCGAAGAAGGAGCGGCTGGCGAAGGCCACCGAGGCGCTGGAGCTCGTCGGACTGACCGGGTGGGGGGACAAGTACCCCGCGCAGCTGTCCGGCGGCATGAAGCAGCGGGTGGGCATCGCCCGCGCCCTCGCGGCCGGCAGCGACATCATGCTCATGGACGAGGCGTTCTCCGCGCTTGACCCGCTGATCCGCCGCGAGATGCAGGACCAGCTGATCGAACTGCAGTCCCGTCTCGGCAAGACGGTCGTCTTCATCACCCACGACCTCAACGAGGCGATGCGTCTCGGCGATCGCATCGCGGTCATGCGCGACGGCCGGATCGTGCAGATCGGCACCGCCGAGGAGGTGTTGAAGGATCCGGCCAACGACTACGTCGCGCAGTTCGTCGCCGACGTCGACCGCACCCGGGTCCTGACCGCCTCCAGCGTGATGGAACCGCCGCTGATGGAGGTCAGTGCCGCCGCCGGCCCCCGGGTCGCGCTGCACGGCATGCGGGAGAAGCAGATGAGCGCGACGTTCGTCGTGTCCCGCGACCGCGTCCTGCGCGGCGTGGTGCGCGACCAGGATGTCGTGGCGGCGGTCAACCGCGGCGACTCGACGCTGGACGCCATCGTCAGCGAGGACTACCAGTCCGTGCACGCCGACACGTTCCTGGCCGAACTGTTCGCGCCGTCGGCCGAGTCGCCGCTGCCACTGGCCGTGGTCGACGACGCCGGCAAGCTCGTCGGCGTCATCCCGCGCGTCACCCTGCTGGCCGCGATGGCCAGCATCGTGGAGTCCCTGCCGGAGGACGCTTCCGCTGCCGAAGCCGGGGCCGACCCCGATACCGATGCCATGCCGGTCGAGGGGGGTGTCCGATGAGCGACGAAGCCTTCGACCCGCTGGAGCCGCGGCTGGAGGTCGGCACGTGGGTGTCCGACGCGTTCGACTGGTTCACCGACACGTTCCAGTCGGTACTGGACGTCGTCGACACGGTCCTCACCGGCATGTACGACGGCCTGTACGACGCCCTGAGCGCACCGCCGTTCCTCGTCATGATCGCGCTGTTCGCGGCGCTGGGCTGGCTGGTCCGGTCCTGGAAGTTCGCCGTGTTCAGCGTCCTGGGCTTCTACCTGGTCGCGGCCATGGACCGGTGGGACGGGGCGATGCAGACCCTCTCACTGGTCGTGGTGGCGGCGCTGCTCGCATCACTGATCGCGGTGCCGCTGGGCGTCTGGGCGGCGAAGTCGCGGGCCGTGAGCAACACCCTGCGGCCGGTCCTCGACTTCATGCAGACCATGCCGGCCATGGTCTACCTGATCCCCAGCCTGGCCGCCTTCGGCATCGGCGTGGTCCCCGGCATGATCTCCACCATCGTGTTCGCGATGCCTCCGGGCGTGCGTTTCACCGAGCTGGCGATCCGGCAGGTCGATGCCGAGGTCGTCGAGGCCGGCCAGGCATTCGGATCCTCGCCGACGCGGATCCTGCGGCAGATCCAGTTGCCGCTGGCCCTGCCGACCATCATGGCCGGCATCAACCAGGTCATCATGCTGGCGCTGTCCATGGTCGTGCTCGCGGCCATGGTGGGCGCGGCCGGCCTCGGCCTGGACGTCGTCGCCGGTCTGAGCTCCCTGAACGTGGCGCGCGGTGTCGAAGCCGGCGTGGCGGTCGTGGTGCTCGCGATCTATCTGGACCGGATGGTGGCCGCCCTGACCGACCGGGCGCCCGTCATCCGAGCATCGAAGGTTCGTGACTGAGTCCTCGAATCCTGAGCGCAAGTAGTCGAAAAACAGAGGAGTAACATGCGTAAGCCCACGATCAGCGTGCTGGCCGGCCTCGCCGCCAGCGCCCTCGTCCTCGCCGGCTGTGGCGGTGACGACGACGGCGACGACACGACCAGCAACGGCGGCGGCAACGACGGCGGCACGGACGTGCAGACCATCGGTGACGTCGACACCGGATCGTGCGACCCCGCCGACGCCAACGCCGAGATCCCGGACCCGGAGGGCACCGGCGACGACGAGACGACCCTGAGCATCGGTGTGTTCTCCGGCTGGGACGAGAACTACGTCGTGGCCGAGCTGGCCAAGGTCGCGCTGGAGGAGCAGGGCTACACCGTCGAGTTCCAGGAACTGCCCGAGGCGGGCGCGGTGTACCAGGGTGTCGCCGACGGCGACATCGACATCGTCATCGACGCCTGGCTGCCGAACACGCACGCGCAGTACGTCGAGCAGTTCGGCGACGACCTCGAGGACGTCGGCTGCTGGTTCGACGAGGGCTACCTGACCATCGCGGTCAACTCCGACTCGCCGGCGCAGTCGCTGGACGAGCTGGCCGAGAACGCCGCCGAGTACGGCAACCGCATCGTGGGCATCGAGCCCGGTGCCGGGCTGACCACCACCACCCAGAACGAGGTCATCCCGACCTACGGCCTGGAGGACATGGACTACCCGACGTCCTCGTCGCCGGCGATGCTGGCCGAGCTGGACAACGCCATGGCGGCCGGTGAGAACATCGCCGTCACGCTGTGGCACCCGCACTGGGCCTACGCCGCCTACGACATCCGCGACCTGCAGGACCCGGAGGGTGCCCTGGGCGAGGCGGAGCGGCTCTACAACCTGGGCCGTCCTGGCTTCCACGAGGACTTCCCGAACGCCGCGCAGCTGATCCAGAACCTCTACCTCTCCAACGAGCAGCTGCTGGAGATCGAGGACATCATGGTCGTCCAGAACGGGCGCGAGGACAACGCCGGTTCGATCGCCCAGTGGCTCGACGCCAACCCGGACTTCATCGCCGACTGGCGGGCCGGCTCGCTGATCTGACCCGAGCTCGCCTCGATGGCGGGTGGTTTGGTGGGCCTATAGCGCCACCAAACCACCCGCCATCAGTCGTTGCATCAGGTGGGGTGCCGCGTGCGGTCCCGGCCAGAACGGTGGTCGCCTGGCAGCGGCCGCGGCCCGCTCGGTAGTGTCCCCACATGCTGCTCTCCGACCGCGACATCCGGGCTTCCGTCGAGTCCAAGCGGGTCCAACTGGATCCGTACGACCCCGAGATGGTGCAACCGTCGAGCATCGACGTCCGGCTCGACCGGTACTTCCGGGTGTTCGAGAACCATCGCTACCCGCACATCGACCCGGCCGAGGAGCAGCCCGACCTCACCCGCATGGTGGAGCCGCACGGTGGCGAGCCGTTCGTGCTGCACCCGGGGGAGTTCGTGCTGGCGTCCACCTTCGAGACGGTGACGCTGGGCGACGACGTCGCGGCCCGGCTGGAGGGCAAGTCGAGTCTCGGCCGGCTGGGGCTGCTCACCCACTCCACTGCCGGGTTCATCGATCCCGGCTTCACCGGGCACGTCACCCTGGAGCTGTCCAACGTGGCGACACTGCCGATCAAGCTGTGGCCGGGGATGAAGATCGGCCAGCTCTGCTTCTTCGCGCTCACCTCGCCCGCGGAGGAACCATACGGCGCGCAGCGGCACGGGTCTCGCTACCAAGGTCAGCGCGGTCCCACGCCGAGCCGGTCCTACCTGAATTTCCACCGCACCCACGTGGAGGGCGCGCAACCGTAGTTACCCGGGAGTAATATGTGGGTCGTGCCCCAGGAACGGGGTAGCAGCCCGTCTCGGCGGTGAGGAGCCGGAACGCATGCAGTACGTCGCCATCGTTGTCGCACTGGGCGTCACACTGTTGTCCCTGGTGGTGCTGGCGGACGCCGCGGTCCGGATGCTGCGGGTGATCCAGCTGGGTCAGCCTGCGCCGGGACGGCTGACCGATCCGCGGGCCCGGTTCGTGACGTTGGTGCGCGAGTTCCTGGGTCATACGAGGATGGCGAAGCGGCCGGTGGTGGCCGTGGCGCACTGGTTCGTGATGGTCGGGTTCGGCGCGTTGTTCTTCACGCTGGTGACGGCGTACGGGCAGTTGTTCGACGCGTACTGGGCGTTGCCGGTGATCGGGCACTGGGTGCCGTTCGAGTGGTTCACCGAGGCGATCGCCTGGTTGACGCTCGCCGGGATCGTGACGTTGACGGTGACCCGGCAGCGGCAGCATCCCCGCGCGTCCGGGCGGTGGTCGCGGTTCTACGGCTCGACGTTCTGGCAGGCGTACTACGTGGAGTTCACCATCGCGACGATCGCGGTGAGCATCCTGCTGCTGCGCGGGCTGGAGTACCGCCTCTTCGGCGACGTGCTGCACTTCCCGCTGACGGCGTTCATCGGGTCGTGGTTCGACGGCGTCTCCACGAGCGGTGTCGAGCTCACGGTGCACGTGGTGGCCGGGGTGAAGATCGTCGTGTCGTGGCTGTTCTTCACCGTGCTGGCGTGGAACCTGACCATGGGCGTGGCGTGGCACCGGCTGCTGGCGTTCCCGAACATCTTCCTCAAGCGTGAGGCCGACGGCGGCCCGGCGCTGGGGGCGGCCAAGCCGCTCACCGTCGGCGGTGAGCCGGTCGACTTCGAGAAGCTCGAGGACCTGGACGAGGACGCCTCGCTCGGCGCCGGCAAGGTCGAGGACTTCTCGTGGAAGGCGCTGCTCGACTTCTCCACCTGCACCGAGTGCGGCCGCTGCCAGTCGCAGTGCCCGGCCTGGCACACCGAGAAGCCGCTCTCGCCGAAGCTGCTGATCATGAACCTGCGCGACCACGCGTACGCGAAGGCGCCCTACTTGCTGGCCGGCGGCGAGGACGCGGCGGCGGATGAGCAGGCCGGGGTGCCGGCCGAGGCGCGGGCGGAGGCGGACCGCCCGATCGTCGGCGACGCCGAACACGGCGGCGTCATCGATCCCGACGTGTTGTGGTCGTGCACCACCTGCGGCGCGTGCGTCGAACAGTGCCCGGTCGATATCGAGCACGTCGACCACATCCTGGACCTGCGGCGCTACCAGACGCTGATCGAATCGGAGTTCCCCGGCGAGCTGAACGGGCTGTTCCGCAACCTGGAGAAGGCCGGCAACCCGTGGGGAGTCAATGCCTCCAAGCGGATGGACTGGGCCAAGGACCTGTCCTTCCCGGTCCGGCAGGTCGGCGCGGACGTCGAGTCGCTCGACGAGGTCGACTGGCTGTTCTGGATCGGCTGCGCCGGCGCCTTCGAGGACCGCGCCAAGAAGACGACCCAGGCCGTCGCCGAGCTGCTGCACACCGCGGGGGTCTCGTTCGCCGTCCTGGGCGACGGTGAGACGTGCACCGGCGACCCCGCCCGCCGTGCCGGCAACGAGTTCCTGTACCAGCAGTTGGCCGCGCAGAACATCGACGTCCTCCGCGAGACGAAGGCGGTGCGGGTCGTCTCGACCTGCGCGCACTGCTTCAACACCATCAAGAACGAGTACGCCCAGCTCGGGCTCCAGCTCGAGGTCGTGCACCACACCCAGCTGCTGAACCGGCTCGTGAGGGAGGGCAAGCTCACGCCGGTCGCGCCCGCCGACGGTGGAGCCGTGGCCGGCCGGCCGGTCACCTACCACGACCCCTGCTACCTGGGCCGGCACAACCAGGTCTACGAGCCGCCGCGCGAACTGGTCGGTTCCCTGCCGGGTGTCGAGCTGCGCGAGATGCCGCGCAGCCGGTCCACCTCCTTCTGCTGCGGCGCCGGTGGCGCGCGTATGTGGATGGAGGAGCGCATCGGCACCCGCATCAACGCCGACCGCACCGCCGAGGCCCTGGCCACCGGTGCCGAGGCCATCGCCGTGGGCTGCCCGTTCTGCCGCGTGATGCTCTCCGACGGCCTGACCCAGGCCCAGTCCGAGGGAGCCGGGCAGGACGTCGAGGTGGTCGACGTCGCTCAGCTGCTGCTGTCCGCCGTCAAGCGCGCCGACGCGCCCGCCTGACCGCGCACCCCTGACCGCGCACCCCTGCCCCGCGCGCTCGCCCGGGGCCGTGGGCCTTGCCCGGCCCGTGCGCCTCGCCCGGCTCCGTTGATCTTGGAGTAGTGGCGGAATCGCGGAGGGATTTGTCCGTTTGATTCCGCGGTTTCTCCAAGATCAACGGAATGCGAGCGAGGTTGGCGCCATGGTGACACACTCATGGCGTCATGGTGACGCTTGACGTGGCGCCAATGTGACGCCATTATGGCGTCATGGAACTGACGCCCTATGTCGAGGCACTGCGTGGATCGCTCGCCGCGGCCGGCCAGGCTGCCGCCGACGACGTCCGGGCTGCGGCGGACCGGCTCTCCTACGCCGTCGAGCCGTCGCTGCGGCTGACGTTGCTCGAGGCGCTCGGCGATGCCGCTGCCGAGGTCACCAACCAGCTCGACGGCGTCGTCGTCGAGGTCCGGCTGCGCGGTGGCGACCCTGAGCTGGTCGCCACGGAGGCCGCCATCCCACCGCAGCCGCCCACGCCCCCCGCCCCGCCCACGCCACCGGTGCCGCCGTCCCCGCCGGAGGCCGACGAGGGCACCTCCCGGGTGTCATTGCGGCTCCCCGAGACGCTCAAGGTCCGGGTCGAGGAGGCCGCTGCCGCGGAAGGCATGTCCGTCAACGCCTGGCTCATCCGGGCAGTGCTGCTGACCTTCGAGCCCGAGCGCTCGTCGGGCGTGCGCATCAACATCGGCCGCAACATCTCCGGCTGGGTCCGCTGACTTTCGAACGGGAGAATCCTCATGTCCGACTTCATCTCGCAGACGTTCCCGGCCGAGGGGCCGATCAGCCTCTCGGTCGAGCAGCGCTCCGGTGACGTGGAGGTCACCGCCGCCGACACCACCGAGGTGGAGGTGCGGCTACACCCGTCCGGCCCCGGCGGCGACGATCTCGCCCAGCGCACCACCGTCGAATACCGCCCCGGCGCGCTGCGCATCAAGGTGCCGCGGAGCACCACGTCGTTTGTGGCTTCGGCCGAGGTGCGTGCCTCGGCTGCGTCCGTCGACATCGTCGTCACCGTGCCGGCGGGCAGCGACGCCGAGGTGGAGACGAGCTCCGGCGACGTCCAGCTGACGGGCCGGTTCGGCGAGGTGTCCGGCAGGGCCGGCTCCGGTGATCTGTCCATCGAGTCCGGCGGCGACGTCCGGGTCGTGGCCGGTAGCGGTGACGTCCGGATCGGCAGCTGTGCCGGAGTCTCCGCGAAGACGGGGTCCGGCGAGATCCGGATCGGCCGGGTCACCGGCGGCGTGGAGCTGCAGTCGGGGTCCGGCGGCATCGAGGTGGACGGGCCGGTCACCGACGCGCGCTTGTCGGCCGCGTCCGGCGACATCGGCGTCGGCACCGTAGCGGGCCGGCTCACCGTCAAGACGGCGTCCGGCGACATCACCGTCCGCCGGGCGGAGGAGGGCGACATCACCGTGCGCGCGGCCAGCGGCGACGTCACGGTCGGGCTCGCTGCCGGCACGGCCGCCAAGCTCGACGTGTCGTCGGTCACCGGGTCGGTGCGCTCCGACCTCGACGCCACCGATGCGCCCGCCGCGTCCGACCGCACCCTGTTGCTGGCCGTGAAGACCGTCAGCGGCTCCGTCCGACTACACCGGGCCGGCTGACGGTCCGGCCGCACCTCGCACACCTGGAGATGGTGATCATGAGTTTCGAGTACTACGACACCCTGCATCGCCGCCGTGCTCACGAGTTCGAGCGCGACGCGCGCATCGTCGCCACCGCGAGGCGGCTTCGCCGGGCCCGCCGGCTCGAAGGTGCCGCCCGGCGGCTGCAGCGGCTGGCCCGCCGCCTGGAGGGCCGGGCGGGCGTCAGCCGGGCCCGGCTCCTCTAGGGGGTGTCTCGCCAGCTCGGTGCCCATCGCGCGACGACGCCGGGCGGCGCTGCATTCTCAGTCCTGATGTCCGCCGCGTCGCAGCCGCCGGCCCATCCGAACCAGCGTGGCCTGCTTGTCCGCGGCCTTCTCCAGTTGCCGGGTGTCGCGCGGCGGCAGCTGGATCGCCTCCTCCGCAGGCATCCCGGCCTGCAGTTCCCGGGCCCGCTCGGTCTCGGCGTCGAACTCCGCACCGAACAGTAGGGCCAGGTTCGTCAGCCACAGCCACAGCAGGAAGACGATGATGCCGGCCAGTGACCCGTAGGTCCGGTTGTAGCTGCCGAAGTTCGCGACGTAGAGCGCGAACGCCCCGGAGCCGATCGCCCACACCACGATGGCCATCACCGCGCCCATGCTGATCCAGCGGAACTTCGGCTGGCGCACGTTGGGCGTGGCCCAGTACAGGAGCGCGATGATCGAGGCGACGACGAACAGGAGCACCGGCCACTTGGCGATGTTCCATACCGTCACCGCCGTGCTCCCGAGGCCGATGGCGTCACCGATGGCCTGCGCGACCGGGCCGCTGACCACCAGCATCACCGCGGCGGCCAGGATCAGCACCATGACCAGCAGGGTGACGCCGAGCATCACGGGACGAAGCTTCCAGAACGGCCGGCCCTCGCCGATGTCGTAGATGCGGTTCATGGCCCGGCCGAACGCACCGACGTACACCGACGCCGACCACAGCGCCGCCAGCAGACCGATGACCAGGGTCAGGCCGGCTCCTGGCGCGTTGGTGAGCTGGTTGATCGGCCCCTCGAGGTCCGATGCCGCCGCGGAGGGCGCGATGTCCTGCACGATCGAGACCAGCTGGTCGGTGGTCTGCTGCCCTTGGCCGAGCAGGGCCGGCAGCGACACCAGGGCGACCAGGGCGGGGAACAGCGACAGGACCGAGTAGTAGGTCAGCGCGGCCGCGAGGTCGGTGCATTCGTCGTCCATGAACTCGCGGAACGTGCGCCGGGCGACGTAGGTCCAGGACGGACGGGTCAGCTGGGTGGGCCCGTTCGGCTTGCGGTCGTCGTCGGGTGC